>JAOPZV010000074.1 GCA_025963935.1 Solirubrobacterales bacterium
GGCCTCGACCATCGCGCCAGTGAGGCGATCGAGGTCCTCCTCGCCGGTCACGTAGGGCGGCATGGCGTAGATCAGGTCACGGAACGGGCGCAGCCACACGCCACGCTCGACGGCCGACGCGCTGGCCGCGGCGACGTCCACCTCATCCTCGAGCTGGATCACACCGACCGCGCCGATCACACGCACGTCGCGCACGCCCGGCAGCGCACGCGCGGGTTGCAGGCCGGCGCGCAAGCCTCGCTCGATCGCGCCGACCTGGCCATGCCATGCACCGTCGTCGAGCAGCCGCAGGGAGGCGAGCGCGACCGCGCAGGCAAGCGGGTTGGCCATGAACGTCGGGCCGTGCATCAGGCCGCCGCCCTCGCCGGCGCTGACGGCCTCGGCGACCTCCGCGGTACAGAGGGTCGCCGCCAGGGTCATGTATCCGCCCGTCAGCGCCTTGCCCACGCACATCACGTCAGGTGCGACGCCCGCGTGCTCGCACGCGAACATCGCCCCCGTGCGACCGAATCCCGTGGCGATCTCGTCGAGCACGAGCAGAAGGCCGTGCTCGTCGCACAGCGTGCGCAGCAGCGCGACACACTCGGGGGCGTGCACTCGCATCCCGCCGGCGCCCTGCAGCACCGGCTCGACGATCACGGCGGCCAGCTCGTGCGCGTGCGCGGCGAGGAGCTCGCTCACTTGCTCTGCCCAGCGCTCGTCGAGACCGTTCCCGAACCCGTCCGGCGGCCGCTCCGCGAAGACGTGCTCGGCGAGTACGCCGGCGAACAGGCTGTGCATGCCTCCCACCGGGTCGCAGACCGCCATCGCGCCGAAGGTGTCGCCGTGATAGCCGCCCCGGACGGTGAGGAGCCGAGTCCGTCGTGGCTGTCCGCGGGAGCGCTGGAACTGCAGGCACATCTTAATCGCCACCTCGACCGAGACCGACCCGGAGTCGGCGAAGAACACGCGCTCGAGCCCGGCCGGCGCCATGTCGGTCAGGCGCTCGGCCAGGAGCACCGCCGGCTCGTGCGTCAAGCCGCCGAACATCACATGCGCCATCCGCTGCAGCTGCCCGGACACCGCGTCGTCCAGCGCCGGGTTGCGGTAGCCGTGGATCGCGCACCACCAAGAGGCCATCCCGTCGATCAGCTCGCGCCCGTCGGCGAGCTTCAGGCGCACACCGGCGGCAGAGACGACCGGCAGCGGGGGGCTCGCCGCCGGCAGCGCGCCGTAGGGGTGCCAGACGCGCTCACGATCGAGCGCGAGCAGTTGGGGCCAGTCGGTCAGGCGGCCCTAGTCTTCGTAGACGACGAAGTCGCGCTTGCGCGCTCCGCAGACCGGACAGAACCACGTGTCTGGGATGTCTTCGAAGGACGTCCCCGCCGGTATCCCGCCGTCCGGGTCGCCGTCCTCGGGATCGTAGATGTAGCCGCAGGACTCGCAGATCCATCGCTGGAGGGTCTCGGTGGTCGTGCTCATACGCAAAAGATTAGCGACAGGTAGGGTCAGCCGATGACCGCCTCCCCGAGCGACGAGCGTCCCGCACCGGGCGAGGAGTTCAACCCCGGGCCGCCGGCCGCGGTGCGCCAGGCGGCCACCGTGATCCTGCTCCGCGGCGGCGCCGAGGCGCTCGAGGTGCTGCTCGTGCGCCGCACGCCGCAGGCGAGGTTCATGGGCGGCGTGTGGGTGTTCCCGGGGGGAGCCGTCGACGCCGGTGAGGGCGACGGGGACGGCGCCCACCGCGCGGCGGCCGTGCGCGAGCTGCGCGAGGAGGCCGCCATCACGCTGCAGGACGCCGCGGGGCTCGTGAAGTTCTCCCGCTGGATCACGCCGGCGCAGGTGAAGATCCGCTTCGACACGCACTTCTTCCTCGCCTCGCTGCCCGCCGGGCAGGAGGCGCGGATCGACGGTCAGGAGTGCGTCGATCTCGGCTGGTTCACCCCGGCGGGCGCGATCGACGCCCACCGCACCGGCGACATCCAGCTCGTGTTCCCCACGATCAAGCATCTCGAACAGCTGGGCGAGTTCCGCTCGGTCGATGCGCTGCTCGCGCATGCAAGCGGGCGCGATGTGCAGCCGATCGAGCCGCGCGTGGTCCTCGAGGGCGAGGTCGCGCGCATCGTGCTGCCGGGCGAGCCGGGGTACTGACCGAGGCAGCGTCGGCGCGGCTCGCCGTCCGCGCCGGGGCGCATGACCGGGGCGAGCGCCGTCAGCTTTCCTGCTGCGCGTCGATCACATGCTTGACGGCGTTGATCAGCGCGAGGTGCGTAAACGCCTGTGGGTAGTTGCCGAGATGCCGCCCCGAGGACGCCTCGAGCTCCTCGGCGTACAGCCCGAGCGGCGAGGCGTAGGAGAGCAGCCGCTCGCAGAGGTGCTCGGCCTCGCGGTGCTCGCCGATCTCCGAAAGCGCCGAGACGAGCCAGAACGAGCAGATCAGGAATGTTCCCTCCGCGCCGCGGAGCCCGTCGTCGGTCTCCTCGGTGCGGTAGCGCAGCACGAGTCCTCCCTCGGTCAGTTCGTCGCGCACCGCCGTCACCGTCGCGCGAACGCGCTCGTCGTCGGGCGGCAGGAAGCGGAACAGCGGCACGAGCAAGGTCGAGGCGTCCAGCGCGTCGGTGTCGTAGTGCTGGCGGAACACGCCGCGACCGTCGACTCCGCGCGTGAGGATGTCGTCGCGTATCTCGTCGGCGACCGCCTGCCACTCCTCGATTCGCTCCGGCTCCCCGCGGCGTTCGGCGAGCCGCGCCCCGCGGTCCATCGCGACCCAGCACATCAGCTTTGATGAGACGTAGTGGCGGGGTTCACCGCGCGCCTCCCAGATGCCCTGGTCGGGCTCCCGCCACGCCTTCGACGCGCACTGCACCTGATCGATCAGCACCGGCCACAGTCGCTCGGGGATGTGGTCGCGCTTCTTGGAGTGCAGGTAGACCGAATCGAGGACCGCTCCGAAGACGTCGTTCTGGCGCTGCTTGTATGCCCCGTTGCCGATGCGCACCGGGCGGGCGCCCTCATAGCCCTGGAGATGGTCGAGCGTCGACTCCGCCAGGTCCATCTGTCCCTTGATCCCGTACATGATCTGCAACGAGCCGTCATCGTTGCGGCCCATGTCCGCGACGTATTGGACGAAGTCGTCCGCCTCCCAGTCGAGGCCCAGGGCGTGGAGCCCCCACAGCGTGAACGAGGCGTCGCGCATCCAGCAGAAGCGGTAGTCCCAGTTCCGTTCGCCTCCGGGCGTCTCCGGCAGCGACGTGGTTGGGGCCGCCACGAGCGCGCCTGTCGGCATGAACGTCAGCCCCTTGAGCGCCAGGGCGGAGCGCTGCAGATGCCCGCGCCAGGGATGGTCGGGATAGGTCCCGTCCGCCATCCAGGTCCGCCAGAAGTGGCTCGTACGCCGCAGGGACTCCTCGGCCTGCTCCGCCGTGTGGGGTCCACCGAGCCCCTCGGTCCACGAGACGGCGCAGAAGCGCTTCTCGCCTTCGACCATCGTGTGCCGGCCGTGGGTCCGGTTGCCCTCGATGCCCATGCGCACGTCCGCGAAGAGCCTGAAGTTGGTCGAGTCGGAGCGCACCTCGTCGGTCGTAAGCAGGTTGCAGTCGATCGCGCACACGCCCTCCGGCATGGACTCCACCGTTTGCCAGTCGGCCGCGGTCACGCCGTAATCGAGCATCGGCTCGCAAACGACCTCGACCTGAACCTCGCCCTGGACGCATTCGACGAGCCGCACCAGCAGGTGGTCGGCGTCGTAGTCGGTCGGAGGGCGTGTATGGCTCGAGCCGTGCTTGTTGTCGTGCCAGTCGCCGATCGTCAGCCCGTCCACCACGCGCAGCCAGCCCTGGGGCGTCATCCACGTCGTCTCGATGACGTTCGTCCCGGGTATGTAGCGCCGTCCCGCCGGAACGTAAACGCCGTAGGGGCCCACCCGCCAGCTGCCGGCCCCCCGGTCGAGCATCGCCCCAAACACCGACGGCGAGTCGAAGTGCGGCAGGCACATCCACTCGATCGACCCGTCGGAGGCGACCAAGGCCCCCGTGTGGCAATCGGTGAGGAACCCGTAGTCGGCGATCGGCGGGAACGGGGAGTTGAGCGACGTCGCCTGGGCGCCACCGCCAATTGGCGTGGGTGGTCCGGCCGTCGCGTCGGTTCGCGGTCCTCGCGCCTGCATGCTCACCAGTCTGCGTGCTCGAGCTTCGGCCGCTCGACGCCGGCGGGCAGGATCTGCTCTTCCTCGAGCTTGTCGAGGTGCGCCGCGAGCGTCACGGCGGCGACGGGCCGTAGCTGCTCGGGGACGTCGGACCAGGCTGCGTCGAGCAGCTCCGCCACCGTGCGGCGGCCGTCGGCGAGAGCGAGGAGCAGGTGGTTCTCACGGTCGATGCGATGGTTGAGATATTCCTCCAGCTTCGCGTGCGGCTCCCACACCGGAGGCCCGTGACCGGGGCACAGGACGCTGAAGTCATCGCGCAGCTGCAACCGGCCCAGCGCCAGCAGATAGCCGGACATCGCGCCAGGGTAAGGGCTCACGAAGACGCTGCCCTCGCCCAACACCGCGTCGCCGGTGAAGCACGCGTCGTTGCCGACCAGCGCGAAATGGTCTGCGGCGTGGCCGGGGGTGGCGAGCGCCTCGAAGGGACCGAAGCGAACTCCTTCGGCGAGCGTCACGTCAGAGCCGCCGCGGCCGCGGGCCAGCGGTGCGGGGTGCTGCCCGAGGAGCGTCTCGACCGCCTCGGCGTGATCGCCGTGATCGTGCGTCAGCGCCACTCCGCCCAGCCCCCCGCGCTCGTCGATTGCCGCGAACAGACGCTCCAGGTGAGCGTCGAGCAGCGGTCCCGGGTCGATCACCCACGTCGGCCGGCTTCCGACCAGCCAGGTGTTGGTGCCCGACAGCGTCAGCGCCCCGGGGTTCGGGGCGCGCAGGCGCAGGATGCCTCGACTGTCGAGCAGCTCGGCCTCGGCGCCATCCTGCTCGTGCGTGGCGCGCGTGAGGGCAGCTGCCCGCTGCTCCGGTGTGCGCGGCGTGCTCACCCGCTCGACGTTAGCTGAGCACGACCCCGCACGGCCACCGCGCCCCCTCGCTAGCGCGAGCGGTCGGACGTCCTCCCGCCACGGGTCTCCCCGTTGCGCGACTTGCCGCCCCCTCTAGGCTTCCCGCCCGTTCGTGAGGAGCCGCCGTTTCGCGACTGCCCGCCGTTTCGTGACTGGCCGCCGTTTCGCGACTGCCCGCCGTTTCGTGACTGCCCGCCGTTTCGTGCGGCGGCGCCGCTCTGCCGGTTGGGTCGCCGATTGCTTCGCCGCGCGGCGTTGCCGGCGGACGCTCCGGCGGTCATCCCGGCGAGCTCGAGCTCGCGGTCCAGGCCCAGTTCGCTCACCATGCAGGACAGCTCGCGAGCCTGATCCTGCGCGACGAGGGTCACACCCACGCCGCTCGCGCCCGCGCGTGCCGTGCGCCCGATGCGGTGCACGTAGTCCTCGCGCGTGGCTGGAACGTCGTAGTTGATGACGTGCGTGATGCCCGCGACGTCGATGCCGCGAGCCGCGACGTCGGTCGCCACGAGCGTGTCGACCACACCCGACTCGAAGTTCGCGAGTGCGCGTTCGCGCTGGCCCTGGGACTTGTCGCCGTGCATCGCGACCGCGTGCACCCTGCTCGAGGCCAGGCGCTTGACGAGGCGGTCCGCGCCTCGCTTGGTGCGCACGAACACGAGCGTCAGGCCGCGATCGGCGTTGCCGAGCTCGGACACGAGGCGGGCGACCTTGCCCTCGTGCGTCACGCTGACGAAGCGGTGCTCGACGTCACCCTTGCGCTCGGCGGAATGCGCGTGCTCGTGGCGGCGTGGGTTGGACGTGTAGGCCTTTGCGACGCGTCCGACCTCACCCTGCAGCGTGGCTGAGAAGAGCAGCGTCTGGCGCTGCGCCGCGGTCATCTTGACGATCCTGTCGACGACCGGGCGAAAGCCCATGTCGAGCATCCTGTCGGCCTCGTCGAGGACGAGCATGCGGATGCGCTCCAGCGAGACATCTCGGCGCTCGATCAGGTCCAGCAGGCGTCCGGGCGTCGCCACGAGGATGTGGGCGCGGCCGGCAAGACGTGCCTGCTTGACGATCCCCGCGCCGCCGTAGACGGCCGCGATCGACAGCGCTCTGGCATGGGCGATCGGACGCAGGTCTTCGACGATCTGCAGCGCGAGCTCCCGTGTGGGGGCGAGAACGAGTGCGGAGGGCCGCGCGTCCGAGTCCTTCAGCCGCTCGACGAGCGGCACGCCAAACGCGAGCGTCTTGCCCGAGCCGGTCGGTGACTGCGCGAGCACGTCGTGCCCGGCGAGCACGTCGGGAATCACCATGCTCTGCACGGCGAATGGGGTGGTGATCCCGCGCTCGGCGAGCTCACCTGCGACAGCCTCGGACACGCCGAGACCGGCGAACGTTTCATGCTTCATGTTGTTGGTGCTCCTTCTGGCGACCGGATGGCCGCCGCTTCAGATGGAGATTCGACTGACCCCATCCGCGCTCTGGAGCGCCAACAAAGACAAAGAACCTCGCGGACGACTTCGCCGCCCGTAGGGTCACCGTAGCAGGGCGCCTAGCTCAGGCCTGGATGTTTGCCATCACGTGCTTCACGACCGTGTAGTCCTCGAGCGAGTAGACGCTCAGGTCCTTGCCGTACCCCGACTCCTTGAAGCCGCCGTGCGGCATCTCGGAGACGAGCGGGATGTGGTCGTTGATCCACACGCACCCGAATCGCAGCGCCTTGGACACGCGCAGCGCGCGGCCGACGTCCCGCGTCCAGACCGACGAGGCGAGCCCATAGCGCGTGGCGTTCGCCCACTCGATCGCCTGCTGCTCGTCGGTGAACCGCTGCACGGTGATGACCGGGCCGAATATCTCGCGCTGGATCATCTCGTCGTCCTGCTCGAGGCCGGCCACGACGGTCGGCTCGAGGAAGAAGCCGGGGCGGTCGGGCTCGCTTCCGCCGGTGACGATCTCGGCGCGGTCCGGGCGCCGCTCCAGAAAGCCCTCCACACGCTCGCGCTGGCGTGCCGAGTTGATCGGCCCGAGGGTCGTCTCGGGCGCGAGCGTGTCCCCGATCACCAGGCCCCTCGCCTGCTCGGCGAGCCCGGCGACAACGGCGTCGTAGACGCCGCCGGCTGCCAGCACACGCGTCGCCGCCGTGCAGTCCTGCCCGGCGTTGTAGTAACCGGTGCCGGCGATCGTCTCGAGCGCGGTCTCGAGGCCGACGTCGTCGAACACGACGACCGGCGCCTTGCCGCCTAGCTCGAGGTGCACCCGCTTGAGCGTGTCTGCGGCCGTGCGGGCGATGTGCTTGCCCGTCTCGACCGACCCGGTGAGGCCCACCATGTCGACGTCCGGGTGGCTGATGAGCGCCTCCCCGGTCGGCTGCCCGGGACCGCTCACCACGTTCAACACGCCCGGTGGCAGGATGTCCGCCGCCAACTCCGCCAGCCTCAGGGTCGTCATGGGCGTCGTCTCGGCCGGCTTCAGCACCACCGTGTTCCCGGCCGCCAGGGCCGGGGCAAATTTCCAGATCGCCATCATCAGCGGGTAGTTCCACGGCGTGATCTGGCCGATCACACCGACGGCCTCGCGGCGCGTGAAGGACGTGTAGCCCTCCATGTACTCGCCGGCCGCTCTGCCCTCGAGGCACCGCGCAGCGCCGGCGAAGAAGCGCAGGTTGTCGACCATCACCGGCAGCTCGTCGTTCTTGACCGCTTCGATCGGCTTGCCCGCGTTCAGCGCCTCCAGGCGTGCGATCTCCTCGCCGTGCTCCTCGAGCACGTTCGCGATCCCGAGAAGGGCCTCGGAGCGTTGCGCGGGGGTGGTCTGCGACCACTTGCCGAAGGCCCTGCGGGCAGCGCCCACCGCACGGTCGACGTCCTCGGCGCTCGAGCGGGGCGCCCGCGCCAGCTCCTCGCCGGTCGCCGGGTTGAGCACGGGTTCGGTCTCGCCGCTGGAGGGGACGCGCTCACCGTCGATGAAGTTGCTGAGCGTCTCTACTGTGGTCGCCATCTGTTCCCCTCCTCGGGTGTCGTCGAAGTTCGGTGGTTGATCGTTACACGTGCACGGCGCCGGCGCCGAGGGCCTCGGCGACGGCCGGATGGGTGATCTGGCCGGCCCGCACGTTCAGGCCGTGACGCAGTGCGTCGTTGCGCTGCAGCGCTTCCTCGACGCCGTACTCAGCGAGCTCTGTCACATACGGAAGAGTCGCGTTCGTGAGAGCGAACGTCGAGGTGATGGGCACGGCTCCCGGCATGTTCGTCACGCAGTAGTGGGTGATGCCGTCGACCTCGTAGGTCGGTTCGGAGTGCGTCGTGGGACGCGATGTCTCAAAGCACCCGCCCTGGTCAATCGACACATCGACGAGCACCGCGTTGCGCTTCATCAGCTTCAGGTGCTCGCGCGTCACCACGCGCGGCGCGCGCGCGCCGTGGATCAGCACCGCCCCGATCACGAGGTCGGCGGCGGGGAGCATCTCTTCGACGGCCAGCGCCGAGGAGTACACCGTCGAGGCGCGCCCGGCAAAGGCGACTTCGAGCTCCCGAAGACGATCGATCGAGCGGTCGAATACGAACACGTCGGCCTGCATGCCGATGGCGATCGTCGCCGCGTTCATCCCCACGACTCCCCCGCCGATGACGAGCACGGTGGCGGCGGCGACGCCGGGGACACCGCCGAGCAGAATCCCGCGCCCGCCGAGCGGCTTCTCGAGCATGAACGCCCCTGCCTGCGTGGCGATCTTGCCCGCCACCTCGCTCATCGGTGCCAGCAGCGGCAGCCGGCCGTCGGAGTCCTCGACCGTCTCATACGCGATGCACGTCGCGCCTGATTCCTGCAGCAGTCGTGCGAGCTCCGGCTCGGCCGCCAAGTGGAGATAGGTGAACAGCGTCTGGCCCTCGCGCAGCTTGCGCGCCTCCGCCGTTTGCGGCTCCTTGACCTTGAGGACGAGCTCCGCCTGCTCGAACACGGCGTCGGCGTCGGGCACGATGCGCGCACCCTGTGCCTGGAACTGCTCGTCGCTCATCGCGCTGCCCTCGCCGGCCCCGGCCTGGACGAGCACCTCGTGCCCACGCGTGGTGAGCTCTCTCACGCCCGCGGGGGTGATCGCGACCCGGTACTCGTCAGCCTTGATCTCCGTGGGAATACCGATTCTCATCCGAAGAGCGCTCCTTCCAGTGCTGCGTCGCTTGAGGCGCGCCCCCGGCCGGGGCGCGAATGGCAACAGCTGATCACCGCGCGAGCTCCCGGCCGCGTAGCGCAAGCCAGAACTCGATCCGGTCGCGGGCGTTCGAGAAGTCTCGTCCTGTCAGCTGTTCGATTCTGCGGATGCGGTAGCGCAGCGTGTGGCGGTGGCAGTAGAGGGCATTCGCCGCCTTCTCCCAGTGCCCGTTGTGCTCGATGAACGCGTCGAGCGAGCGCACGAGCTCGTCGCCGTACTCGCCCTCCCCCTGTTCGAGGGGCTCGAGAACGCTCCGGCAGTAGGACAGCAGCGCGTCGTCGTCCTGCAGCGACAGCAGCAGCTGGAAGGCGCCGAGGTCGGCGTGGGATGCGACGTCGGGGGCGTCGCCGTTGCGCAGCCTGACCGCCTCGAGCGCACAGCGCGCCTCGTGGAAGGTGAGCCGCAGCGAGTGCGTGGCGGCCGGGCGGCTGGCCGCCGCCGGGACCGGCCCGAAGCGGCCGAGCAGCTCGCTGCGGATCTTGCGTGCGAGCTCGATGGGCGGTTGCCCGTCGGCGGCTACCACGGCGCACAGCAGTCCCGAGCGGATCGCCACGAGGTTGGGTACCCGCTCGCGCTCGAGTATCCGTTCGACCGAAGGCGCGGCGGCGCTCGGGTCCTCCGGCCTGAATGCCAGCACGGCAGCCTGCTCGCCAATTCCGAACGGGCGCAGCCGCGCCTGCAGATCCTCCGGATAGAGGTGCCCGGCGAGGGCCTCCGCGAGCACGTCGCCGGCCATGTTGCGCTGAAGCATTTCGTAGCGCTCGTTGACGAGCTGGGCGAAGGCGCGCTCGGTGATCGCTATGAACGGCAGCTCGTAGGGGACCTCGAACAGCGGGAAGCCGCGCTTGCGCGCCGCCGCGACGAGCGCCGCCGGCACCCGCTTGTGGGCGAAGCCGGTGCCGAAGCCGAGGCCCGCGATCTGATGGTCGGCCAGCCGGCCGATCAGCTCGCGCTGGACCTTCGGGCCGTCCAGCTGGATGCCCGTGGTGAGCAGCAGCTCGCCGCCTTTCAGCCACGGCGTCGGGTCGGGCAGCTCGGTGCTGTGGACCCAGCGCACGTGCGTATGCGCGGCCTCCTGTCCCGATACGAGCGTGAGACCGAGCTCGCCGATCAGACTCTCGACAGTGAGCTCCATCTCTCCACTCGCTCGGAGGCCTCGCTGAGCACTGGGCGCAGCACCGCCTCGATCTCCTCGAACTGCTCCGCGCCGGCGATCAGCGGCGGCGAGAGCTGGACTATCGGGTCGCCACGGTCGTCGGTGCGGCAGATGAGCCCGCGCCGGTACAGCTCCCCGGACAGGAAGCCGCGCAGCAGCTCCTCGGACTCGTCGTCGTCGAAGGTCTCCTTCGTGTCTTTGTCCTTGACGAGCTCGATTGCGTGGAAGTACCCGGCGCCGCGAACGTCGCCGACGATCGGCAGGTCACGCAGGCTCTCGAGCATCTCGCGGAACGGGCCCTCGTTCTCGCGCACCCGCTCGCACAGGGCCTCCTCCTCGATCACGTCGATGTTCGCGAGGGCGATAGCGCAGGCGACGGGATGACCGCCGAACGTGAAGCCGTGGTTGAAGATCGCCTTGCCCTGCAGGAACGGCTCGGCGATGTGATCACCGGCGATCACCGCGCCCATCGGGGCGTAGGCGGAGGTGATGCCCTTCGCCGTGGTGATCATGTCGGGGAGGTAGTCGTAGCGCTCGCAGCCGAACCACTCGCCGAGGCGCCCCCACGAGCAGATGACCTCGTCGGAGATCAGCAGCACCCCGTGGCGGTCGCAGATCTCGCGCACGCGCTGGAAGTAGCCGTCCTGTGGCACGAAGCAGCCGCCGCCGTTCTGGACCGGCTCGAGGATCACCGCGGCCACCGTGTCGGGCCCCTGGAAGAGGATCGCCTCCTCGATCGCGTCGGCGGCCCACAGAGGGTCACGATCTTCGCTCCAGCGATAGGAGTTGGTGTTCGCGACATGCGTGCCGCCGGGCGTCAGCGGTTCGAAGGGCGTGCGGAGCGCCGTCAGCCCCGTGGCCGTCAGTGCGCCCATCGAGGTGCCGTGGTAGGCGAGCTTGCGCGAGATCAGCTTGTGCCGGCCGCGCTCCCCGCGCGCCGTGTGGTAGGCCTTGGCCAGCTTCCACGCGGACTCGACCGCCTCCGAGCCACCGGAGGTGAAGAACACGCGATTCAGGTTCCCGGGTGCGAGAGCCGCGATGCGGGCGGCGAGTTCGATCGAGGGCGGATGCGCGTAGCTCCAGTTCGTGTAGAAGCCGAGCTCCTTAGCCTGCTCGGCCGCCGCCTGCCCCATCTCGGCCCGGCCGTGACCGATGTTGACGCAGTACAGGGCTGAGAGCCCGTCGAGATAGCGCTTGCCGTGCTCGTCGTAGACGTAGCACCCCTCGCCCCGCACGATCACCGGCACCTCGTGGTCCTGGTAGGACCCCATCCGCGTGAAATGCATCCACAGGTGGCGCTTGGCCTGCTCTTGAAGATCGCTAGACATTGAAGACACCCAACTCCCGTAGCTGACTGGACACTACGGACAACGCTACCTCTCGGCCCCTAGACTCTTCAATACGCTCCGTGTTCAACATGTATGAGGCCGATTGTACGTGATGGACAATAACGCGCGCGTAGTTTGGGAATCCTGCCCATTGTGCCTCCGCCGCCACACGTCGTAACTTTCGTTACGACGAAGGTCGATCAGCAGACGAGAGCCCACGAGAGCAGAAGGAGCCCGATGGCCACCGATAGCGCCGCCCTACCACTCGGCAAAGCCGTAGCCGGTGACCCCGCCTCGTCGGGCGTCGTCGACAAGGGCCTGAAGAAAGGCGCGATCGGCTACATCTCGAACATCGTCATCGGCGTTGCCTCGACCGCCCCCGCGTACTCGTTGGCGGCGACCCTCGGGTTCATCGCGGCCGACCAGGGCGTCGGCGTCCATGCGCCGGCGGTGCTGCTGGCCTCCTTCATCCCGATGGTGCTGATCGCGCTCGCCTATCGCTACCTGAACAAGGCCGATCCGGACGCGGGCACCACGTTCGCCTGGACGACCCGTGCCTTCGGACCGGCGATGGGCTGGCTCAACGGTTGGGCGATCTTCCTGGCCGACGTGCTCGTGATGGCCTCGCTCGCCGACATCGCCGCTACCTACACCTTCAAACTCGTCGAATGGCACTGGGCCGAAACTCACAAAGGCGCCGTGCTCGTCGGAGCGGCCCTGTGGATACTGCTGATGACGTGGATCTGCCACCGCGGCATCGAGCTGTCCGCCCGCGTGCAGCGGCTTCTGCTCAGCTTCGAGGTCGTGATGCTCGTGATCTTCGCCGCCGTCGCGCTGATCACGGTTTACACGGGCAACCCTGCGCACTCGGTCGAACCACACGCTTCCTGGTTCAACCCGTTCGACATGCGATTCCACGACCTCGTCATCGCGATGTTGTTGGGTATTTTCATCTACTGGGGCTGGGACTCCGGCGTGGCGGTGAACGAGGAGTCCGAGGATCCGAACGACGGACCAGGGCGGGCGGCGGTCGTCTCGACGCTGCTGCTCGTCGCGATCTACCTGTTCGTCTCCGCCGGCGCCCAGTCGTTCCACGGAGCGTCCTTCATCGCCAGCGAAGAAAACTCATCCGACGTCCTGAACGCGCTCGGCCACGGGGTCCTCGGGAGCGTGGGCGTGAAGTTCCTGATCATCGCCGTCCTGACCTCGGCGGCCGCATCGACGCAGACCACGATCCTGCCGACCGCCAGGACGACACTGTCGATGGCCTACTGGAAGTCGATCCCGGCCGCATTCGGGAAGACCCATCCGCGCTTCATGACGCCAAGCGTCTCCACGTGGGGCTTTGGCCTAATCGCGATCGCTGTGGCGATCCCACTGATCCTGATCTCCGCGACCGTGCTCGAATTGGCGGTCGTGGCGCTCGGGATTCCGGTGTGCTTCTACTACGGCACGACCGGCTTCGCGTGCGCCTGGTACTACCGCGACGAACTGTTCCGCAGCGCGCGCAAGTTCCTGCTCGTCGGCCTTGCGCCGGTGCTCGGCGGCTTGATCTTCTACGGCATCGGCATCTATGCGATCACCTACTACGCCCACGCCGCGAACGCCGAAGGCAAAGAGTACCTGGGGCTTACGCTGCCGATCTGGTTCGGCGGCATCGGCATGGTGCTCGGGTTCGTGCTGATGCTCGTGTCCCGCCTGCGCTTCCGCGAGTACTTCTCGCGCAAGACCGAAAAGGCCCCGGTGGGCCTCCTCGACGTGCCGGTCGAGCGCGCTCCCGCACATTTCATGGGCCCGCAAGCCTCGACCGTCCATCTGATGCATCACGCGCCGGGCGACGAGCCGGGGCCGGGCGAGCCGCGCAGCTGATCAGCCGGCGCCAAGCTCGATCTGGCCGTGCGGCGAGCCGTACTCGGCGAGCAGCGCCAGGAACGGCTTCGGCGGAAAGGCCTCGGGGCCGAGCACGCCGGCGCCCTTCCACACGCCACGGTCGAGCAGCTCGAGCGCGACCACGGGGTTGATGGCCGTCTGCCACACCACCGCCTGAGTGGCGTACTCGCGCATCGTCTGCTCGTTGTCGACCACGTGGTGGAGGTAAGTGGAGCGCGACTCCCCGTCGAGCCCCGTGCCGGTCACCCAGGTGCCCGCGCAGGTGCGGCCCGACATGCGCTCGCCGAGCGTCGCTGGATCGGGTAGGGCGGCCGCGACGACGTCGCGCGGCGCGACCTGCTGGCCTCGTACGGCGACCGGCTCGGTCGAATCCAGCCCCAGCTTGTGAAGCGTTTGCAGCACGTCGATGAACTCCTGTCCCAGCCCGTACTTGAACGTAACGCGCTCGCACTCCACCCAGCGCGGGATCAGCACGACCTCCTCGTGCTCGACGTTCACGCACTCCACTGGCCCGATGCCCGCCGGGAAGTCGAACACCTCGGGCTCGGAGAAGGGCGCAGTGGTGTGAAAGCCGCGATCGCGCTCCCAGATCAGCGGCGGGTTCAGGCACTCCTCGATGGTCGTCCAGATCGAGAAGGTCGGCGCGAAGTCGTAGCCCTCGACCACGAGGTTGGCGCCGTCGCGCACGCCTACCTCCTTGACGCTCGAGAAGAGCTCGTCCGCCGCGTAGCGCGCGAAGACGTCGGACAGGCCGGGCTCAACGCCAATCCCCACGAGCGCCAGCACACCGGCCTGCTCCCAGTCCTCGTGCCGGGCCAGCTGGCGCTCGCCGAGCAGCTCGCCGGGCAGCTCATGGGGACGCTCGGGATGAGGGTGGGAGAGCGTCATCGCCATGTCGAGATAGGTGACTCGGCCCTCGAACGCGGCGGCGAATATGGGCTCGTTGAGCCGGGGATCGCACGCGTTGAGCACGGCATCAGGGCGCACTCGGGCGATCAGCTCGACGAGCTCCTCGCGGCTGGAGGCGTCAACCTGCTCGGCGCGAAAGCGATCCGGCTCGCCGAGTCGCTCGGTGGCGGCGCGCGCACGCTCGAGCGAGACGTCCGCGAGCACGACCTCCTGAAAAGTCTCACGTCGTTGCGCGATCGCCGCAAACGCGGCGCCGACGCCGCCGGCTCCAACCACAAGCACCTTCATGTGCGCCAGTCTTACGCAAACGCCTCGCGCCGGACGTCACAAGCGGGCGCCGCTAGTGCTCCGCTATGTAGCAGGCGCCTCCCGTATGCTGCGCCGATCCGCGCGGCTCCGAACACCAGCAGGGCATGAGCACCGGTCTCCCCAGTCCCCCGCGTAC
>JAOPZV010000236.1 GCA_025963935.1 Solirubrobacterales bacterium
AGCGCGATCAGGATCGGCAACCCGGTGCGCTGGGAGGACGCGATGGCGGCGGCCACCGACTCGCGCGGCTCGATCAGGGTGGTCAGCGACGCGGAGATCCTCTCCGCGTACAAGCTGCTGGCCTCGAGGGAAGGCATGTTCTGCGAGCCGGCCTCGGCGGCTTCGGTCGCCGGGCTGCTCAAGTACGGCGCCGACGGCGCGGAGCAGGTCGTGTGCGTGCTGACGGGACGCGGCCTCAAGGATCCAGAGACGGCGCTCGCCAACAACGACGGCCGGGTGATCCAGTGCGTGGCCGAGGCGGCGGCGATCGAGGAAGCGGTGCTGGGTGATCCGTAGGCGGGTCGTGCGGGCGCCGGCCTCCTCCGCCAACCTCGGGCCCGGATTCGACTGCATGGCCGCGGCTGTCTCGCTGCATCTCGAGCTGGAGGTGCTCGAGGGCAGCGAGTTCGCCGTCGAGACGGACCTCCCCGTGCCGAGGGGCCGCGAGAACCTCTGCGTGCGCGCCTTCGAGCGGCTGCATCCCGCGGACGGCTTCAGCTTCAGGATCCGCTCGGAGATTCCGCTGTCCGGCGGCCTCGGCTCGAGCGCGGCGGCCACCGTGGCGGGGCTGATGGCCGCGGATCACCTGTTCGAGCTCGACGCCGACCTGCTGGCGCTGGCCAGCGAGATGGAGGGTCATCCGGACAACGCCGCTGCCTGCCTGCAGGGCGGCTTCGTCGTGTGCGCCGACGGACAGGCGACGCGTTTCGAGCCGCCGACGGGGCTGGAGGCGCTGGCCGTCGTGCCGCACGAGCACGTCCGCACGCACGAGGCGCGCAGCGCCCTGCCTGCCGAGGTCCCGATCGAGGACGCCGTCTTCAACGTCGCCCATGCCTCGCTGCTGACGCTCGGCCTGGCGCGCGGCGACTGGGACCTGCTGGCGCGCGGACTTCAGGATCGCCTGCACCAGCGCCCGCGGGCGCATCTGTTCCCCCGCTCGTTCGAGCTCGCCGAGCGTGCCCGCGAGCTCGGCGCGCTCGGCGCGACGATCTCGGGCGCCGGCCCATCGGTGCTCGTGTGGTGCTTCTACGAGCAGACCGGCTCCGTGGCGGAGGCGCTCGGCCCGGAGATCGAGGGCTGGGCGACGCTCCTGCGCGCCTCCTTCGACCCGCAGGGAGCCTACGTCGGCGAGCTCTGAGCGAGCTGCGCGACGCGCTTGCGCGCGTTGCCCAGTCCCGGCAGCCGCGCCAGCACTTCGCCGGCCAGCGCGATGTAGTCCACGCCGAGGTCCGGCCGGTGGTCGAGGATCGAGCGGGCCCGCTCGGCAGACTCGGCGTAGGCGATCGAGGAGCGGATCACCGTGTCGAACACCTGATCGCCGAAGCGCTCCTTGAGCGAGGCGAGCGCCTCGCGGGAGTGGACCGTGCGCATGTCGGCGAGGTTCAGCAGGACGCCCAGCAGCGAGAGCTGCGGGTTGAGGCTGTCGCGGGCCAGCTCGACGACCTCGATTGCCTGCTCGACGCCCTGCAGCGCGAAGTACTGGGCCTCGGCGGTGATCAGCGCGCGATCGGCCGCCACGAGCGCGTTGACGGTCAGCAGACCGAGCGACGGCGGGCAGTCGATGAGGATGACCTCGTACTCGCTGGGCACGTCGGCGAGCGCGCGCCTGAGCGTCAGCTCGCGGCCCATTTTGCCGCCGAGCATCAGCTCCGTCTCGGCGAGGCTCAGGTTGGCCGGCACCATATCGGCGTGAATCGCCTCCTCGGCGCTCGCCCGGCCGGCGAGCACGTCGGCGATCGTCGGCTCGACATCCGTCGGCAGGTCGAAGTAGTCGGACAGGTTGCCCTGGGGGTCGAGGTCGATGGCCAGCGTGCGCACGTCGCTGCGGCGCAGGGCATCGGCGAGGGTGCGCACGGCGGTCGTCTTGCCGGTGCCGCCCTTCTGCGAGAGGACAGCGATCGTGTGAGCCATCGACGCGATACTACGCGGCCGCAGTCGCAGGAGGTGCGGCGGTCATGCCGGCCGCCGTCGCAGCTCAGCCAATCGTGTGCATCGAGGACGGGTCGGCCCCGACCTCGCTGTCGCCATCGCTGTCCGCGGTGACCCTCACGAAGATCAGGCGGTAGCGGCCGACGATGATCTCGTCGCCGTCCTGCAGCGCCTTGCCTTCCACCCGTGAGCCGTTCACGAAGACGCCGTTCAGGCTGCGGTCGTCGAGCAGCCGAACGCCGTCGGGCTGGCGCACGATGAGCGCGTGGCGGCGCGAGACCGTCGGGTCGTCGAAGCGGAGGTCCGCCGCGAGGCTCCGCCCGATGCGCGTCCACTCGCGGGTCAGCGCCACGGTCCGCAGGTCGCTGCCGTCCTCGTAGCAGAGGTACTCGCCGGGCGCTTGTATCTGGCCCCGGGCGCGGGCGAGCTGCGTGTCCCAGTCGGGCGACGCGGGCTGAACGAGGGTCGCCTCGTCGCTGGTCGAGCCGTGTCCACCGGTTATGCGCTCGGTGCTGAACAACGAGGCCCGAACGAAGTCGCTGCCGCCGCAGCCGGGGCAGTCGGTGAGTGTGTCGGTGCCTGAGAGCGTCAGCGCGTATCCGCACTGCCGGCAGCAAAAAGAGCCCGCGCCGACGAAGGTGCCAGAAATCAGTGTGTCCATACTCTGCTCCTCCCTCATGTCTGCCGCTGTCGGGGGGCGCTCCCTCGCCGGGGGGTACTCGTGGCGATCATAACAAGGCTGTCAATCGGCGCGCCTGATTCTGAACGTTGGAACTTGACAGAAGGGCCGACATCTCCTCCCACCCAAAAGTCTCGCCCTGCTCTACCCACAAGCTCGGCGTCCGAAACGGCAAAACGAGCCGAGTCAACGGATAGCAGGAGGCAGGCCGCGCATGGCGAAATCCGGAGATCATGGCCATTCACGTCACCGACATCGAGGATCTCGAGCGTTCTCTGCTGCGTCGCGGCGTCGGCGCCCTGGAGGCGGATAGGGCCAGTTGCGCGGATTGCGGGCGCACGCCGTTGACCGGCGAGCACGTGCACGTCTACGGGACGCCCGACCGCCCGCGGCAGCGCCTCATCTGCGAGCTGTGCCGCCCGGCACGCCGCGAGCCGCCGGTTGCCAGCGAGATCGTTCGCCACTGCGAGCACGGCCACGCCGTGCGGCTGACCGCCCGCGCGGCCTAGTTCGGCCGGCGCCGCGCCACAGAGCGGGCCCCGTCGGCCTGACGGGAATGCGGAGCCGCTCCGGGCGAGAGCGGGCCAAGCGCGAGCGTGCCAATAAACTTGGGCGCGCCGTGGATCCCGTGACCGTATCGATCGTTGTGTCGGCGCCGCGCGAGCGCGTGTTCGACTACCTGCAGGACATCGCCAACCACCCGCAGTTCACCGACCACTACCTCGTCGACTGGCATCTGACGAGGATCGACTCGGTGGGGCGCGGCGCGGGGGCGCGCTTTCGCGTCAAGGCGCCCCGCAACCGCTTCAGCTGGGCGGACGTCACCTTCACCGAGGTCGATCGCCCGCACCGCATCGTGGAGGTCGGTCGCACGGGCAAGGAAAACCGCGTTCGCACGCTCGGCGTCTACGACCTGGCCCCGGCGGCGTCCGGCGCCACCCGGGTGCGCTTCACCCTGGAGACGATCCCCGCGACCCTCAGCGACCGCTTGCTCGAGGGGCTGGGCGGGCGAGCGTGGACGCGGCGCAAGGGCGAGCGGGCGATGCGCCGGCTGCGTGGCATCCTCGAGCAGGGGGCGGGCGCCGAGGCGGCTGGCCCGCGCGTGACGGTCGCCGGCGGATAGACTGCCGCGTCGCATGTTCAGCCGAATGCGCAAGCTCCCGCTCGCCCTTCTCGCAGTGCTCGCCGCCGTCGCCCTCAGCGCGTGCGGCAGCGCTCACACGAAGGTGACCACGGGCACCTACGCCGGCGAGTCGGGCGCCAACGCGCCGTATCTCGACGTCGGCTCGCTCGTCTACGAGGTCCAGCTCTCGCGGCAACTGAACCCGTCTGACACCGAGGACGCCAACTACCTGCAGGGCCTGAGCGCGAGCCAGCGCAGCCTCGCTCCGGGCCAGGAGTGGTTCGGCGTGTTCGTCCAGGTCTACAACCACAACTCGGCCGGCGCTACGGCCGCGAGCAGCATGACCGTCACCGACACGCAGGGGAACAGCTACACGCCGCTGCCGCCCAGTCCGACGAGCGGCTACGCCTACCGGGGCGGCCTGGTGGCGCCCGACGGACAGCTGCCCATCGCCAACTCGAGCGCCTCCTTCGGGCCCACCCAGGGCGCTCTGCTGCTCTACAAGATTCAGCTCGTGTCGCTCGACAACCGGCCCCTGAAGATCAAGATCGCGAATCCCAGCGACCCCGCCGAAGTCGCCTCGGCGGAGCTGGACGTCTGATCAGGCGCCGGCCTGCAGGCCGGCCTCGAGCACTTCACGCGCGACGGGAGCCGCCGTCACGCCGCCCGCGCCGTCTTTGACCAGCAGCACGCAGACGACCAGCCGCGGGTGCACGGCCGGGGCGAACGCCGCGAACCAGGCGTCCGTGTTACTCGGTTCGGTGGCCGTTCCCTGGCAGCGTTCGGTGCTCGCTTCGGATGCGCCGTTTTCGGCCGGCGCCGACCCAGTCGGGGTGCTAGGACAGCTGCTCTTCAGTTCGGCCGTGCCCGTCTTGCCGGCGACCACCACGCCCGGGATCGCCGCGGCGGTGCCCGTGCCGACGCGAACGACGCCGATCATCAGTCGCCGCACCGTGCGCGCCACCGAAGGACTCATGACCCGCACGCTCGAGGAGGGCGAGCCGCGGAGGAACGTCGGCGAGGGGCGCCGGCCCCCGTCGGCGACCGTGGCCGCGACGATCGCCATCTGCAGCGGACTCGCCAGCACCTGCCCCTGGCCGATCGCGGTCGATCCGACGGCCAGTTCGCCGCGGACGCGGCTCGCCGCCGGCAGCGTGCTCTGCGGCGCGCCGGGGACGCCGAGGTCGTGGTTGAAGCCGAACTGTTCGGCCGCGGCGATCAGGCGAGTCGCGCCCAACTCGACGCCGAGCGGCGCAAACACCGAATTGCAAGAGACTGCGAACGCCAGTTCCAGCGTGCCTCCGCAGTTCTCGCCGTTGGCATTGCTCAGCTTCACGCCGTCGAGCGTCGAGAAGCTGGCGTAGGGGAACACGCGGTGCGGGCTGGCGAGGCCCGCCGCCAGCACCCCGCTCAGGGTCACCATCTTGAACGTCGAGCCCGGCGGCTGAAGTCCGTCGAGCCCGAGGCCGGCGACGGCCAGGATCTCACCGGTGGACGGCCGCAGCGCGACGATGCCGCCGTACTGGCCGCCGAGCGCGGCGACGGCGGATCGCTGGACCACTGGCGAGACGGTGCTGTGCACGGCTGATGCGGGCTTCGCGGCGGCGTAGGCCAGCAGGCGCCCGATGCCGCCCTGTGAGCCCGTCGCGAGCAGCTCGCCACCGGGCGAGCCGCGCAGGCGGTCGTCGAGCGCCCGCTCGAGCCCGCTGACGCCGACGATCGCGTCGCCCGGTACACCCTGCGCTTCGAGGGCGCGGCGGCGCGAGGCGGGCACCGGACCGACCTCGCCGAGCACTGCACGGGCGGCTTCGCCGAGCGGCGAGCCGCGGCTGCCGGTCGAGGACCCCGTCGCTTCGCTGCTTTCGGCCAGCACGCTGCCGTCACGAGCCAGCACGCTCGCCCTGGGCGGGAGGTGGGTTCTGCGAGTCAGGCGCTCGCCGGCGCGCAGGCCGGGGAAGGCGAGCGAGCGCGACCAGGTCACGCGCATCCCTTCGCCCGTTGCGCTGGCGGTCGTGACCGCGAAGCGGAGCCTCAGCGTCCCGAACAGGCGCGTCTCGACGCGCACCGGAACCGCTGTGACGCCCCTCGAGGCGCTGCGGGCCCGGCCGGTTATGCGCAGGCGCGTGGCGGTCGCCCCGCTCAGCGCGTCCTCGTAGGCACTCGCGAATTCACTCGCCGAGACGCGGCGCTTGGAGGCGGCGTCGATGTCGGAGTACATCGTCGCGTAGTCGTGCCGCGTCCATGCGGTGACGAACCGCGTGGCGAGCGTGTCGGCCGGGGAGCCACCGCGGTGGGCCCCGATGATCGCGCCGATCGCGAACGCCACGCCGGCGAGCGCGAGCATCGGCCGAGCACGTTGCAGGCGTCGGTTGTGATCGTCGAACAAGGAACTTGTAGAAGATGGTGAGGTGACGGACGTCGACTGGATCATCGTCGCTTTTGCGGCCCTTCTCGCATTCTTTGGCTACCGCCAGGGATTCATCGTCGGCGTACTGTCGTTCGCCGGGTTCGTCCTGGGTGCATTCCTCGGTACCCGCCTGGGTCCTCTTCTGCTCCCGCAGGGCGCCTCCTCTCCGTACGCGCCGGCGTTCGGGCTGATCGGCGCGCTGCTCGCAGGCGCGATCCTCGCCACGGGCTTGGAGGGCGTCGGATTCATGCTGCGACGCACGCTGCTGCTGCCGGGCATCGGGCTGCTGGACGGGGTGCTCGGAGCGGCTTTCGGCGGAGTGCTCGGACTCGGCATCGTCTGGATCGTCGCCGCCGTGGCGGCGCAGGCGCCGGGGCAGGGGGAATTTCGCGCCGAGGTCCAGCGGTCGGTAATCCTGCGCGGCCTCAACGAAGTCCTGCCCCCGTCGGGGCCGATCCTGAACGCGCTCGCAAGGCTCGACCCGCTGCCGTCCATCACAGGCCCCACGCCCGGCGTGGGGGCCCCCGAACCGCGGATCGCGCGCGCCCCCGGCGTGCGGCTCGCGTCGCGCAGCGTCGTGCGCGTCCTCGGCACGGCCTGTGGGCTGGCGATCGAGGGCTCCGGCTGGGTCGCCAGCCCGGAACTGGTGGTCACGAACGCCCACGTCGTCGCCGGGGAGCAGGACACGACCGTCGAGATCGGCGGAAATCCGCCTGGCCTGCCGGCGCAGGCGATCGCCTTCGACCCGAACGACGACATCGCCGTGCTGCGCGTCTCCGAACTCGGTGTGCCGTCGCTGAGCCTTGTCCCGGAACCCGCCGCCGGCACCTCCGGGGCGATACTCGGCTATCCGGAGAACGGTCCGTTCAACGTCGAGCCGGCGCGGATCGGGCGCACGCAGGTCGTGTCGACCGACAACGCCTACGGCCAGGGACCCGTCTCCCGCCTGCTGACCCCGCTACGCGGGCTGGTGCGCCCGGGCAACTCGGGCGGCCCGGTCGTCGACGTTCACGGCCATGTGCTGACCACCGTGTTCGCCGCGACCGTCGGCGGGGAATCGCACGGCGGATACGGGGTCGCAAACAAGACCGTGGCCACCGTGCTACGCGAAGCGAGCGCGCGCGCCAGCGCCGGGCGCCTGGTCGGCACCGGCCCCTGCGCCGCCGGATGAACGCTCCCTGCTGGACGCGGTCGCCGCAGGAGCACCCGCTACGCTGACCGCCATGGCCAAGACTCTCGTCATTGCCGAGAAGCCGTCCGTGGGCCAGGACCTCGCCCGGGCGCTGCCCGGCCCCTTCCAGAAGCACGAGGGCTTCCTGGAGGGTCCCGAGCACGTGATCACCTGGGCGGTCGGCCACCTCGTGCAGCTCGCCGAGCCCGAGGCCTACGACGCCAAGTACAAGAGCTGGCGCATGGCCGACCTGCCGATCGTCCCCGACCGCTTCAAGCTCGTGGTCCGTGACGAGCGCTCACGCAAGCAGCTGTCTGTCGTCAGCAAACAGCTCGCGCGCGAGGATCTCGAGGAGGTCGTCAACGCCTGCGACGCCGGCCGCGAGGGCGAGCTGATCTTCGCCTACCTCTACGAGAAGGCGAAGGCGACGAAGCCGGTCAAACGCCTGTGGCTGAACTCGATGACGGCCGCCGCGATGAAGCAGGCGCTCGGCTCGCTGCGTCCCGGCGAGGAGTTCAAGCTCCTCGAGCAGGCGGCCAGGTCGCGCTCAGAGGCCGATTGGATCGTGGGGATGAACGCGACGCGCGCTGCGACGATCCGCCTGCGCAGCTCCTTCGACGGCGCGGTCTCGCTGGGTCGCGTGCAGACCCCGACGCTCGCGATAGTGGCGCGGCGCGAGGAGGAGATCAAAGCCTTCCAGCCGGAGCCCTACTGGCTGGTCGACGCGACCTTCGCAGCCGACCCCCGAGCCGACGAGCAGGGTGGCTCGGAGCGCACCTACCTGGGGCACTTCAACGCCCAGGCCGGAGCGCCCGGCGCGGGGCGCGGCCCGCGGATCGCAACCGAGGAGGAGGCGCTCGCGATCGTCGAGGCCTGCCAGGGCCGGCCCGGCACGATCACCAAGCTCGAGAAGAAAGAGCAGCGCGAGAAAGCGCCGATGCTCTATGACCTCACCACCCTCCAGCGCGAGGCGAACAACCGTTACGGCTTCTCGGCGCGGAGAACGCTGTCTGCTGCGCAGCGGCTCTACGAGGAGCACAAGGCGCTCACCTACCCCCGCACGAACTCGCGCTACCTGCCGAGCGACATGGTCGAGGAGATCAAGCCGATCGCCGAGCTCGTGGGCACGCACCCGGAGTACCGCAAGGGAGCGGAATACGTGCTCGGGCTGGACGTGCTTCCGCTCGCCCGGGTGGTCAACGACGAGAAGGTCACCGACCACCACGCGATCATCCCCACACGCTCGGAGCACAACCTCGAGAAGATGGGCTCCGACGACCGGCGGATCTACGACATGGCGGCTCGGCGCTTCCTCGCCGTCTTCCACCCCGAGGCCGTCTTCGAGAACACGCGCGTGGAGACGACGATCGCGGCGCGCGACGGCGAGCAGGGCGCCGGGTACATGTTCCGCACGCGCGGCAAGCTCCTGCTGGTGCCCGGCTGGCGAGGGGTCTATGACGAGCTCGCGGCGAGGACGAAGGCGGAGGCCGAGGCTCGCGGCGAGGAGGACGAGGACACCGACCAGCAGCTGCCACGCCTCGACCAGGGCGAGGAGGTACAGACGCGCAAGGTCGAGAGCGCGCGCAAGGAAACCAAACCGCCCCGGCGCTACAGCGACGCTTCGCTGCTCGGGGCGATGGAGACCGCGGGAAAGCTCGTGGACGACGACGAGCTGCGCGAGGCGATGAAGGACTCCGGCATCGGGACGCCGGCCACGCGCGCCGCGATCATCGAGCGGCTGATCACCGTCGGCTACGTGGAGCGCGACGCACGCGCGCTGGTGGCCACCGAGAAGGGCCTGAACGTCATACGGTTGCTCAACGAGCACGCTCTCACCTCCCCCGGGCTGACCGGCAGCTGGGAGCAGAGGCTCGGCAAGATCGAGCGCGGCGAGGATTCGCGCAAGCAGTTCATGGGCGACATCGCCGGGTTCGCCGAGGAGACGGTCAAAGAGCTCGACGAGACGCTCAAGGACGTGCGGATCCCCCGGGCCAGGCTGGGTCCGTGCCCGATCTGCGGGCACGACATCGTCGAGAACCGCAAGGGCTACTCCTGCTGGTCGCGCGAGGACCCCGGCTGCGGGTTCGTCATCTGGAAGGCGAAAGCCGGCAAGCAGCTGCCGATCGCCGTCGCCAAGGAGCTCATCAAGACCGGCTACACGCGGCAGGCCGTCACCGGCTTTCGTGGACGCAGCGGGCGCAGCTTCCGCGCGCACCTGGCGCTCAGCCAGACCGACGAGGGCAAATGGCGCGTGGAGTTCGACGAGGTCTGGGCCCGCGAGGGCGCCAAACCGCCGGAGGCCGAGGCCGGCGCCGAGACCGCCGAGTCGCTTGCCGCCGGCGGCGTCGGGCA
>JAOPZV010000291.1 GCA_025963935.1 Solirubrobacterales bacterium
AGCATCCCTTCGGGCAGAGGATGAACGACATGCCGAAGTACGTCGTCTCGAGCACCCTCGCCGACGACCAAGCGGACTGGAAGAACTCGACGGTTATCCGCGATGACGTGGCCGGACAGGTCTCGAAGCTGAAGGAGCAGGTGGCGGGCGACATCCTCGTCGCGGGCAGCGCGCGGCTCGTCTCCTCGCTCGCTGCGGACGACCTGATCGACGAGTATCGCCTGATGGTCTTCCCCATCGTCCTCGGCAGCGGCAAGCGTCTGTTCGGCGAGGGGACTCCGCGCAGCCTGTTGCGGCTCACAAGCACCACGCCTGTCGGCAAGGACGGCGTTACGGTCCTCACCTACGAGCGGGTGCGGTGACGGCAGCCGGCGGCGACGATACGCGGGCTCAGCCGCGGGAACCGGCCGCCCGCGGCTCAGCCTCCGGCGTCCCCGGCATCCCGTTCCGCGCGAGCGCCCTGTCGTAGTTCAGGCGCAGCAGCGCGATCACGTCGCGGACCGCGCGGATCGACGAGCGGATAGCCGAGCTGCAGCGGCTCAGGTCCGGCCTGGAGGGATGCATCGGCTGTGGATGCCTCTCGCTGGACCGCTGCAGGCTCGCCAACCCTCGCGACCGGGCTGGGCGGCTCGGCGCGGGGCCTCGCTACTGGGTCGGCGATCGTCCGCCCGGCTGACGCGACAGCGACGCCGGCCTCAGCCCGTGCGAGGCCGAGGATCGTGCTGCGCGTCCACCGCGTCTACCTCTCCTGGAGGACCGAGAGAACGTTGCCTGCGGGATCGGTGAACCAGGCGATGTATGGACCGCCTCCGCGCTGGATGCCTCTCTCGTCCTGCTCGAATCCCTCATATCGCTCGGTTCCCACGCCACGCGCGGCGAGCTCGTCCACAGCGGCGTCGATGTCGTCGACGACGAAGTTGAGGATCGTGTAGGCCGCCGGCGTGTGGTCGGGCTTGCGATAGACCAGCGTGTCTCGCCCGCCCGCGAGTTGGAGCGTCATGAGACCGTTGTCCTCGGACGTCCTCAGTCCGAGCGTCTCACCGTAGAACTTCCTGGCCTGCTCAAGGTCATCGACGGCAAAGCCGCTGAAGGCGCTCGTGTCGGCAAACATGGCGTGCTCCTCTCCTCGGAAGTGACGACTTCGCAAATAGAGACGCCATAGTGCCGCGATACTCATCGCAACGCGGCGAGAAATACGCGCTGCACCCGCGGGTGCAGCTGCGCCGCACCGGTAGGCTGGTGGGGATGCAGGTGGCGATCGCCGGTGCTCACGGGAAGATCGCGATGCGGCTGACGAGACGTCTCGTCGCTCGTGGTGTGGCCGTCGTCGGGCTGATTCGCGATCCCGCCCATCAGGAGGACCTCCGCGCGATCGGCGCGGGCCCCGTCGTCTGCGATCTGGAGCGCGCCTCGGCGGTTGAGATCGCCGCGGCGATCGAGGGCTCGGACGCCGCCGTCTTCGCCGCCGGCGCTGGGCCCGGAAGCGGCCCCGAGCGCAAGCTGACCGTGGACCGTGACGGCGCGATCAAGCTGCTGGCGGCCTGTGCCTCGGCGGACGTTCCGGGCTACCTTGTCATCAGCTCGATCGGCGCCGAGAACCCACCGGACCGTGATGACGTGTTCAGCGTCTACCTCCGCGCGAAGGCCGAAGCGGACG
Source organism: Solirubrobacterales bacterium (assembly GCA_025963935.1). Taxonomy (GTDB): domain Bacteria; phylum Actinomycetota; class Thermoleophilia; order Solirubrobacterales; family Solirubrobacteraceae; genus Palsa-744. The sequence goes on from JAOPZV010000291.1 coordinate 1,658, forward strand.
CCGCCGTCGAGGCCAGCGATCGCGATTGGACGATCGTGCGACCCGGCCGCCTCACGGACGATCCCGGTCGCGGTCGCGTGCGGCTCGACGCCGAGCCCTACCACGGCGAGGTGCCACGCGACGACGTCGCAGCGGTGCTCGACGCGCTGCTGGCTGAGCCGCGCGCGAGCCGCCTGATCGTCTACGTCAACGCCGGTGAGCAGTCGGTCGAGGAGGCCCTGCAGGCGCTGCTCTCCGATCGCCCGCCTGCGCGCTGAGCGGCCGTCGTAATCGAAGGTTTTGGCCGCCCGCCAGCGGGCAACCAGACTGGCACATCCACGTCCCGTTTGGAGGGGTGACAATGGTTGACTTGCCAAGGGAGCGCGCCCGTCGCCTCGCCGATGGTGTCGGCTGGGCGAGCCTCGCCCTGGGGGTGCCCCTGGTTCTCGCGCCCCGCCAATTCGATCACGCAATAGGCGTCGTCCCCGATAGGAAGGCGAAGGCCTGGACGCTTGCGGTCGGCGTGCGGGAGTTCGCCGCTGCCGCTTCGATTCTCGGTCTGGAGCAGCCGCACCCAGCGCGGTCTGTCTGGGGGCGCGTCGCCGGTGACGCGATGGATCTGACGCTTCTCGCAAGTGCGTGGCGTTCGAGGAGACAGTCGCCGGCCAGGCTCGGTGCCGCGATCGGTGCAGTGGTGGGCATTGGAGCCCTCGACGTGTACACCGGCACGCAGCTGCTGAAGACGGCACCCGACAACGACGAGGAGGGCAAGCAGATGAGAGTCAAGGCTGCCATCACGGTCGGAAGGCCGCGCCAGGAGGTATACGCGTACTGGCGGGACTTGGAGAACCTTCCCAGCTTCATGGGCCATCTCCAGTCGGTTTCGTCTCACGATCAGGGTCGCTCGCGCTGGAAGGTGAACGCTCCCGCGGGCCGCAGCGTGGAGTGGGAGGCGGAGATCACCGACGAGCGTCCCAACGAGCTGATCCGCTGGCGCTCGGTCGAGGGCAGCGACCTCAGCACGCGAGGTGCCGTGTGGTTCGTGGACGCGCCCGGCGACCGCGGGACAGAGGTGCACGTCGAGCTCGAGTACGAGTCCCCGGCAGGGACCCTCGGCGAGATCGTGGCCAAGCTGTTCGGCGAGGAGCC
>JAOPZV010000268.1 GCA_025963935.1 Solirubrobacterales bacterium
CCGACCGGCTGTGAGGGTGTGATGGCGGCCGAGCGGATCCTCGTCTGCGACGACGACCCGCAGATCCGCCGCGCGCTCGGTCTGATCCTGCGCGAGGCCGGCTACGAGGTGCTGATCTCGGCGACCGGCGAGGAGGCGCTCGACCGGGCCGCCGCCGGCGGCCCGCACCTTGCGATCGTCGACCTGTTGCTCCCCGACGTCCATGGCATCGAGCTGTGCCGCCGGCTGCGGGAGTGGAGCGAGATGCCGATCCTCGTGCTCTCCGCGATCGGCGAGGAGCAGACCAAGATCGACGCGCTGCATCACGGCGCCGACGACTACGTCACGAAGCCATTCGGCCCCGGCGAGCTGGTCGCGCGGGTACAGGCCGCGCTGCGCCGCGCCGGGCGCGACACGAGCGAGCCGCGCGTCGAGGCGGGAGGGCTCGTGCTCGATCTCGCGGCGCATGCCGTCTCGGTAAACGGCGCCGAGGTGCGTCTGACCCCCACGGAGTTCTCGCTGCTGCGCGTCCTCGTGCTCAACCGCGGGCTGCTGATGACACACCGCCAGCTGCTGACGGAGGTATGGGGCCCGGAATACGCGGACGCCACGCCTGTGCTCCGCACACACATCGCCAACCTGCGAGGAAAGCTGCAGTCGGGAGGGCTGCAGCGGCGGCTGATCCGCACCGACTCCGGGATCGGCTACCGCTTCAGCGCCTGAGCCCGGGGACGGGCGCGATCTTTGTGAAATCTGCATGCGTCGCGCCCCATTCTTGATGTGCGCTTGACGGGCGCGGACCTAACGTAGAGCTCGTGAAGATCCTCGCCGTCGCGCCCGACCGCGACGTCAGGAGCGGTGCGCGATGGCGCGTCTGACGGAGCACGGCCTGCGCCGGTCGGTCGGCGTGCCCGGGCTGTTCGCGACCGCCTACGGGAACGTCGGCTCATCGATCTACTACGCCCTCGGTCTCGTCGCGGCCCACGCGCTCGGCCTCACGCCGCTGGTGTTCATGTTCGCGGGAGGCCTGTTCGTGCTCACCGCCAAGACCTACGCCGAGGGCGCCGCGATGTTTCCCGAGGCGGGCGGCTCCTCGTCGTTCGCGCGCCACGCCTTCAACGACGTCGTCTCGTTCTTCGCCGGCTGGGCGCTGAGCCTCGACTACATCATCACGATCGCCATCTCCGCGTTCTTCGTGCCGCACTACCTCGGCGCGTTCTTCCCGAGCCTGACCCACAACCCGGGCGACATCATCGGCGGGATCGTGACGATCGTGCTGCTGGCCGCGCTGAACATCCGCGGCCTGGGGGAGTCGGCAAAACTGAACCTGTTCCTCGCGGTGGCGGACCTGTGCACGCAGGTTCTGCTGGTGGGGGCCGGCATCGTGCTCGTGCTGGACCCCTCGCTGCTGATCAACCAGGTGCATCTCGGCGTCGCCCCCAGCTGGACCCAGCTGATCTTCGCGCTGTCGGTCGCGATGGTCGCCTACACGGGGATCGAGACGGTCTCGAACATGGCCGAGGAGGCCAAGGATCCCGGCCACGACATCCCGAGGGCCGTCAACCTGGTCCTCATCGCGGTGCTCGGCGTCTACGCAGGGATCTCCGTGGTGGCGCTGTCCGCTCTGCCCGTCGTGCATCACGGCAGCCACTACGTCACCGAACTCGGCACCACCTACGAAAACGATCCGGTGCTCGGCATCGTCTCGCGCCTCGGCCTGCATGGGACGGTGCTGACGGTCGCGCGCTACTACGTCGGTGTGCTCGCGGCGACGATCCTGTTCATCGCGACGAACGCCGGGCTGATCGGCATCTCCAGGCTGTCGTGGTCACTCGCCGAGCACCGCCAGCTGCCGCGCCTGTTCGCGCAGCTGCATCCAACGCATCGCACGCCGTGGTTCACGATCATCTTCTTCTCGATCCTCGCCGCGGTGCTGATCCTTCCCGGCGAAACGACCCTGCTCGGCAACCTCTACTCGTTCGGCGCGATGCTGTCGTTCACGACCGCGCACGTTTCGGTCGTCGCGCTGCGCATCAAAGACCCCGATCGCGAGCGCCCGTACCGCATGCCGTGGAACGTCAACATCCGCGGCCGGCCCATCCCGATGACCGCGGTGCTCGGCGGCCTCGGCACGTTCGCCGCATGGGTCGCTGTCGTCGCCCTGCACAACGAGGCCCGCACGATCGGGATCCCTTGGATGGTTCTCGGCATCGCCGGCTACTTCGTGTACCGCAGACAACAAGGGCTGCGTCCCACGCGCCATTACGAGATCGAGCGTCCGGAGCGCCCGCCCGACTTCGAGGAGCTCGAGTACAGGAACGCGCTCGTGCCGATCTTCGGCGACGACGTGAGCGCCTCGGCGCTGAGCAGCGCCGCAAAGCTGATCGGCCGCGACGGGGTCGTCTACGCGATCTACGTGCTGCCCGTTCCCAGTCAGCTGTCGCTCGAAGCGGGCCTCGAGGAGGAGGAGGCACACGGGCGCTCGGTGCTCGAGAGCGCGCGCATTCAGGCCAAGCGCCGCGGGATCAAGATCCGCACCGGCCTGATACGCACACGCAACCCGGGTGCGGCGCTCGTCGAGGAAGCGCAGCGGGTCGGCTCCGACGTCATCTACTGGTCGACGATCCACGCCCCCGCGGGCGAGCAGCGGATCGGCCCCACGGCCGCCTACCTGCTGAGTAAGCGGCCCTGCCGCATCATCATCGAGACCGACAACCGCCGTGTGCGCCAGCCGCGGGAGGAGCCCGTCCCGGCTTGAGCACAGTGGGCGGCTACTCGTCCGCAAGCGCCGAGCGCAAAGCCTCCTGCACCTCCGGGTGGCGGAACTCGTAGCCCAGGACGAGCGGCTTGGCGGGGACCACGCGGGCCCCGCTCGTGACGACCTCGGACATCTCGCCGTACAGCAGGCGAAGCGCGAGCCCGGGGACGGGCAGCAGCGACGGGCGCTTCAGGGCGGCGCCGAGCGCTCGTGAGAAGTCGCGGTTGGAGACCGGTTCGGGCGCCGTCGCGTTGACCGGTCCGCTCCAGCGCTCGTCCTCGAGGGCCGCCAGCATCATCGCCACGAGATCGTCGACGTGGATCCACGAGACGTACTGCCGGCCGCCGGCGAGCGGGCCGCCGACCCCCAGCCGGAACGGGGTGATCATCTGTGCGAGCGCTCCCCCGCGGCGATCGAGCACGACCCCGGTGCGAAGCTGCACGACCCGCATTCCGAGCGCGGATGCCCTCCTGGCCTCCGTCTCCCACTCGCTGCACACCCGGGCGAGGAAGCCGCTTCCTGCCGGCGCGTCCTCGTCGAGCGGCTCCTCGCCGTGCGCGCCGTAGTAGCCGATCGCCGAGGAGCTGATGAGCGTGGAGGGCCGGCGGCCCGCGTCGGGCTCGCCCGCCTTGCGCAGTCCCGCGAGCAGGTTGCGGGTTCCCGTCACGCGGCTGTCGCGGATCGCCTGCCGTGCCCTCTCGCTCCACCGCTGAGCGACGGGCTCACCTGCCAGGTGGATCACCCCGTCGCGCCCGGCGAGCGCCTCGGCGGGCGCGGGCTCCTCGGTGAGACGCCAGGCGAGCGCCTCAACATCGCCGAGCGTCGCGCTCGCGCGCTCCGGGTCGCGGCTCAGGACCGTGACCTCGGTGCCGCGCTCCAGCAGGGCACCGACGAGCCTCTGCCCGATCAGCCCGGTCGCTCCGGTGACGGTCACGCGCGAGGCCACGCCATCACCATTTCACATGTCTCAGGCGTGTCTTCAGCCGGCCGGCGCGGCGGCGGCACCGCCGCCGATCGTGTCGCCGTGCGCGAAGCCGACCTCCTGCCCGGCGAGCGCAGTGCCCGCGGTTCGCGCCTGCCCCGCGACCGCCGCGGCGACGGCCGGTGCCACGTCGCGGTCGAACACCGACGGGATGATGTAGTCCTCGCGCAGCTCGCTGTCCTCGACGATCGCGGC
>JAOPZV010000283.1 GCA_025963935.1 Solirubrobacterales bacterium
GGCCGCGACTGAGTTCTTCGTCGAGCTCGGACTCGAGCTGCAGGGCGAGGGGCCGGTCGAGGGCCGGTGGGTGGATCGCGTCGTGGGGCTCGACGGCGTCCGGGCAGAAATCGCGGTCGTGCAGACCCCGGACGGCCACGGACGACTCGAGCTGACGAAGTTCCACACGCCCTCGAGCCAGGACGACAACCGGCACGCGCCCGCGAACACCCCGGGCATACGCCATCTCACATTCGCACTCGACGACATCGACGCCGTCGTCGCCGGCTTGCGAGCCCGTGGTGCGGAGCTCATTGGCGAGGTGGAGCGCTACGAGGACAGGTATCGGCTCTGCTACGTCCGCGGCCCGGAGGGGATCATCGTCGAGCTGGCGGAGCAGATCGGCTGAGGGATCCGGACAGGCCCAGGAGTAGGCGCCGGTCGGGGTGCCATCCTGCTCCATAGGATCTCCTCCGCCGCGAGTCCTGATTGATCACAAAACCGCAACGCCAGGTCGGATTCCTGGGTCCCCCGCTGCACTCCCTTCGCCGAGCCGGACCGGCTGTGCGAACATATGTTCGCATATGGCTCCTCGCCCCTACAGACCGCTCGCCGAGCTCGAGGCCGCACTGGGACGGGGCGAGCTGGACTTCGCCGTCGCCCTGGCCGCCGAAGTGGCCGGCGAGCGGCGCCGGCCGATCGACCTCGACCTCGCCCTGCGCTTCCTGCCACTGCTGGCAGCGCAGCGCTTGGAGGACTATGACGCCTGGGCGCTTCGCTGGCTGAAGCGCTGGATCGAGGAGGCCGAGGGGCCGACGATCGAGCGAGCCGCCGAGGTCGCCGCCTCGCTCGCTGACCTGCCGGCCGAGCCGCATGCCTCCTTCGCCGCCATCCGCGCCTCGGCCTCGTCGCCGCGCAGCGACCAGCGCGGCCGCCGGATCTGACGCGTCCTCCGATCGCATCCGCCGTACCGATCCGCTGGCCGCCGCAGAGCGCTACGCTTGGTGACGGCACACGGGCTTGGTCACGGAGGCGTACCTTGCACCACTGCTTGGAAGCTCCCGTGTGCCCATTACTCGCGCTCGTTGCCGCGCCGGCACACAGAACCTCGATGCGTTGGAGCCGAATACCGCTCGGCAGGCGGATGCGCTGGTCGTGCGGGCCGGGCAGCAGGCCGTCGACCAGGGGGAGGCGACCGCGGACGTGGTAATCTCCACAAAGCAGATCGACAATCTCTGAAATATGGAGCAGGGCGAGCAATGATCAAGATCGACGTCCACCAGCACCTCTGGACAGAGCAGCTCGTCGAGGCCCTCGCCGACCGCCGCGATCTGCCGTTCGTCCGGCGAGAGCAGGGTCTCACGGTGCTGTATCTCGCAGGCGAGCGTCCATACGTGATCGACCTTCCGAGCGAGGCGCCGGCCCATCGCGCGGCCCTCGTCGCACAGGACGGGGTCGACCGGGCCCTCCTGTGCCTGTCGAGCCCGCTGGGGATCGAGGTGCTTCCGCGCGAGCAGTCGCTCCCGCTGCTCGATGCGACCCACGACGGAGCCCTGTCGCTGCAGGGACCGTGGGGGGTGTGGGGCGCCGTCGCGCTCGACAGACCCGATCCCGCCGACGTCGATCGCGCGCTGGGGCGAGGCTGCATCGGAATCTCGCTTCCCGCCGGCGCGCTCTCGAGCGTCGATGCCCTGGCCCGCATGCGAGGCCTCCTCGGGCGCCTCGAGCTGCTGGGAGCGCCGCTGTTCGTGCACCCTGGGCCGGGGCCCGGCGAGCACCGGACGCGCACGGCCCGCGCCGACGCCCTCGAGAGCTCGCTCGGCGATCCGCTCTGGTGGACGGCGCTGACCCGCTACGTCGCCGGCATGCATGCTGCGTGGCTGGCCTTCCACGCCGTCGGGCGCGCCCAGCACCCGAGGCTGAGGGTGGTCTTCTCGATGCTCGCCGGACTCGCTCCGCTGCACGCCGAGCGCCTCGCCTCGCGCGGCGGCCCGGCCAGGCTCCTCCCGGACCCGCTGGTCTTCTATGACACCTCCTCCTACGGGCCCTCGGCGCTACGGAGCGTCGAGGTGCTCGTCGGGCGCGAGCAGCTGCTGTATGGCTCGGACCGCCCGGTCGTCGAGCCCGGCGCGCTCGGCATGCCGGCGGAGCTCGACTGGGAGCTGCTCGCCGACGGCACGCGCCGCGCGCTCGGTGCGATCGACACAGCGGCAGCCCGATGAGCGCGGCGCCGCTCACCAGAGCCACTCGGGTCCAGGCCGACACGGCGGCGACCGGCGGCGTGCCGGCGCGGAGTCTCCTCGAGGTCCCGCGCCCGCTCGGACGGGACCTCTCGGGCCGCGAGCTTCAACTGTTCGTGGATGAGCTGGCCGGCCGGCCGGAGCTGTGGATCGACCTCGTCAAGCACGACGCCACCCAGCGCGTCTACGAGGAGCTCCTCAGCGACGCCCATCTCACCGCCTGGCTGATCTGCTGGATGGACGATCACGACACCGGCTACCACGACCACGACCGCTCGGCCGGTGCGGTCGCGGTGGTCAGCGGAGCGGTTCGTGAGGAGCGACTGGCGATAGCCGGCCCTCCGCAGAAGCGGACCGTCGCGGCCGGCGGGAGCTTCCATTTCTCGGCCGCCGACATCCACCGCGTGCGCCACAGCGGCTCCGATCCGGCCGTCACTCTGCACGTCTACTCGCCGCCGCTGCTGCGCATGGGCGCTTACGTGATCGGCGACGACGGGGTTCTCGCGCGCCACCAGGTGTCGCATACCGAGGAGCTCCGCCCGCTGAGGCGTTCCGGCTAGGCGTCCGGCTTGGGCCCGGCCCGCCGCTGCACGCCATCCTCGCCGGCGATCAGGATCAGGCTGACGAGCTCCGGCTCGAACAGCCCGTGCTCGACGACGCCGGTGGTCTCGGCGAGCCTCCCCGCGAGGGCCCGCGGATCGCCGACTGGGCCGAGGTAGTCCGCAATCAGGCCGCCGTCGGGGCTCTCGAGCGCGCCGCGCAGGCGAGCGTGCTCGAGCCGCGCCAGGGTGTGCTGCACGCCGAAGCGCACGAGCTCGAGCGGGATCGGTGCGGAGAGCTCGCGGACGGCCTTCTCAGCGGAGACGATCACCACGAATCGCCGGGCGGCCAGCGCGACGATCTTCTCGCGCGTGTGCGCCCCGCCGCCGCCCTTGACCAGCCAGCCGCTCGGGTCGACCTGGTCGGCGCCGTCGATCGCGATGTCGAGCTCGTCCAGCTCGTCGAGCGCCTCGACCGCCATGCCGAGCTCGCGCGCCGCATGCTCGGTCGCCGGCGAGGTCGCGACACAGCGCAGGTCCTTCAGTCTTCGCTCGGCGATCGCCGGCAGCAGATATGCGACGGTCGAGCCCGTGCCGAGCCCCACGCGCATCCCGTCCTCGATCAGCTCCGCGGCCGCTCTGGCCGCCGCGGCCTTCCGGCGGTTGGTCTCGCCCTCTTCGCTCAGCGGCGGGTGCCTTTGCCCAGTCGCACGAGAGGCCGCCATGGCGCGGACGTTACCGACCCCGCCGCGTCCCTGAGGCGCAGCTGGTCGGCCGCGACCGGGTTGTGCAGCAGGAAGCCCTGGCCAAGCGAGCAGTCGAGTTCACGGACCAGCGCGAGCTGGCGATTGGTTTCGATACCCACCGCAACCGCGGTCAGGCGAGCCTCCTTGGCGAGCGCGATCGTCGCGGCGAACACGGCGCGCCGCTCCTTGTCGCGGTCGAAGCTCTGGACGAGCGCCCGGTCGAGCTTGAGGATGTCCAGCGGGAAGTCGCGCGGCAGGCGCAGCGAGAACTCGCCAGAGCCGAAGTTGTCCAGGGCGATCGAGACGCCCAGGCGCTTGAGGTCCTTCAGGGCCGAGCGTGCGCGCTCGGGGTCGCGCAGGACGGCCTCCTCGCTGACCTCCAGGCACAGTGCTCGCCCCGGGAGGCGGGAGTAGGCGAGCTCCGCGCGCACGCGCTCGGCGAGGTCGAGCTCGGTGAGCTCGCGCGCGGAGACGTTGACCGAGATCGGTATCGCGATCCCGTTGCGGCGCCAGATCTCGGCCTGCACACATGCGGTGTGCAGCACCCAGTTTCCGATCTGCACGATCAGCTCGCTCTCCTGAGCGCGGGGGAGGAACATGCCGGGAAGCATCTCGGCGCCCGCCGGCAGCTCGGCTCCGTCGGGGCGCCAGCGGACGAGTGCCTCCGCGCCGACCGCGAAGCCGCCGGCGAGCGGCATGATCGGCTGGTAGGCCAGCGCCAGCTCCTGGCGGGGGAGGGCGTAGCGCAGTCGGTTTTCGATCTCCATCCGCGTGCTCAGCTCCTGGCGGAGGCTCTCGTCGAACAGCTTCAGGCGCCGCCCGCCCGCGGCCTTCGCGCGATACATCGCCACGTCGGACTCGCGCAGCATGGCCTCGGGGTCGGCGTTCGAGTCACGGGAGACCGCCACGCCGACGCTCGCAAGCATCGCCACTTCGTTCGAGCCCAACGGGAACGGATCCTCGAGGGCGTCGAGCACGCGCCTGCCGAGCGCCATGGCCTCTTCCTCGCTGTCGATGTCCTCCGCGAGGATCACGAACTCATCGCCTCCGAGGCGGGCTACGGTGTCGCTGTCGCGCATCAGCTCCGCCAGGCGTTCGGCGATCCCGACGAGCAGCTGGTCGCCGATGTCGTGGCCGAGGTTGTCGTTGACCGCCTTGAACTTGTCAAGGTCGACGAAGAGCATTGCGACCACGCCGTGGCTGCGATGCAGGCGGGCCAGCGCCTGGCGGGCGCGGTCCATCAGCAGCAGGCGGTTCGGCAGCCGAGTGAGCGGATCGTGCAGCGCCTGGCGCTCGAGCCACATGCGGTCGGTGACGTCCTTGGCCGCGGCGTACCACGTGTCGCCGTCGCAACGGGTGCTCCACATCAGCCAGCGCCAGGATCCGTCGCGGTGGCGGTAGCGGTTCGTGAAATGCTCCAGCTGCGCACCCGGCTCGTCGCCGGCCGCCAGCAGGGCGAGGGTCTGCTGCACGTCCTCCGGGTGCATGAACTCCTCGATGGAGCTCGCCAGGAGCTCCTCACGAGTCCACCCGAGCAGCTGTTCCCACGCGGGGTTCAGCAGCGTGAAGCGCCCGTCGCGCGAGATCGTCGCGAGCAGGTCGCTGGTCATCTCGAACAGGCGCGCAATGCGTGCCTCGCTCTCGAGCGCGCCCTCGTAGCCGACGTGGTCAGTAGTGCTCGTCTTCGCCGGGCCCATTTCCTGAGTAGAACGTCGGCCGGCGCGCACCCCTTACTCGCCATAACACCCGCCCAGTGGACGGATTGCCTACATCGATTTCAACTGCTCAAATGGGATGACCGTCGCTCGCCGGCGAGGCCGGCGCCCCGTGGTCGTCGCCGGCAGCGGTCAGGATGCGCTGCCGAGCGGCGCGGGGGAGTCCGCACCGCCGGGACCCGCCTGGCGGGCACCGGGCGAGGGCATCTCGCCGCGCAAAAAGCGCCACGTCGAGAGCACCATCAGGATCGTCATGATCACCGCGCTCGCCGCGCACCACTCGCAGACCGCGTGGATCGTGAACAGCTCGCGATAGGTCAGGT
>JAOPZV010000022.1 GCA_025963935.1 Solirubrobacterales bacterium
GTACTCGCTGCTGGACGGCGCGTGCAACATCGAGAACCTGGCCAAGCGCGCGGCCGAGTTCGGACAACCGGCCCTCGGGCTCACCGACCACGGCGTGATGAACGGCGCCATCGAGCTCTACAAGGCCTGCGCGAAGCACGACGTCAAGCCCATCCTGGGCTGCGAGATCTACCTCGTCGACGATCACTCCCCGGCCGCGGTGGGCGGGGCCGGTAAGAGCGAGCGCAACCACCTGACGCTGCTGGCGGCGAGCGACGCCGGCTACCGCAACCTCGTCAAGCTCTCCTCCGCCGGCTTCCTCGAGGGACTGCAGCGCGGCAAGCCGACCGTCGACCTGGCGCAGGTGGAGCGCTACTCCGACGGCGTCATCGCGCTCACGGGCTGCCTGGCCTCGCGCTTCTGCCAGCGTCTTCTGCAGGATCGCCCAGCCGACGCGCGCTCGCACGCCGACGACCTGCTGCGCGTGTTCGGCGAGGACAACGTCTACTTCGAGGTGCAGAAGAACGGGCTGGCCGCGCAGGAGAAGTGCAACGAGGGGATCGTGCGGATCGCCGGGGAAGCGGGCGGGCGCCTGGTCGGCACGGGCGACGTTCACTACCTGCGTCGCGAGGACTACGACCACCACACCGCGCTGCTGTGCGTGCAGACCAAGAGCACCATCGCGGCGCCCAAGCTGACCTTCGAAACCAACGAGTTCTACCTGCGCGACAGCGAGCAGATGGTGGCCGCGTTCGCCGAGTGGCCCGAGGCGATAGCGAGCACCCTGGAGATCGCCGAGCGCTGCTCCGTAGAGCTAGAGCTCGGCAAGCAGCTGATCCCCCACTACGAGACGCCTGATGACAGCAGCGAGCGCGACTACCTGCGCGAGCGCGTGCACGAGGGCCTGCGCCTGCGCTACGGCGACCCGCCGCCGTCCGGCGCCGTCGAGCGGATGGAGATGGAGCTCAAGGTGATCGACCGGATGGGCTTCAACGCCTACTTCCTGATCGTCTGGGACTTCGTCAAGTTCGCCAAGGAGAACGGCATCGCCGTGGGCCCCGGGCGAGGGTCCGCGGCCGGCTCGATCGTCGCCTACTGCCTGGCGATCACGGACGTCGACCCGCTGCGCTACGACCTCCTGTTCGAGCGCTTCCTGAATCCCGAGCGGGTGTCCATGCCGGACATCGACATCGACTTCTCGGTTCGCGGCCGCGAGCGCGTGATGCGCTACGTCACCGACAAGTACGGGCGCGAGTCGGTCGCACAGATCGTCACCTTCGGCAAGATGTTCCCGCGTGCGGCCACCCGCGACGCGGCGCGCGTGCTGGGCTTCGACTACGCCACCGGGGACCGGCTGGCCAAGCTGATCCCCGATCCGATCATGGGCCGCGCACCGTCGTTCGAGGAGTGCCTGAAGGCCGGTCAGCCGCTGCGCAAGGCGTGCGACGAGGACGCCTCCGCCAGGCAGATCGTCGATGTCGCGCAGGGCCTCGAGGGGATCGTTCGCAACTCCTCGATCCACGCGGCGGCCGTCGTGATCGCAGACCGCCCGCTGACTGACATCGTCCCGCTGCAGCTCGCCGACGCGGGCACCGACGAGAACGGCGAGCGGGCGTTCCGGACCGTCACCCAGTTCTCGATGAAGCCGATCGAGGAGATCGGCATCCTCAAGATGGACTTCCTCGGGCTGCGCAACCTCGACGTGATCGAGGACGCGCTCGACATCATCGAGCGCTCCAGCGCAGGAGCCGACGGCGCGTCCGTCGGACGGCCCGACATGACGACGCTGCCGCTCGACGACCCGCGGACCTACGAGATGCTCACCCGCGGCGACTCGACCGGCGTGTTCCAGTTCGAGTCCGAGGGGATGCGCGAGGCGCTCAAGAAGGTGCGCCCGGACGAGTTCAACGACCTCGTCGCGCTGAACGCTCTCTACCGCCCCGGGGCCATTGACCAGATCCCGGTCTACGCCAGGGGAAAGCACAACCCCCAGTCGATCTCCTACCCCGACGAGCGCCTGCGGCCGATCCTCGAGTCCTCCAAGGGCGTGATCCTCTACCAGGAGCAGGCGATGCAGATCTCCAAGGAGCTCGCCGGCTTCTCCGGCGCAAAGGCGGACGACCTGCGCAAGGCGATCGGCAAGAAGAACCGGGCCGCGATGGCCGCGCTCAAGCCGGAGTTCGTGGAGGGCTGCCGCGCGTCGGGGACGAGCTCCCAGGTGACCGAGTTCCTTTGGCAGACCAACGAAAAGTCCGCCGATTACTCATTCAACAAGTCTCACGCCGCCTGCTACGCGCTGATCGCCTACCGCACCGCCTGGCTGAAGGCCAACTACCCCGCCGAGTACATGGCCGCGCTGATCTCCTCGGTGATGTCCACCAAGGACAAGGTGCCGTTCTTCGTCGCCCGCTGCGAGGAGATGGGCATCGAGATCCTGCCGCCCGACGTCAACCTCTCAGACCACGAGTTCACCGTCGTAGAGGGGAACATCCGCTTCGGCCTCGACGCGGTCAAGGGCGTCGGCTACCAGGCCGTCGAGGCGATCAAGCGTGGGCGGGAGACCGGCGGAGTGTTCACCTCGCTGTGGGACTTCTGCGAGCGCGTCGACAACCGCACCGTCAACAAGAAGGCCATCGAGTCGCTGATCAAGTGCGGCGCGTTAGGCTCCACCGGCGCTACGCGGAAGGGGATGCTCGCCGTCCTC
>JAOPZV010000034.1 GCA_025963935.1 Solirubrobacterales bacterium
CGATGACGGTCATCGCGAGGATCTTCAGGTCGAGACCCAGCGACCAGTTGGCGATGTAGTAGTTGTCCCACTCGACGCGTTCGGCCAGCGAGGTCTGGCCGCGCAGCCCGTGTACCTGCGCCCAGCCGGTGATTCCCGACTTCACGCGGTGGCGATCGCCGTAGCGCACGATGTCCTGCCTGAAGAGCTCCACGAATTCCGGGCGCTCCGGGCGCGGGCCGACGAGGCTCATCTCGCCGCGCAGGACGTTGAACAGCTGGGGCAACTCGTCCAGCGAGGTGCTGCGCAGGAAGCGCCCGACGGCAGTTCTGCGGTCTTCGCCCTCGACCCCTCCGGGGGCCGTGTCGCCTCCCAACAGGAAGTCGAGCGCGGTGATGTCCTCTGCGTCCGGGTCGTCATTCCCTGGCTGCACTCGCATCGAGCGGAACTTGTAGAAGTTGAACACCTTGCCGTCGCGGCCCACGCGGCGCTGGCTGAAGAGCGCCGGGCCCGGTGAGCTGAGGCGAACCGCAATCGCCGCGCACAGGATCAGCGGCGACAGCACGATCAGCAGCACGAGGGCCAGCACGCGGTCGAAGGCGTGCTTGACCGCGAACTGCAGGCCGTTGGGGTTGACGGCGGCAAACGACATCAGGGGCAGCCCGCCGACGGTGTCGTAGCCAACACGGTGGTTGATCGTGTCGAACATCCGCGGCACGACCGACACGTCGACGCCCAGCTCCTGGCAGAGCTGGATCAGGCGGCTGACGCGCGCGTCGGCGACCGAGGAGAAGGCGACGATCAGCCGTTTGACGCCTGTGCGCTTCACGGTGTCCTCGAGGTCCTCCACGGTGCCGAGCACGGCCACGTCGCGCCCCCCGACCTCGGCGACCGAGCGAGGATCCTCGTCGAGAAAGCCGATCGGGACCAGCCCGTACTCGGGATGGCTCTCGAGTCGGCGCGCGACCTGCGCGCCGACCACGCCGGCGCCCATGATGAGCACGGGCTTGCCAACGAGCCGCCGAGCCCGCGCCCAGCCCTGCGTGAAGGAAAGGACCACCCGGCCAAGGCCCACCGCGATCAGCGCGAAGAGCCAGCCCCTCAGCCACTCACCCTGGTCGGGCACCTGCCCGTTGGCGAACATTCCGATGACGGCCACAGCCATAGCCGCGATCGAGACGGCGCTGACGACTGGCACGACGCCATCCAGCAGCAGGGCCCGCAGGCGGGTGCGATACAGGCCCCTGAGGTAGAAGAGGAGCATTACCAGCGGCGGCAGCGCCAACAGCGGGGCGCGCACCGAAGACAGGTGCGAGGCCGCACCTGGGCCGTGGATCGCGAGCAGCACCGCAGCCCACAGGGCCAGGAAATCGACTGTCGGGCGCAACACCGCCCAGCCCGAGCCCTCCAGCGCCCACTGCAGGGGACCGCGGAACGTCCCGCGCAGCAGCGCGCGCGGGGAGGGGGCATCGTGCGTCAGCTCGCCGTGGAGCGGGAGCGCTGTCGATGTCTGCTGAGCGATTCGAGTCTGGTCCATGAGCCGGAGGGCGTCCTTGTCCTACTCGGTTCCTCGGATTCTGCGTCGCATCCCTTTAGCTACCGTGCCTTCCCGTCCATCCTGATCTCGCATCAGCTGCCTGGTTGCAGCACCTGTGACTGCGAGTACCCCCAGTGCCAGGATTATGTACATCAGGTCGGCGCCCGAAAGTCCGAGAGGGCCGGAACCGCCGGCGCTCGACCCGGCGAGGGCGGTCTGGAGCGGGTACTTGCCGGAGGCGCCGGTCGATGAGAGCCCGACCGACGAGCCGTTCCCCTGGCCGGCACGCCCGGCTGAGGAGCGGGAATGCCGGCTGGCGCCACGCGGGCGCGCTTTGACCTGGGCGCTCGCCGGCGCGGCGAGGTTGCCTGTGGCCGCCGCAGAGCCGCCACCCGTCCCCGTCGAGCCTCCACCGCCGCCTCCGCCCGATGGACCGTTGAGCAGGGCCGAGCCGAGGATCGCCTGGTTTCCCTGTCCGGGGCCGCCGTAGCCGCTGAGCAGTGAGCTCGCGCCTGCAGAGGACGGAAGGGCCACGGCCAGCGCCACCGCCAAGATGGTCGCGATCGGCTTGAGCATACGGCGGCACGTCATGCTTTCCCTCCTTGGGTTCCCTTCTTTGGCTCGAGCAAACGGTGTCACTCTCCTTGCCACCTGATCGTCATCGCCCCCCATCACCGATCGTCGAGTCGCTTGAGCGCTTCCGCACCAAGGTCGACGAATCGACGAGGATCAGCGGCACACGGTACCGAACGCTGGGGCCTGTGTCGAGTAAACGGACTCAGTCCGACGAAATAATTTTCGCGGTCTACCCGAGTTGTCGAGCCTTGAGCAGGATCAGCCGGTTCAATTCTCCGATGCTGACCCGCTGACCGGCCTGCGCGACCCGCAACGCCTCCCGCGGCAACGGGTCCCGCGGGTTCAGGCGCGCCGCCCGCGAGAGCAGGCTGAGCGCCGCGGCTCGATTCCCCCGGGCGGAGGCGATCGCCCCCCGCTCCAGCGTCGCGTAGGCGCCGCCGGGGCTCCGCTCGAGCGCCAGCCGGAACTGATGGTCGGCGCGCACGAGGTCGCCGTAACGCAGCGCGATGCTGCCGGCGATCAGGTTGGGCTCGTCGCTCAGCGGGTTCAGCTGGGCGGCTTCGTCCAGACGCGAGTAGGCGGCAGCCGGGGCCTTGCTCCAGATGTGAGCGGCGTCCTGAACCTCCAGCCGGCTGAGCCATGGCGCCGCCAGCGATCCGGCGGCGGCCAACGCGGCGACCGCGCCGGCAACCAGGAGCGCCAGGCGTGCGCGTGGCACGCGGCGAGGAGCCCCCTCCACAGGGTCAGCGCGGGTCACGGGCCCGCTGGGGGCCAGCCCACAGGCGAGGCCCAGCAGGGCGAACGCCGGCGCGCCGAGACCTGCGAACTCCCAGAACCAGTCGAACGAGCCGTGCACCGCCCAGTAGGCGAACCCGCCCAGCGCCGCGGCGGCCACTCCGCGCGCCAGCCGGTCGGACGCGCGCAACACGCGTGCCGCGGCGAGCAGCGCGGCGGCGATCCCGCCGACAGCCAGCAGGGCACCCAGGAGCCCTGTCTGGGCGAGCGTGCGCAGCTCGACGCTGTGGGGGTAGCGCGGGGTCTCGTTGCTGCGGCCGTGCGCGAGGTACTGCTGCTGGTAGTTGTCGGCCCCGATACCGACCAGCGGATGGGCGACGAACTGATCGAGAGCGACGCGATAGAAGTCATACCTGTTGCTTCCGAGCCCGCTGACCAGCCTGCTGCTGGCGTTCCGTGTCGCGTATCCCCCCTTGAAGCTGTCCCAGGTGTGGCGCACGCGGCTGACCGGGTTGCCCGCGGCGGCGAGGCCCCCGGCCAGCACGACGATCAGCACCGCGACCGCCGTCGCGGCCAGCGCCGTCCGTGCTCGCCCCGCGGCCCTCGGCGAGAGCATCTGGCGGCTCTCGACGGCCGCGCCGAGCGCGACCGCGAGCCCGACGACTGCTGCAGCCACGAACATCGCGGCGATCGCGGTGTGCAGGTGCGACGCCACGACGTCGCCGTTCCGTAGGTGGTTTCCGACGCGCAGGATCTCTGGAGCGGCCGCGGCGACGCCGGCCGCGACGGGCGCGAGGACCGCGAACGTGCGAACGCGGCCGGGTAGCAGGAGAAACACCAGCAAGAGCATCACCGGCGTCGCGTAGAGCGATCCCCGGCTCTGGCTGAGCAGGGCCACGCCGGCGAGCAGCACCCCACCGCCGGCGAGCAGCCCGCGCAGCGCCCAGTGCAGCCGCTCGCTGCGCGCCAGGAGCACGGCGGGCCAAGCGGCGATCAGCCATTGCGCCGCGTTGGCGTTCGGATAGCCGGTCGGATCGACCAGCCGTCCGCCGGGCAGAAGGCGGCGCAGCTCCGCCGCGGCTGCCGAATCGAGGTGCAGGGCCGTGTACGCGGCGAGGCCCACCATCGCGAACGTCCACAGCATCAGCAGAAGGGCCGCCGTCTCGCCGCGTTGGCGCCAGCAGGCGAACAGCGCGAACACCAACAGGTACAGGAGCGTGCGATCTGCGCCTTCCCAGGCATCGCCGGGCACCGACGCCCAGAGGATCGAGAGGAAGCTGAGAGCGGTGTACCCGCCGAGACAGGCGAGGGCGATCTGCACGGGGCGTGGAATCTCCGAGGCGCGCAGTCCGATCACGCCGAATGCCATCACCAGCAGGGCCAGAATGATCAGGCCGCCGGGGCCCCAGTGGGTCAACGGGTAGCCGGCCTGGTCGGTGGCCCAGACGACGAACAGCGCGATCGCCGCGAGCGCGGGAACCGTCGCTGGCGCCTCGCGCAGCGACGCGGTGAGCTTCCTCGTCATCGCGAGCACAATAATCCCCGGCGTGCCAGACCCCGCCGAGCTCGTCGGCTTCTATGACGACGCGTACTCCAAGCAGCCAGCGGAGGCGGCGTTCTATGCGCGCTGGCGGGCGCTCGGGGCGGCGGGCAAGGTCGACCACGTGATCGCCCTCTGCGGGCAGGCGCGCGTGGTTCCGAGCTCGACGCTCGAGGTGGGCTGCGGCGACGGCGCACTCCTCTCAGAGCTCCATCGCCGCGGGTTCGGCGGCCGGCTCTGCGGCGTGGAGATCACCGACGCGGCTGTGAGGATCGCGCGCGAGCGGCCGGAGATCCAGTCTGTTGAGCGCTACGACGGAACCCACCTCCAAGCCGCGGACAACTCCTATGACCTCGGTCTGCTGTCACACGTGCTCGAGCACGTGCCCGATCCGTCGGCGCTCCTCGCGGAAGTGGGGCGCGCCTGCAGTGCGGTCGTCGTCGAGGTGCCGCTCGAGGCCAACTGGTCCGCACGCCGGCCGAGCAAGCGCAAGCACGCCGCCGAGGTCGGGCACCTGCAGCGTCTGGAGCGCGATGGCGCGCGCTCGATGATCGAGCGCGCGGGGCTGTCGATCGCCTACGAGCTGGAAGACCCGTTGCCCCTCGAGGTGCACCGCTTCTTCGCCACCGGTCTCGGCGGGCGAGCCGCGGCCACCGCCAAGTGGGCGCTTCGCTCAGGCGTACACCGCGCCGCGCCCGCGCTCGCGCGGCGCATGTTCACCGTCCACTACGCCTGTCTCTGCCTGACGCCGGGCGCGTAGCGCCGGCGAACAGCAGCGACAGGACGCGCCCGAGCAGCTCGTCTGGGACGGCGTCGGGGTCGGCCAGCCGCTGGCGGGCGATCCCGTCGGCGAGCGCGTCGATCGCAACGGCGAGCTGCTCGGCGGGCATGTCGAGCTCCAGGTCGAACTCGCGCACCGCATCGGCGATGAGCGTCGTCAGCACCTCGCGCATGTGCGCGAACTGGGCGGCCACCTTCGGCCTGATCTCTGCGTCGCGGACCCCGTATGCCCAGAACTCCATGAACAGCAGCAGCAACTCGGGCTCGCGGTCGATCATCGTCATCCACTGCCTCGCGCCGCCAGTCGCCCGCTCGGCGACCGATGCGCGCTCCCGGACCGCCTCGGAGAGCTCGCGCGCGTGCTCGTCGATCTCACGTTCCATCAGGGCGAGGAACAGGTCCTCCTTGCCGTTGAAGTTGGAGTACAGCGCGCCGGTCGAGAACCCCGCCCGCGAGGCGATCTCGTCCACCGAGGCGCCGTGGAAGCCGCTGCGGGCGAACTCGCTGCGGGCGGCCGCGAGCAGGCGCTCCCGCGTGTTCGCCTTGCTCTGCTCGCGCGTCATCCGCGCCGCCGGCTGCCGAGCTCCCGGCCCGGCCGCGCCCGGCTGTGTCGCGTCCGCGCCGCGCCGCTGAGGTGTCTGCGCGATCTCCACCTCCCACATCCTACTTGACAGAGCGATCGCTATTGCGATAGCGTTCGTTATCCCACGTTCCCCCGATAGGAGCAGCCGATGGCGACCGCGACGCCCCCTTCCCCCTCGACGGACCCCAACATCGCCAGCCTCCCGACCGACGCCATCTCCTATGCGGATCTCTACGCGCGGTGGGAGCGGGGGAACTGGCGCGCCACCGAGCTCGACTTCACCGAGGACGCGCGCCAGTGGCGCGAGGACTTCACCGACTTCGAGCGCCAGGCGGCGCTGTGGAACTACTGCCTGTTCTTCTGGGGAGAGGATGCGGTGGCAGACAACCTGTCGCCCTACATCGACGCGGCGCCGCTCGAGGAGCAGAAGTACTTCCTGACCACACAGCAGGTCGACGAGGCTCGCCACGCGGTGTTCTTCAAGCGCTTCATGCAGGAGGTGTGTGAGATCGGGGACGGATCGATGTCGAGCGGCCTGAGCGCGATCAAGCCTCAGCTGACTTCCGGCTTTCGCAGGATCTTCGATCGACTGGACCGCATGGCCGACGAACTGCGGGCCGATCGCTCGCCGGCCAAACTCGCGGCGGCGGTGACGCTCTACCACATCGTCATCGAGTCGGCGCTCGCCCAGCCCGGCCAGCACTTCATCTGCAGCTATCTGGAGGAACGCGATCAGCTGCCCGCGTTCCGCGAGGGCATGGAGAACATCGCGGCGGACGAGCAGCGTCACATCGGCTTCGGCGTGAAGCTTCTCTCCGACCTCAACCGTGAAGACCCTGTGCGCGTGCCGAAGGCCGTGGCGGCGATCCTGCGCGACGTCACCCGTTACACCGCCCAGGTGCTGATGCCACCCGGTTGGGATGAGAAATATCTGACGGTGTTCAACTACACCTTCGACAAGGTTGGCGTCGAGGGCCTGACCTCTATGACAACCAAGCTGCGCTCGGCCGGCCTGCCGATCGACACGCTGCCGGGGCCGCCGCTTCTGCCGCCCGGCCTCTCGCCCCTGGAGATCTCCCAGCGCGGCCGCGCGCTCGCCAAGGCCGGCGTGATCGGAGTGCGGGAAGGGCCCTCCAGCCGCGACCCCGAGACGATCGCGATGCTGTTTGACACGATCGCCCGACAGGTCAACCCCAACCACGGGCTCAAGCGGCCGACGACCTTCCAGTGGGAGTTCACCGACGCCGACATCCCCGCGTGGCACCTGACCGTCGACAACGGCTCGAGCTCCGTGCAGGAAGGTGAGGTGCCCAGCCCGGACCTGCGCCTGCGCCTCTCCTACCAGGACTGGGTGGACATCGTCGGCGAGCGCCTCGACCCGCTTCGCGCCGTCGCCACCGGCAGGCTGCGCCCCCGCGGCAACCCCCTGGCACTCGGGCGTCTGACGAGGGTCTTCCCCAAAGGCTGACGCACCGCAGCAAAGGGCTGGTACGCGCGGATGCGTGCTGCGGCGCTAGCCCGGAGCGAACTCGCGGTCGGCGGCGGAGCGGACAGCGGGTGACGGTTGCGAGGGCCGCCCGGCGCCTGCTGCCGCCGGTTCCAGCGTTGCGCTGGCCGACCGCGCGCTGAGCGCCTGCCCGCCGGCTGCGGAGCCGGCGGAGCGCGGGATCGCCCCCGGGAGACGCGCCTGCTCGGGTGCGAACTCACGTCCGGCGGTGCCGGCCTGCGGCTGGCGCGTCCTCAGGTTCGCCGGGCCTCGCACCTGCGAGGCCGCCGGCGAGAGGCCAGCACGGCCCGTGCCGATCTGCCGGTATTCGACGGCCGGTGAGCCGGGCCCCACGTCCCGCCCGGCGGTCCCGAGGGAGTGATGCTGGTGAGCGCCCGGCGGGGAGTGGGCGAGCGCGACGCAGCCGGCGCCGACACCGAGCACCAGCAGACATCCGACCGCGAGCTTTGCGCCGAGCGGGCCGCCAGCCAGGACCCAACCGCCGCCGGCGCCCGCGACGCCGGTCGCGGACATGGAGCCTATGCCTGCGCCCAGTTGCACTCCGGCCGCTCCACCGGGCGCGGCGCCCGTAGCGCCGGCCCCCGCCGAGCCGAGGCCTGCGTGGGCGCCCCTCCCGGCAAGCGCCATCGCCGCGGCGCCGAGGCTCGACGGCAGTAGCACCGGCGGCAACGCGACAGCCAGGCCGCGGAGCGAGACGACATAGGCGCGACAGGCGGGGCATTCGCCACGGTGCATGACGGCCAGGCGGTAGCGCTCGCCGTCCGGGTCGAGGATCCCGTAGGCCAGTCCACGCATCAGCGAGCCCTGCTCCTCACACCAGTCGCCGCTGCTGATCGTCTTGACAAGCGCGCCCACCTTGCCCGCGACCCCGGTCTGCCCCGCGCCGCGGCCATCCATCAGCTTGCGCAGGCGCGCGTCGCTGATGCCCATCTGCTCGGCTGCCTGCGAGCGCGAGAGCCCCTGCAGATAGCACAGGACCGCGGCCTCGCGCTCACGGGTGCTCAGCCGCCCGCGTAGTCCCTCGAACAGCTGTCGTAGCCTCATGCGGTCATCGAGCTCGGCGGCCACGTCCCGTTCCTGGGCAGCGTCACTCCGGGCGCGGACCGCGGTCGCAATGGCCGTGTCACCGTGGCGCTCCCCGGGTATGCGCAGGCGCGCCCGGTGCTCCTCGATCGCCCGGCGGAACGTCACGACCACCAGCCAGCCCGCCGGGTTGGCGATGTCCTGCCCAGCAAGCAGCGCGGAGTAGAGGCCCTGCCAGGCCTGGGCGTAGCAGGCTTCGAGGTCCGTCTGGTCGAGGCGCACGCCGCTCGCCCGCAGACGCCCGCGCACCTTTGCCAGCACGCGCGAGCGGAGGCCCTCGAACTCCTCTCGCAACAGCCGCTCGGCGCGATAGCGGCGAAGGGACAGCGGGCTCATCGGCGTGAGACTATGGAATCCTGCGAGTAACGCGAATCTGACGAACTGCTCGCAGCTCGGCGGGGCTCGGCGGCCCGGCCGGCGCCGACGGGTATCTTCAGGAAATCTCGACGGCTTCCCCCCGCATACCACCGGCACCGCCGACTCGCGCCGAGATACTTGGGATCCCGCTCGCTGTCTCCGACTACGACGCGGTAATCGACTGGATGGAGGCGATGATCGACGCCGGCGAGCGCGGGTACCTCACGGCGGCGGCCGTCAACCTGGTGATGTCCGCGCACGAGGACGCCGAGGCCCTCGCCGCGGTGCTGGGAGCGACGCTCGCGGTGCCGGACGGCCAGCCGCTCGTGTGGGCCCTGCGGGCCCTCGGGCACGCGGGCGCCACACGCGTGTACGGCCCCGATCTGATGGCCCGCTTCTGCACCCGCGCCGCGCGGTCCGGCACGCCGATCTACCTCTACGGGGGCCGAACGCCCGACGCTCTCCTGCAGCTCGAACGGCGGCTGCGCGAGCGCTTCCCCGGCCTGCAGATCGCCGGCGGGCACTCTCCCCCGTTCCGGCCGCTGACGGCCGAGGAGGAAGACGCCGTCGTCGCGGCGATCAACGTCTCGGGTGCAGCCGTCGTGTGGGTCGGGACCGGACAGCCAAAGCAGGAGAAGTGGATGCTGAAGATGCGCCCCCGTCTGACGGCGCCGCGGCTCGTGGGGGTCGGCGCGGCGTTCGACTTCCACGCGGACCTCGTCCCCCAGGCGCCGCGCTGGATGCAGCGCAGCGGGCTGGAGTGGGTCTACCGGCTCGCGCGCGAGCCCCGGCGCCTGTGGCGCCGCTACGCCCGATACAACCCGCGGTTCCTCGTCGGCTTCGTTCGCCAGTACACGCGCCACCGGCTGCAGCGGCGAGCCTGAGTGCGCGCGCCCACCGCGTTCGACCGCAGGCCCCGCCGCTAACCTCTGCTCTGCCATGACGCCCCTGCAGAGCACCGCCGACGTATCCGTCGTCGGCCTTGGCCGCGTCGGGCTGCCGCTCGCGCTGTCGTTTGCCGATCGCGGCCTCGAGGTCCTCGGCATCGACAACGACCCGGCCCGTCTGGAGGCCGTTCGCGACGGACGGATGCCGTTCGCCGAGACGGGCGGGGAGCAGCTGCTCGAGCGGGTGCATGCCTCGGGGAGGCTCAACCTGTCATCCCGCGTCACCGACGCGGCGACCGCGCGCCACATCGTCATCACGCTGGGGACGCCGTCGTTCTCCCATATCGAGATCGACATGCGAGACATCCGCTCGGCGCTCGACGACCTGCTTGGCGTGCTCGCGCCGGGACACTCGTTGATCCTTCGTTCGACCGTCGCGCCCGGGACGACCGACTTCGTTGCGGGATACCTGACGAAGCACCGCGGCTTCGAGATCGGCGAGGACCTGTTCGTGGCGCACGCGCCCGAGCGCATAGCGGCGGGGCGCTTCATCGAGGAGATCGACACGCTGCCCTGCATCATCGGCGGCGTCGGCGCCCGCTCCGGCGAGGTGGTCGCGGAGCTGTTCGGCGCCTTTCGCGCGCCGATCGTCCAGACGACCGCCGTTCAGGCGGAGCTCGCGAAGATTTGGACGAACATCCTGCGCTACGCCAATTTCGCCCTGCCCAACCTCCTGATGATGGACTGCGAGCGATACTCGGCGAACGTATTCGAGGTGATCGATCTGATCAACCGCGACTACCCGCGCGGCGGGATCGCCCAGCCGGGCCTGACGGCCGGCACGTGCCTGCGCAAGGACTTCACCTTCTCGGAGGAGCGCTCGGCCGCGCCGGGGATGCTGCTCGCGGTGTCGAGGGTGAACGAGTCCGTGCCGCTGTTCCTGCTCGAAGGCGCGAAGCGCCGCCTCGGCGCTCTCGCCGACCGCAAGGTCGCGGTCCTCGGGCTGGCGTTCAAGGCGGACACGGACGACGAGCGCGACTCGCTGGCGCACAAGCTCGTGCGCCTGCTCGAGCGCGAGCTGGCCGACGTCGCGGTGCACGACCCGCACGTCCCCACGCCCACGCTGTCGCTCGCGGAGGCGGTCGAGGATGCCGACGTGGTCATCCTCGCGACCAACCACTCGGAGTTCCGCGATCCGCGGACGCTGGCAATGATCGCCGAGCATGCGGCCGGCGACTGCCTCGTCGTCGATCCCTGGGACTGCTGGGGCGCGGCCCAGGTGTTCGCCTACGCCTCCGAGCTCGCCCTGTTGATGCCCACCCCTCCGTCCGGGTGAGCAGGGTTCTCGTCACTGGCGGCGCCGGGACGATCGGCGCCGCAGTCGTCAGGCGCCTGCTCGCAGATCCCGCGTACGAGGTCCGCGTGTCAGACCAGCGCGAGGCGCCGCAGTGGATGCGCGAGGGCGCCGAGGTGCACATGGGCGACCTGCGCGTGCCGGAGCAGGCACGGGCGGCGACGCTGGGCTGCACCCACGTGATCCACCTGGCCGCGATCGTCGGCGGCATCGCCAACTTCCACCGCCTGCCGCACACCCTGACCGAGGTCAACAACGCGCTCTACAACTCGGTCATCCGGGCGGCGCTCGACGTCGAGGTCGAGCGCTTCGTCTACGTGTCGTCCTCGATGGTCTTCGAGCGCGCGGAGCTGTACCCAACCCCCGAGGACTACCTGCCGCAGTGTCCTGTCCCCCTGTCGGCGTATGGCTTCTCGAAGCTCACCGGCGAGGTCTACTGCCGCGCCGCCAACGAGGAGCACGGCCTCCCGTTCACGATCTGCCGTCCGTTCAACGCCTACGGCCCCGGCGAGGTGCCGGACGCCGAGCCTGGCATCGCCCACGCTGTCCCGGATCTGATCCGCAAGGTGCTCTCCGGCCAGCGGCCGCTCGAGATCTTCGGCTCCGGCGAGCAGACGAGGACGCTCACGCATGTCGAGGACATCGCCGACGGCGTCGTCACCGCGATGAGCTCGCCGGCGGGCCTCAACGAGGACTTCAACATCTCCGCCTCGCGGGAGCTGACCATCGCCGAGATCGCTCGCGTCATCTGGGAGGCCTGCGGCGAGGACCCCGAGGCGTTCGCGCTCGAGCACCTGCCCACGTTCGCCGTTGACGTGCAGCGGCGCTGGCCGTCGGTCGAGAAGGCTCGCCGCCTGCTCGGCTGGCAGGCTCGCATCGAGCTCGAGGACGGGATCGCAGCGACGGTGCGCTGGCTGCGCGAGCGCGACGAAGCGGCTTCAGCGTCAACGCCGGCCTCGACGTGAGCGCGCCGGCGAGCGGCCGAACAGTCGCCTTCGGCATATAGGCTTCCGCGCCGTGCCCGACCGACGCTCAGCGCTGATAACCGGTGTGACCGGCCAGGACGGCTCCTATCTGGCCGAGCTGCTGCTGGAGAAGGGCTTCGTGGTCCACGGCTTGGTGCGCCGCGCGTCGACCGAGAAGTTCGACCGCATCGAGCACATCCGCGACCGCATCACGCTCCACCAGGGCGACCTGCTCGACCAGCGCTCGCTGGTCGACGCGCTGCGCGCTTCCGATCCCGCCGAGATCTACAACCTCGCCGCGATGTCGTTCGTCGCCGTCTCCTGGATCCAGCCGACGCTCACCGCCGAGTTCACCGGCGTAGGCGTCACGCGAATGCTCGAGGCGATGCGCGAAGTCTGCCCCCAGGCGCGCTTCTACCAGGCGTCCTCGAGCGAGATGTTCGGCAAGGTGCTCGAGGTGCCGCAGACCGAGACTACGCCGTTCTACCCACGCTCCCCCTACGGCGTGGCCAAGGCCTACGGCCACTTCATCACGGTCAACTACAGGGAGTCGTATGACCTGCATGCGACGTCGGGGATACTTTTTAACCACGAGAGTGAGCGTCGTGGGCTGGAGTTCGTGACGCGAAAGGTGACCTGGCACGCCGCCGCGATCAAGCACGGATTGACCAAAGAGCTGCGACTCGGCAACCTCGACGCGGAACGTGACTGGGGCTACGCCAAGGACTACGTCGAGGCGATGTGGCTGATGCTCCAGAAGGACACGCCGGAGGATTACGTGATCGCCACGGGCGAGGCGCATTCGGTTCGCGAGTGCTGCCAGGTCGCCTTCGACGAGGCGGGGCTCGGCGACTTCGAGAAGTACGTGGTGATCGATCCCGCGTTCGTGCGACCGGCCGAGGTGGACCACCTGATCGGCGACCCGTCGAAGGCCGGGCGCGACCTCGGCTGGAAGCCGCGCACGTCCTTTGAGGAGCTGATCCGGCTGATGACCCGCGCGGATCTCGAGTCGCTCGCGCCGCGCTGAGCCTCATGGGGGTCCCCCTGTTCGACACCTCGACGGCGCTTAGCCCGCTGCGCGAGGAGCTGCGCGTGGCGGTCGCCAGGGTGCTCGACTCCGAGCGCTACATCCTCGGTCCCGAGGTCGAGGCCTTCGAGCAGGAGTTCGCCGCCTACTGCGGCGCCGGGCACGCGGTCGGCGTGGCGAACGGCACCGAGGCGCTGACGATCGCCCTGCGGGCGATGGGCGTGGGCGCGGGCGACGAGGTGGTCGTGCCCTCATTCACCTTCTACGCCTCGGTCGAGGCGATCCCGCCGACCGGGGCGACGCCGGTGTTCTGCGACATCGACCCGGAGACCTACTGCATGACCGCCGAGACGGTGCGGGCGGCGCTCACGCCACGAACCAGAGCGGTGATCGCCGTGCACCTGTTCGGCAACCTGGCTCCGGTCGCGGAGATCGAGGCGTTGGGAGTGCCGGTGCTGGAGGACGCGGCCCAGGCCGCCGGCTCCACGGCCGGCGAGCGACGCCCCGGCGCGCTGGGAGCGGCAGCGACGTTCTCCTTCTTCCCTTCCAAGAACCTCGGATGCTTCGGGGACGGCGGCATGATCACGACCTCCGATGAGCGGATCGCCGAGCAGGCCCGGACCCTCCGCTTCCACGGCTCGCGCGACAAGGTCAGCTACGAGCAGGTCGGCTACAACTCGCGCCTTGACGAGCTGCAGGCCGCGATCCTGCGGGTGCAGCTCCCTCACCTCGACGAATGGGCCGCCGGCCGGCGGCAGGCCGGTCGCCACTACGAGAACGCCGGGCTCGACGAGCTGCTCGGGCTGCCCCGGCCGGTGCCGGACACGTCCCCCGCCTGGCATCTATACGTCGTCAGCCACCCCGAGGTGGACCGCCTCGAAGCCGCCCTCGCGGCCGCCGAGATCGGCCACAAGCCCTACTACCGCACACCGGTGCACCGTCAGCCGCCGATGAGCGCATGGGGCGCCGGCGCGGAACTGCCCGGGACCGAGCAGGCGGCCCGCACGCATCTGGCGATCCCGATGAGCCCGGTGCTCACGCGAGAGCAGGTCGCCGAGGTCGCCTCGGCGGTGCGCAGCGCCGCGGCCTAACGCCAGCGCTCGAGCAGGTCCTCCTCGGACACCTGGCGCACGACACGCGCCGGGACCCCCATCACCACGGCGCGCGCCGGAACGTCTCGCGTGACCACCGCGCCGGCCGCCACGAACGCCTCCTCGCCGACCTCGACGCCCGGGACCAGCACCGCGCCACCTCCGATGCGGCAGGCACGCCTCAGCGTGGCGCCACGTGCCGGCGAGGACGGCCCGTGGCGGCCCATCGTGTCGTCGTTGGTGGTGATTGCTCCGGGTCCGATGAAGACGTCGTCCTCGACGATCGTGAATGCGGTCAGATAGACCGACGACTGAACGCGGGCCCGCGCCCCGAGGCGAACGTCGTTGTCCACGACGCTGCCGCGTCCGATGACAGACCCGGTCCCCACCGAGCTTCGCTCGCGTATGAACGACTGGTCGCCGAGGATCGCCTCCGGCGCCACGCTCGCCCCAGCGAACACGACCGCTCCGGCGCCGACGGCCGCCCGCGCCCCGAGCGTCAGCGCGCCCACCTCGCCGCGCGTCCTCGAATGGGCGGCGAGAAGCGGCCGCTTGCCGAGCACCGCGTGGTCCCCGATCACGCATCCGTCGCCGAGGACCGTGCCGTCGTGCACGACGACGTATGCGCCGAACACGACCCCCTCCCCCACCTGCACGCCATCTCCCAGCAGCGGTCCCGCCGCGCTCGAGCCGAGCGTCGCCTCCCCGGGCGTCACAGCCGCACGACGTTGGGGCTGTGAGTGTCGCTCGTCACGCCGCGCAGGTCGACGACGAGGCGTGCGCGCCTGGCGACCAGCTCGTAGTCGACGCCCGGATGGGCCGTGACGATCAGCGCGAGGTCGGCGTCCGCGAGCGCCTGCTCGAGCGGCGTGCTGCTGAGCGAGAACTCGGCCAGGCTAGGTACGTGCGGGTCGTGGTAGAGCACCTGCGCGCCGAGCTCCTGCAGCAGCGAGATGATCTTCAGCGCCGGCGACTCGCGAACATCCCCGACGCCCGGCTTGTAGCTGACGCCCAGCACGGCGATGCGCGCGCCTTTGACCGAGAGTCCCCTGTCGTTCAGCGCGCGCTGAGCCTTGGCGACGCAGTGGTAGGGCATCTGCTGGTTGACCTTGCCTGCCAGCTCGATGAACTCCGTGGCCATGTCGAACTCGCGCGCCCGCCAGCTCAGGTAGAAGGGGTCGACCGGCAGGCAGTGCCCGCCCATCCCCGGTCCGGGCTCGAAGCGCATGAACCCGTACGGCTTGGACGAGGCGGCCTCGACGACCTCCCAGATGTCTATCCCCATGCGGTCGGTCAGCATCGCCAGCTCGTTGACCAGAGCGATGTTGACCGAGCGGAAGATGTTCTCGAGCAGCTTCGTGAGCTCCGCGGCCTCGGGGCTCGAGACCCGCACGATCTCATCGCACACGAGCGCGTAGAGCGCCTCGGCGCGCTCCGCGCACGCCTCGGTGAGCCCGCCGAGCACCTTCGGGGTGTTGCGCAGGGTGAAGTCCGTGCGCCCCGGGTCCACGCGCTCGGGCGAGAAGGCCAGGTGGAAGTCCCTGCCCGCGGCCAATCCGGACTCCTCAAGCAGCGGCGCCATGCGCTCGCGCGTGGTTCCCGGATAGGTGGTCGACTCGAGCACGACGAGCTGATCGGCGCGCAGCACCTCGGCCAGCGCGCGCGTGGCGTCTATCAGCGGCCCGAGATCCGGCTCGCGGTTGCGCGTCAGCGGGGTCGGAACGCACACCAGCACCGCGTCGGCCTCCGCGAGTCGCGCATACCGCGTGGTCGCGTGAATGCGCTCGGCGACCTGCTTCAGCGTGCCGGAGGAGACGTCCTCGATGTAGGAGTCACCGGCCTCGATCGCGTCGACCTTGCGCGCGTCCACGTCCACCGCGATCACGTCGCAGCCCTCCTGCGCGAACGCCACCGCGAGCGGCAAGCCGACGAAGCCCAGTCCTAAGACACCGACGGTGCTCAACCAGGCGGCCAGTCTAAGGCCTCACATGGACGGGCCCGGCCGCTGCGCAGCCGCGCGCGCGGGATCCCCGAGCGCGGTCAGGACGGCGCGGCGGCGGCCTTGAGCGATCGCAGGTCCGCCTGGACCATCCGCTCGACCAGCTGCTCGAAGTCGAGCTGGGGTGTCCAGCCCAGCTGCGCGTGCGCCTTCGCCGGGTCGCCCACGCTCGGCGTCCGCTCCGGCGCCCGCACCAGCGAGGGATCCACCCGCAGGTAGCGCTCGACGTCGAGATCGACGCACGCGAAGGCGGTGCGGGCCAGCTCAGCCACCGTGTGCGGCACGCCGCTGGCCAGGACGTAGTCGTCCGCGCGGTCCTGCTGCAGCATCAGCCAGGCGCCGCGCATGATGTCTCCCGCAAAGGACCAGTCGCGGATCGCCTCGAGGTTGCCGAGCGTCAGCTCGTCCTGGAGGCCCAGGGCGATGGCGGCCGCGCCGCGGGTGATCCTGCGGGTGACGAACCGCTCGGGGCGGCGCTCGGACTCGTGGTTGTAGACGATGCCCGAGCTGGCATGCAGCCCGTCGTGCTCGCGCATCGCGCCGACGAGCTCGTGCGCCGCGAGCTTGGAGATCGCATAGGGCGTCGTCGGCCGGCATGGCGTGTCCTCGCGCTGGGGGCACTCGGGCGCGTCGCCGAAGATCGCGCCTGACGCCGACACGAACACGCGTATCGCGGGGTCCAGGTCGCGCACCGCCTGCAGCACCGCGGCGCACGATCCCGCGATCGCCGCGAGCGTCTCCTGCGGGTGCTCCCACGATG
>JAOPZV010000041.1 GCA_025963935.1 Solirubrobacterales bacterium
ACTGGCGCTGCGTCCGCGCACGATGGCGCCGCGGCTTGCTACCCCGGCGAAACCCACTCCTGTGTAAGTCCTCGCAGGTCCAGAAAAGGCACGCACACGTTCGCACTGAAAGTCACAGGTGCGCTGGCGTCGTCCTCCTCGAACTGACAGGTGGAATCGAAGCGCAGGGAGTTGCGACGTTCCTGACCAGCGTGAGCTCCAAAGAATGCGCGCTGGCCGAACCCACCTCGCTTCCATTCACGGCGGGCGCCGCTGGCACGATCTGACCTTGATCGCCTACACGGTCGCCAGCTAGGTGAAGGCCGGGGCGCGAGCGCCCCGGCCTTCACGCGCGAGCAAGCCGGGGCCCCTACGGCTCAAGGCGGTGGGGGCCGCGGTACAGGAACGTCACCTCGCGTACGTTGTCCTGACCGAGCAGCTGCATGAGCAGGCGCGTGAGCCCGAAGCCGAAGCCGCCGTGCGGCGGCGCGCCGAAGCGGAAGAAGTTCAGGTAGTACTGGATCGGCCCGACATCGACCCGCTTGTCCTCGGCCTGGGCGAGCAGCTGCTGGTAGCGGTGCTCGCGCTGGGCCCCGGTCGTCAGCTCGATTCCCTTCCACAGCAGGTCGAAGCTCCTGGTCAGGTTCGGACGGTCCGGATGGCGCATGTGGTAGAAGGGCCTGACGGTCGTGGGATAGTCGGTGACGAAGGCGAACTCGTGGCCGTGCTCCTGCTTGACGATCGCCGACAGGGCGCGCTCGCTCGGCGGGTCGAGGTCGTCCTCTGGACCGGGCGCCGCGTGTCCGGCCTCGCGCAGCATGTCCTTGGCCCCTTCGAGGGTGACCCGGGGGAAGGGCAGCGACGGGACGACGACCTCGGTATCGAACGTCGCTTCGATCGCCTCGCCATGCGTCTCCTTCACCCTTGCCAGCACATGCGCCAGCCATGCCTCCTCGAAGGCCATCACGTCCTCGTGGGAGTCGATCCACCCGATCTCCACATCCACACTGGTGAACTCTGTGTCGTGGCGCGAGGTGAAGGACGGGTTCGCACGGAACACGGGTCCCACCTCGAACACCCGGCCGAAGCCCGCGGCGATCGCCATCTGCTTGTAGAACTGCGGCGACTGGGCCAGATAGGCCTGCGTCTCGAAGTACTCGACCTTGAACAGCTCCGCGCCCGACTCGCTCGCCGAGCCCATGAACTTGGGCGTGTGCAGCTCGATGAACTTCTCCCCACGCCAGTACTCGCGCATCGCATGCTCGGCGGTCGTCTGCACCTCGAAGATCAGCCGCCGATCCGGGCGGCGCAGGTCCAGGAAACGCCAGTCGATCCGCTTGTCCAGGGCCGAGTCCGGCGCTATGGGCAGCTCGGGGTCGGCCAGCGAGTCGACGTGCAGCTCCTCCAGGCGCACCTCTAGACCTCCGAGCTTCACCCGCTCGTCGGCCACCACGGTGCCGACGATCGTCACCGCCGACTCCGCCGTCAACGTCGACACCGCCTCGTTCAGCTCGTTCGGCGGGTCCTCCTTGGGCAGGATCACCTGGGCAAGGCCCGATTCGTCGCGGATGACGAGGAACTGCATCCGCTTCTGGTCGCGCAGCGCGTGCACCCAACCTCGGATGGTGACCCGCTCGCCCACCTTGCCCCTCAGCTCTGCGATCAGCGTGCGCGTCACGGCGAGGACCCTATCCGAGGCTGCGCGGCCTCGCCGTGACTGAGCTGCAGCTCGATCGCGCCCGCGAGCGTGTCGGCGGCGATCTTGTGGGCGTCGCAGATCTGCCCCAGGTGCAGCAGCGAATCGGTCTCCGAGGCGACCTCACCATCTCCCAGCCGCAGCACGATGGGCGTTCCCGGAGCGAGATCGCTGGCCGCCAGCCCGACGGCGACGTTGACAAGGTCAGTGGACGTCACCGCCGCGACCGCCGCGCAGCGGCGGATCCCCACCCGCTCGAGCACCTCGCGATCGTCGCCGCGCCCGATCGCCACCGGCAGCCCGGCTGCACGGGCGAGGCGGACGCAGGGCGCCTCGGGATCCTGCTCTACCCCCAGCACGGCGACTCCGCGCCTGCGCAGCTCCTGCGCCAGGCGGAAGCCGATTTGGCCGAAGCCGACGAGCACGACGTGCCGGCGAGCCGGTGCCGCTCGAGACCCGAGCAGCGTGGTGAGACGCTGGCGACTCAGACGACGCACGAGCGCGGCGGTGAAGACGGCCACGAGCAGCAGCGCTGCAAGCGTGTCGAGCGCCGAGACCACCTTGAACCACACGCCTCCAGATGCCGCACCGGGCGTGCCGGCCACGGTCGCTACGGACCTCGTGCTGAAGTAGAGGGCGTCGACAACGCCCTCGTGCAGCGCGATCATCGAGATGACGGCCTCGAGGAGCAGGGCGATCAGGAGCCCCGCGCCGGCGCCGGCGAGCAGCCGCAGCGCATCGTCGACGATGCGGACGCCGTTGCGTCCCCGCGACGCCGGCGGTCCCACGAGCGCGATGCACTGCTCAGCCATGTCCACGGCGGCGATTTCCGACGGCGAGATGACGTGCACCGCGGGTGCCACGTGGTGCAGCTCGCGGGTGATCGTCCTGTCGAACATCGTGACCCACAGCGGAAGATCTGGGCGCAGGTGTGCGCTGAGCAAGGTGAGTCGCAGCGCGAGCACGTCCTCGCGCGTGACCACCGCCACCGCGCCCCAGCGTCGCTCGGCGAGCGCCGCCGCCATCTCGCTGTCGCTCAGCGACATCGCCGCCTTGGCGGGAGTGCCCGCCTGCTCGAGCCTCCTCATCAGCGCGACCCCGAGGCCATCGGACTCGCCGAGCACGAGGACAGCGCGACGCTCGCCCCCGCCGGCGTGCTGGCTCACCGCGCCGGCTCGGGCGCGAGCTCTACCTCCACCGCGAAGGACTCGCCCTCGACGCGGTCGAGCTGCTCGATCGCTCCTGCCGCCACCAGGTCGCCCGACCCCAACTCGAGCGCCTGCAGGCGCTGCGCCGTGTCGCGCACGACCACGCGTCGTACCGGCGCGCGCATCGGTCGGCGTGCCTGCGACTTGGCCTTGCGCACCTCGCGTAGGACATCGGCTGTCACCTCGAGCGCGATCTCCTCGCCGTTTCGCGCGGACCCGGCGGCGGCCACCACGAGCTCGTCGGCGTCGGGCCAGCTCGCGCGGTGCACCGAGCCCTGCTGCCACCAGGACCAGACCTCCTCGGCGACGAACGGCAGGAAGGGCGCGAACAGCCGCTGAAAGACCGATAGGGAAAGGCGCAGGGCAAGGCTCACCGAGGCGGTGACGTCCGGGTTGGAGTCGTAGCGCCGACCCTTCACGAGCTCGAGGTAGAAGTCGCAGTACCACCAGAAGAAGTCCTCGGTGCGCTCGAGCGCGCGCGCGTAGTCGTAGTCCTCGAGGCTGTCCGTCGCCTCGCGGACGACCGTCGACAGGCGCGCGATGACCGCTCGGTCGAGGGGGTGGGTGAGGGATGTCCCCTCGGCAGGCAGGTCGGCGAGGGCGAACTTGGACGCGTTGAGCAGCTTGACCGCCAGGCGCCGCCCGACCTTCATCTGCTGAGGATCGAACGCCGTGTCCGTCCCCGGCCGTCCGCTCGCCGCCCAGTAGCGCACGGCGTCGGCGCCGTACTCCTCGAGCAGATGCATCGGCGTCACCACGTTGCCCTTCGACTTGGACATCTTCTTGCGATCGGGGTCGAGCACCCAGCCGGAGATCGCCGCGTTGCGCCACGGCAGGACGCCCTCGTCCAGGTGCGAACGAAGAATCGTCGTGAACAGCCAGGTCCGGATGATGTCGTGGGCCTGCGGACGGACGTCCATCGGAAACACCTTGCGGTAGAGCTCCTCGTCCTCGCCGGCGTGTCCCGCTATCTGGGGCGTCAGCGAAGAGGTCGCCCACGTGTCCATCACGTCGGGGTCGCCGGCGAAGCCGTTCGGCTGCCCGCGCTGCTCGGCGTCATACCCGTCGGGCACGTTGGTGGAGGGGTCGACCGGAAGCTGCTCCTCGCTCGCCGCGATCGGCTCGTCGTGTCGTAAGTTGCCGTGCTCGTCGATCGGGTACCAGATCGGGAACGGCACGCCGAAGAAGCGCTGGCGGCTTATGCACCAATCGCCGCTCAGCCCTTCGACCCAGTCCTCGTAGCGCGCACGCATGTACGGGGGGTGCCATTTCAGCTCGCGACCCCGCTCGATCAGGGCGTCGCGATGCGCCATCGTGCGGATGAACCACTGGCGGCTCGTGATGATCTCGACCGGGCGGTCCCCCTTCTCGAAGAACTTCACCGCGCGCGACACCGGCTCGGGCTCACCGACGAGCTCGCCCGCCCCCTGGAGCAGCTCAACGATCCGCCTGCGCGCCTGGTTGATCGTGCTCCCTTCGAGCTCGCCGTAGTTGGCACGTGCGGCATCGACATCCGCCGACTCCCATCCCGGCGTGCCCCAAGGCACCCCCAGCAGCCGTCCGTCCGGACCGAGCACCGAGCGCACGGGCAGGCTGAGCTCGCGCCACCAGACGACGTCGGTGACATCGCCGAACGTGCAGACCATCACGAGGCCCGTCCCCTTCTCGGGGTCGACGAGGGGGTGCGTCAGGACCGGGACGCGGGTCCCGAACAGCGGCGTGAGCGCGTCGGCGCCGACCAGCCGGCTGTGGCGGGCGTCGTCGGGATGTGCGAGCAGCGCGACGCAGGCGGCGATCAGCTCCGGGCGCGTCGTATCGATCACGGCGTCCTCGCCTGAATCGGCGCTGCGGAAGCGCACGCGGTGCATTGCCCCTGGTCGTTCGCGATCCTCGAGCTCGGCCTGGGCGACCGCTGTCTGGAAGTCCACGTCCCACAGCGTCGGTGCCTCCAGCTGGTAGGCCTCTCCGCGGCGGAGCAGGCCGAGGAAGGAGCGCTGCGATATGCGCTGCGCGAGCTGCCCGATCGTGGTGTAAGTCATCGACCAGTCCACCGACAGGCCGAGCCGGCGCCACAGCGCCTCAAAGGCCTGCTCATCGGTCTCGGTGAGCTGCAGGCACAGCTCGACGAAGTTGGGGCGCGAGATCGGGATCGGCTCCTTCTCCGGTGGCTTCTCGGGCGGCTTGAAGTCGGGGTCGTACGGGACGGAGGGGTCGCAGCGCACGCCGTAGAAGTTCTGCACGCGGCGCTCGGTCGGCAGGCCGTTGTCGTCCCAGCCCATCGGGTAGAAGACGTTCATCCCACGCATCCGTCTGAAGCGCGCGATCGCGTCGGTGTGCGTGTAGGAGAAGACGTGGCCGACGTGCAGCGACCCGCTCACGGTTGGCGGGGGCGTGTCGATCGCGAAGACTCCCTCGCGGTCGGCCGTGCGGTCGAAAGCGTAGGCGCTGTCACGCTCCCAGGCGGAGCTCCACTTATCCTCCAGGCCGTCGAGCGTCGGGCGCTCGGGTACGCTCGGCGGCAAGCTGGTGCGCTTGGCCGCCGGGTCGCTGCGGGCGTCGCTGTCCGATGGCTGGGAGGCAGGCAAACAGTGATCGTATCCCCCGCCCTCGGCAGGGGCACGCGCGCGGCTCCCGAGACGGACGGGGCGGCGGCTGTGACGCCGGAACCAGTCAAATCTTTCATGAGAAT
The DNA here is from genome assembly GCA_025963935.1 of Solirubrobacterales bacterium. Lineage (GTDB taxonomy): Bacteria > Actinomycetota > Thermoleophilia > Solirubrobacterales > Solirubrobacteraceae > Palsa-744. Next base: position 5,573 of record JAOPZV010000041.1, read on the forward strand.
CCTCTCACAAAGCTCTAAGCTTGGCAACCCGCGTGCATGGGCATATATAGAGTGGCAGCACGGGGGGAGCAACTGCTTCATCGGGAGGCGTTTTGAGCTTTTGGGGAGCGGGTTGAGCCTTTTTGCAAAGAAGCTGATCGGCGTCACCACCGCCGTGGCCGTGGTCGGAGCGCTACTCGGGCTGTACGTCGCAGGCTGGGCAACGAGCTTCCCCAAAGAGGTGAGTGCCTCCGCCGCGCCGGCCAGCAGCGCCGGCGCCAACCTCACGCTCGAGACTGTCGCTGCGGTTGGAGCGAAATACAGCTCGCACCCGAGTTGGGTCTCATACCTCGTCAGGACCGGCGGGCGCTGGCAACGCACCACCGACTTCAAGCTTCCGGCGAACTCGGTGGTGAGCGTCACGATCTACCAGTTCGACAGCCCTACCGGGCTGCGCAATCCGTTCATGTCGCAGGTCCAGGGGACCGTCGGCGCCGGCGCCATGCTCGACGGCAAGCCGTTCAACGCGATACCGCCCGAAGAAGCGTCCCACACATTCGCGATCCCCGAGCTCGGCGTGTTCGTGCCGCTTGCCGGGGTTCCCGAAGAAGCCAAGCATCCGTGCGAAGAGGCTCCGTGCGAACCGTCCACGACCGACCACCGCACGATCACCTTCAGCTTCCGGACCGGTAACAAGGGTCGCTACCGCTGGCAGTGCTTCGTCCCCTGCGCCGCCGGTTGGTACTTCGGCAACGGCGGCCCGATGCAGACCCTCGGCTACATGGACGGTTTCATCGATGTCGTCTAGGTCCGAGCCCGTGGCCGAACCGAATCACGCGCGCCGCTTCGGCTTGATCTGGCTCGCCGCGACGGTCGTCGCAACGCCGCTCGTGATCCTCCTGATCGGCCCCATCATGCCTCCAGGGAAGGCAACCGAGCAGGCAGCCGGTCAGGTCACCGACAACACGGTGCTGCTGGGGATGGCGACACCCGTGCTGCTCCTCGTCGTTCTCTACCTCGCCTACGCGATGATCTGCTTCCGCCAGCCGAAGGGCGCCGTGCTGGAAGGCCCCGCGATCCGCGGCGACGCGCGCGTGCAGACGACCTGGCTGATCGTCACCTCGGCGCTCGTGCTGTCGCTCGCCGTCTACGGCACTCTGCGGCTGCTCTCCGACGACGGCGCCGGCTCCGGTAGCGGCCCGACCCCGCTGACGACCCCCAAGGGACCGAAGCTGCCGGTTCAGGTGATCGGCCAGCAGTGGGCTTTCACCTACCGCTACCCAACCTACGGCGGGGTCGAGGTGCCCCACCTCGTGATCCCCAAGGGCAAAATGATCGAACTGCACGTCACCTCGCTCGACGTCATCCACTCGTTCTGGTCACGCCAGCTCGGCGTGAAGGCCGATGCCAACCCGCAGGTGGACAACATCGCCTTCGTGGAAGCGAACCGTGTCGGCGCCTTTGACGTGCGCTGCGCGGAGCTTTGCGGCCTGTGGCACGGTGAGATGTTCGATCACGGACGCGTCGTGACGCCCGCCGAATTCGAAACGTGGATTCACCAGGCGCAGGTGACCTACGGCCCGGCAACGAAGGCACTTCCCCCTTACAGCACTACGTACCTACCCGAACCAACGAGGCGCGGCGGATGACCACCACCACAGCAGCTGTTTCGACACCTCAGCCGGCGGGCCGCCCCCTGTGGCGCAGGCTCATCGGCTTCAACCTGCTCGCCGCCGTGATCCTCGGCGTCGGGGGCTACTACCTGGGGTGGTTCATCGGCCATCAGATAAGCGGCAAAAGCTTCGCCTACCAGGAAAACTCGAGCGAGAACGACGTCGCGCTGCTGCTCGCGTACGTGTTCGGCGTCGTCGGCTTCCTGATCGGCCTCGGCTTCGCCAACTACCCCGTCTCTCGCATGCTCGGCCGGCCGGCTTCGCTGCGCGAGAAGGAGGAAGAGGGCGTCGGACGGTACTTCGGCCTCTGCACCGACCACAAGGTCGTGGGGATCCAGTACCTGCTCGGCATCGGGCTGTTCTTCTTCATCGGCGGCGTCAACGCGATGCTGATCCGCACCGAGCTCCTGCACCAGACGCCGCAGTTCGTCGGTCCCGGCCAGTACATCTCGCTGGTCGGCATGCACGGCACGATGATGATGGGAATGATGACCTCGGGCATCCTCGGCCCGTTCGCCAACTACTTCGTCCCAATCCTGATCGGCGCGCGGCGAATGGCCTTCCCCCGCATCGAGGCTCTCACCTTCTGGCTGTTGATGGCGGCCGGCTTCATCCTCACCTCGACGATCTTCTTCGGCGGATTCCCGACCGGCTGGACGGGATACGAGCCACTGAACGACCAGGCCGTGATGGGCATGGACTCCTACATCATCTTCTTCGCCCTCGTCGGACTCTCGATGTGCCTGCTCGGGCTGAACATGCTCGCCACGATCATCACGATGCGCGCGCCCGGTCTCACATGGTCGCGCCTGCCGATCTTCGTCTGGTCGGTGCTGGCCACGGCCGTGCTGATGGTGCTCGCCGCGCCGATGCTCGTCGCCACGCTGATCATGGCCGCGCTGGATCGCACGATCGACACCTCGTTCTTCATACCCGGCGGGGGCGGAAGCTCCTACCTGTTCGAGAACCTGTTCTGGTTCTTCGGCCACCCCGAGGTGTACATCCTCGCCCTGCCCGGGTTCGGGATCGTCCTCGAGCTGCTGCCCGTATTCACACGCAAGCCGCTGTGGGGCTACCGCCTGGCGATCTCGGGCATGCTCGGCGTCAGCCTGTTGAGCTTCTTCGTGTGGCAGCACCACCTGTTCGTCAGCGGGATCAACGCCGACCTGCGGCCGTTCTACATGCTCTCGACAGAGATCATCTCGATCCCCACGGGCTTCATCTTCCTGTGTGCGATGGGAACGCTGTGGAAGGCGCGAAGTACGCTCAGCGTGCCGATGCTGTTCTGCCTCGCGTGGGTGTTCAACTTCCTGATCGGCGGCCTCTCCGGCGTGTTCGTCTCCGACGCTCCAAGCGACACCGGCACCCACGGAAGCTTCTTCACGATGGCTCACTTCCACTACACGATCATGGGCGGGCTGATCTTCACCTTCTTCGCCGCGATCTACTACTGGGTGCCGAAGATGACCGGCCTGCGCTTCAACGAGCGGCTCGCCAAACTTCATTTCTGGCTGATGTTCATCGCCTTCAACGCGACGTTCATGCCATTGTTCGCGCTCGGCCTGAAGGGACAGCCCCGGCGCGTGAGCGAGTACGCGTCAAACCTCCACGCGCTCAACGTGTGGGTGTCCATCTCGGCGTTCGTGCTGGGCATCTCGATGCTGATATTCATCGTGAACACCGTCTACTCGATGATCTTCGCGCGCGTCGCCGCCGAGCAGAACCCGTGGCGCTCCAAGTCGATCGAGTGGCAGATTCCCCACCCCGTGCCGGTCAACAACTTCGAGCAGATACCGGTGTTCGACTCCGACCCGTATGACTACGGCGTGCCGCTAACGGTGGCCGGTACACAACCGGCGTCGGCGGGTACCTGACGATGGCCTCCTCCAGCGAAGAGCTCCCCCTCGGGCGCATGGTGCCGCCGGTTCCGGCGGGCGCGAAGATACCCCCGGAGCCGCCGGACGTGGGCGCGCGGGCACTGTCGGTCGCCTCGCGCCTGCTGGCAGGCGCCACGACCTTCTTCTTCCTTGGCTACATCTTCGCCTACTTCTACCTGCGCTCGCTCAACGTCGAGCATCTGTGGCGCCATGGGCACATCAACCCGAATCAGGCGCTCGGCGCGGCGATGATCGCCTGCGTTGTCCTCAGCGCCGCGCTGTCGGTCCTCGGCGGCCGGCTGATGAAGAGCGGCTCGCGCAGCTGGACGGTGCCGGCGCTCGGCGGCGTGGCGCTCGGCCTGGTGGCCGTGGCGCTGCAGTGCCTGGAGTACACACGCCAGCACTTCGGCCCGACGGACGGAGCGTACGCCAGCGTTTTCTGCGCATGGACTGCTCTCTACCTGATCGCGGTGCTGTTCACGATGTACTGGCTCGAGACCCAGGTCGCGAGCGAGCTGCGGGCGCGCCGCAACCCCGCGCCGGTCGAGGGCGACATCCGGCAGGCCGACAGGCTGATCGCGCCAGGGCTCGACGCCGCGGTCTTCTACTGGGCGTTCCTCGCTGCGATCGGCGTGGTGACCTACGTCGTCCTCTACCTCGTCTGAGCATGACCGCCGCGGCAGCGACGCCCGGTTTCTGGGATTGGTCGTTCAACCCGCCGCTCGTTCTCGTGATCGGACTCGCCGTTCTCTACCTGCTGGGCAGCAGGCGGACCGTCACGCCGGCTCGCAAGGAGGCCGAGCAGCGATGGAGGAGCCTGTGCTTCTACGCGGCTCTCCTCGTGCTCGCGGTCGCGCTCAGCTCGCCGATCGAGGCACTGAGCGAGGAGGTGTTCTGGGCACACATGGTGCAACACGTGCTGCTGCTCGTGGTCGCTCCGCCACTGATGCTGGTCGCTCGTCCGTGGGTGCGCCTGTGGCGCGTACTCGCACTCGGCGCCCGCCGCTCGCTGGGCCGCAGCATCGCGCTGGGCGAGCGCATGGAGCCGGTGCGGTGGGGTCTCCGTGCAGTCGGCCGCCCGCTGCCGAGCTTCCTGCTGTTCTCCGTCGTGCTGCTCGCCTGGCACCTGCCGCCTCTGTTCGACGCGACGCTTAGCTCAAGCGCCCTTCACGTGCTCGAGCACACGCTGTTCTTCGGCACGGCGCTGATGCTCTGGAAGCACGTGATCGACTCTCCCCCCCTGCACGCTCCTCTCTCCTCGCTCCAGCGGGTGATCTACGTCGTCGGCGCGATGGTGGTCAGCTGGGCGCTTGCCGTGGTCCTCGCGCTGGCGCCACATCCGCTGTACGCCCACTACGCGCACGAGCTGACTCGGCCCGGTGGCATCTCGGCGATCGCCGATCAGCAGGTGGCCGCGGGCGTCATGTGGGTGCCCGGCTCGATCACGTTCGTCATCGTAATATTCATATACGTTCACCGTTGGCTCACGCCGGCCGGGGTCCGGGCCAATTCCTCCCGGCTCGCGGGCGAGCATTAGGAGGTTTCATGTCGGGCACGATCGCACCGCTGGCCACCTTCCTTGCCGGATCGATACTCACGCTGGTGATCCCGATCGCCTTCGTGATCGTGGTGACCTGCTGGTACGTGTTCCTGTGGCGCCGCGGGATGGGCGAACGCTGAGCGCAGGCAGGACGCCCCGGCCGCTACGAAGCGGCACCGGCAGCGCGCCAGAGGCGCGGCCCTAGCGTCCGCTCATGTCAGGGCGTCCGCCGCGCGTGCGAGCCCGCCACCACGCGACCCGCCGGCGGTTGGGCCGGTGCGGGCGGAGCTTGCGCGGGCGAGACATCACGAACGACAAGCCAGCGAACAGACCGAGGGCAAACACAACGAACAGGATGATCGCGACGGTCAAGCTCACGTTCCGGTCTTTTCCCCCTCGCCAAGCGAGGCAAACGTTCTCTGGACGCCCTCGCTCAGGACACGCCGGCGAGGGCTCGGAAGCGATCGCCTCGCTCTTCGAAGTCGCGGTAGTTGTCGTAGCTGGGCGCCGCCGGCGAGAGGACGACCAGGTCGCCGGGGTGGGCCGCCGTACGCGCCAGCGCGACTGCCTCCTCGAGCGCCGAGGCCTCGAGCGCCCGGCCCTCCGGCACACCGGCCTGGCGGACCGCCGCCAGCATGCGGGCACCGGTTGACGGCACTCCGATGACCGTCGCACCCCGCTCGGCGATGACCCGCGCGAGCTGTTCGTGATCCTGGCCGCGGTCCTGGCCGCCGGCGATCAATACGACGTGTCGGCCGGGAAAGCTTGCCAGTGCCGCGAGCGTCGACTCGGGCGTCGTGGAGATGCTGTCGTTGACCCATTGGACCCCGTCCCGCTCCCCCAGCGTCTCCAGCCGGTGGGGGAGCGCACGGAAGCCCTCGAGCGCCCCCGACAGGGAAGCAGGTGCGAGGCCGAGCGCTTCCAGCGCCGTCAACGCGCCGCACAGGTTGAGCGCGTTGTGCTCGCCTGGCAGAGGCAGCTCGGAGCTGGCCAGGACAGCGTCTGCGCCGAACACGACATCTCCGCCGACGACGTCCCACCCGCCGGATACGCCGTAGCGCACGGCGGTGGAGGAGTCGCCGATCGCAGCGGACAGGTTCGAGTCGCGTCCATTGAAGACGGTGACGCGCACGCCGGGCAGGCTGGCGATTCTCAGCTTGTCCGCCCGGTAGGCCTCCTCCGAGCCGTGCCAGTCGGCGTGCTCGCGGAACAGGTTTGTGATCAGCGCGACCTCAGGTCCGATCTCCAGATCGGCGATCTGGTAGCTGGAGAGCTCGACGACCGCGATGTCCGTGGGCGGCCGATCGAGCAGCTCGAGCGCCGGCACCCCGATGTTGCCCGCCAGATGCACCGGCCGGTCCTCGGCCCGCGCGAGATGGGCAATCAGGGAGGCGGTCGTGCTCTTGCCCTTCGTGCCCGTCACCCCGACCACGCCGCGTCCCTCGCGCTCTGCGAGCCACAGCGCCGTCGGAGTCGTGACCGGCACGCCGGCCGCTCGCAGCGCGCTCATCTCCTCGCGGTGCGTGGATACGCCCGGCGAGCGCACCACCACGTCGCAGGCCGACAGCGCCGCGACCGCGTCCGCGGCCGTCACGATGCGCAGATCTGGCGCGTGCAGCAGGCGCTCGATGTCGGCGGCCGGGGCCTCGTCGAACGCCGCCACGGCGATGCGCGCCGACGGCACGCGACGCGTCAGCTGCGCCGCGAAGGAGCGGATCTCGCGACCGGCGCCCCACACGCCGATCTGCGCGCCGTCAAGCTCCGAGAACCGCACCGACATCCGCCAGGACGGCGCCGGGGACGGCGTGCTCGTCGCTCAGCGCCAGCACCGCGTCGGGGTCGCCGGCCGACGCTGGGAACTGCGGGAGCACCTCTGCCGCGAGCCGGCGCACCACGGGATGCTCGCTCCAGCGTCCGTCCGCCGCCAGCATGCGTATCGCCGCGAGGCTCTCCTGCACCTCGCCGACGCACTCGAAGGGCTTGTGCCCTCCGGTCGCGGTCAGCAGGGCGAAGCCGGGAAACTGGCGATCGTCGGCCAGCAGGTCACGGCCGAATACCTCCCGCAGGTGCGCCGGGCTGCTGAACGGCGCGAGGGCGAGGAAGACGAAGCGGCACTTGGGACAGTCGCAGCACCACGACTCGGACCTCGCGGCGGGATCCCCCAGGAAGACGGCGTTGCAGCTCGTGAACGCCATGTGGTACGGCTCCATGCGGGCGAAGGCGCGCGCTATCGCGAGCTCCGACGCCGGACGCAGGACTGAGAAGAGCTGCAGGCCGGCGGTGACATCAGCCAGCGCCGCCTGAAGCAGGCGCTCGGCGCGCAGGCCCTTGCTGAACTGGTGGTTCACCTCGACGCCATCCCAGCCGACGTTCCCACTCGAGGCGGAGCGCTCGTTCGCCATGACAACCGTGTCGAACCCGCGCAAGGCGGCGGTCAGCAGTGCCACGCAGGAGACGATCGCCGTGATCGGCACGTGGCCGTTGATCGCCCCGGCGGCGTTCAGCTCCTGCAGCTGCGGGTCCAGGCGGCGGCGGACGAGCAGGCGCGGCAGGCCCGCGACGGCCACCGTGCGCGCAATCGGCGCGGCGTCCCCGATCGAGAACAGCGCGAGCTCGGCGCCCGAGCGGCGCATGATCTCGACGGCGACCGCGGAGTCCTTGCCTCCGCCGATCGGAACGAGGACCCGCCGCAGGGACGGGTCGGCGGGCCGCGCTCGCTCGCGCGTCTCAGACGAACGCGGAAACCGCGGACGCGGCAGTCCGGCGAGCTCGTTCGTGTAGGCGAGCTCGGCCAGACCCTCCGAGTAGAGCGCTTCGAGCAGGTCGGCGACGGCAGGCGGCGGTGAGCCGGTCTCGCATGCGACCGTGGGTGGAAGGGCCGTCTTGAAGTAGCTGACGCCGGCGACCCAGTGAAGCAGCGACAGCAGCCCCTCGACGCGGCGGCGGTCAGCCTCCCCGACCGCCCCGTCGAGCGGCAGGTGGAGCTCCTCGACGAAGTCGATCTCGTCGTCCAGCGCGTAGCGCAGGCTCACGCGGCCGCTGTCGTCCAACGAGCATGCGACGAAGCGGAAGCTCTCATACGCGGTCGGATCGAACGCGCGGGGCCGCGTGGCGTCGGTGGCCATCGCAAAGCAGCCTAGAAGGAGCGGCGGCCTTACGACAGCCGAGGCGCACCGAGGGGGGCGCTAGTCGTTCGCGGTGACGGCCTCGAGGAGGTGGCTGAAGCGCTCGCGAGATTGCTGGCGGCGCGTCGGCAGGTGCTCGGTCGGCACTTCGTCGGGGGGCGGCGCGTATCCGTGGAGGATCTGCCGGGCGACCGTCTGCCGGTGCACCTCGTCTGGGCCATCGTAGATCCGCGCCGCCCTGGCGAACCGGTACATCTGCTCGAGCGGGAGGTCGGTCGAGTAGCCCAGCGAGCCGTGCAGCTGGATGGCCCGGTCGACGACGTCGTGCAGCACCCTCGCCCCGTAGAACTTGATCAGCGCGATGTCCGTGCGGGCAGCTCGCGCGCCCTCGGTGTCCATCACCCACGCGGCGTGAAGGGTCATCAGCCGTGCCGCCTGCATCTCGGCTGCGCTGTCGGCGATCCAGTTCTGGACGGTCTGCTTCTCGGACAGCAGCGAGCCGTGGGCGTGGCGGTAGGTGGCGCGCTCGCACATCATGTCGAAGGCGCGCCGCGCGACTCCCAGCCAGCGCATGCAGTGGTGGATGCGTCCTGGGCCGAGACGGTGCTGGGCGAGGACGAAGCCCTCGCCGTCGCCGCCGAGCAGCGCCTCGTCCGGCACGCGCACACCGTTGTAGAGGATCTCGGAATGTCCTCCGTAGGCTCCGTACTGCTCCCAGGGGTGCTCCATGGTGGGTACGTCGCGAACGATCTCCACACCGGGCGTGTCGGTCGGGACTATGAACATCGAGGCCCTCTGCGACGGCCGGGCGTCCGGATTGGTGACGGCCATGACGATCAGGAAGTCGGCGATCGAGCCGTTGGAGCTGAACCACTTGTGCCCGTCGATGACCCACTCCTGACCGTCGCGCACGGCCCGTGTGCGCAGCTGCGTCGGGTCCGATCCCGGGGTGTCCGGCTCGGTCATGCTGAACGCGCTTCGCAGATCGCCGGCGAGCAGTGGATGAAGCCAGCGGTCCTTCTGCTCGGGCGTACCCGCGAGCGCAAGGATCTCGGAGTTGCCCGAGTCGGGGGCGGCATTGCCGAACGCGAGCGGAGCGATGGGCGAGGTCCCGAGGATCTCGTGCATGAGACCCAGGCGCACCTGCCCCATGCCCTGTCCCCCCAACTCGGGTGGAAGGTGGGTTGCCCACAGTCCGCGCGCCTTCACCTCCTCCTGCAGCGGCGCGACGGCCCGGCGTAGACCGTCGAGCCCAAGCTCGTGCCAGATCGACTCGAGCGGCCAGATCTCGCGGCGCACGAACTCGGCCATCCAGTCGAGCTGCTGCTGGAAATCGGGATCGGTGGAGAAGTCCCAGCTCATGTCACGCGTCCTTTCGATGGCGCACGGGAGGTGCGGTACGGCCAAGCGTACGTCGCGCCGCCTTCGCGCGTCGCCGGGTGAGGCATGGACCGCAGCCGGCAGCGCCGGCCGCTCGCCCAGCGGGCGGCGGCCGGGCCCTTATATTGGCTGCATGCCGAGCCTCCCGCCGCTGGACATCACGATCCTGCCCGGGGCCCGTGCACTCCTCTCGCTGCACGCCGGTGACCTTCCGCAGCGCGACGACCTGTGCGGGGCCTTCTGCGCTTCACTCGCGCTTCGCGCCGCCGGGGTCACCGAGCGAGACGGGGAGCCGCTCGACCAGGACGCCGTCGCCGTGGCGGCCGGCAGCATCGTCTCCAGGCACGTCGATCGGAGCATCCTGCCCCACGGCGAAGGAGGCCGGCGGGATTACCGGCTCGCATTGCCGTTCGTGGAGGACGCCAGTGTGTCCGGGACGACGGCCGGCGGGCTGGTGACAGCGGTGCAGGAGCTCTCCCAGTTACGGCTCGCGGCGCTCCCCTACGGCGGGCCGTGGACGCCGGAGACGCTCGGCGGGCTGTTCGACCTCGGCGCTGCGCTTGAGCGTCCCGTGACGCTCGTCGCGAACGTGGCCACCCGGCACCTGTGGGGCTCGCGGGCGACCGCGGGCCAGCTGCTCGACTACCTGATCGACGGCAGCGACGCAGGGCCGCCGCCAGATTGGGACGTCGGGCACTTCGCGTGCGTCACCGGCCGCGTGCACGGTCCGGGCGGCAGCCTCTACGCGCTGGCCGACACGTACCCCTCGCTCGGCAGCGGGGGCGTGCACCTTCAGCCGCAGGAGCGCCTCGCCGCCGGACTCGAGCGACGAGACATGCCGGCCGGAGGCATGATTGTGGTCGTCTCGGCGGAGGACGCGCAGGCGGTTCGCTCGGGCGCCGCGGCGCTCGGCCTGCAGGAGGGGATATGGGACAACGGCACGGTGACCCAAGAGACGCTGAGGTGAGCGCGACCGGTCTCGTCGCGCTCGTCTGTTGCGACCTCGGAGCGATCGTCCGCGGCCGGTCTGTTCCGGCCTCCGAGCTGGGCGAGCGGCTCGCCGACGGGGTCAGCTGGGTGCCGGCGAACCACGCGCTCACGCCGCTCGGTCCGGTAGCCGACCCGAACCCCTTCGGCTCGACCGGCGACCTGCGCCTGCTGCCCGACCCCGCCACGCGGGTCAGCGTCGGTGGCGACGACATCGTCCCGGCGCTCGAGTTCCTGCTCTGCGACATCGTCGAGACGGATGGGCTCGCCTGGGAGTGCTGCCCGCGGACGTTCCTCCGCGATGCGCTGGCTGAGCTCGAGGCAGAGCTGGACGTGCGTGTCATGGCCAGCTTCGAGCAGGAGTTCCAGCTGATGCGCGAGGCGCCTGCAGCACTGCCGTTCTCCCTGGAGGCGCAGCGGCGCGCTGAGCCGTTCGCCACCGATGTGATGCGGGCGCTCGAGCAGGCCGGCGCCGAGCCCGAACGCTTCTTTCCCGAGTATGCGCCGCACCAGTTCGAGGTGCCGGTCGAGGTCGCCGAGGGGATCGCGGGCGCTGACCGCTGCGTGGTCGTCAGGGAGGTAGTCCGCGAGATCGCCCGCCGCGAAGGGATGCGCGCGAGCTTTGCGCCGCTGCTCGACCCCGAGCAGGCCGGCAACGGCGTGCACATTCATCTCAACCTGATCGACGCGGCCGGCGCCTCGATGCTCTACGAGGCCGGCCGCCCGGGGGCTCTCAGCGAGTTCGGCGAGCGGTTTGCGGCCGGGATCCTCGAGCACGCGCGGGCGCTGAGCGCGCTGACTGCGCCGAGTCCGGTGTCCGCGCTGCGCCTGCGGCCACATAGCTGGAGCGCCGGCGCAATGTGCCTCGGGCAGCGCAACCGCGAGTCGCTGCTGCGCATCCCGCCGCTCGTCTCGATCGACGGTGGCGACCCCGCGGGCCAGTTGCACCTGGAGTACCGCGGCGCCGACGGGGCCGCCAATCCCTACATCGCCCTCGCGGCGATCGTCCGCGCGGGACTCGACGGGGTGCGCTCGGAGATGCCCGCACCGCCGATCCTCGAGCACGACCCATCGCAGCTCGACGCTGCGGACGCCGAGCGCTACGGAGTCGGTGCACTGCCGGCCTCGCTGGAGGAGGCCCTGCAGGCGTTCGCGGAGGACGAGGTCGTGCGGGGCTGGATGGGACCTCTGCTGTACGACGCCTACGTGAGCGTCAAGCGCGCCGAGCTCGCGGCGGCCGCGAACCTCGACGCGGGGGAGCTCTGCAGACGCTATGCCGCCATCTACTGAGGAGCTCCTCGACCTGCTGCTCGGCGGCATCGAGCGCGAGCTGCCGCGCGCCGTGGACCTGCGCCACCGCCTTCACGCGCGGCCCGAGCTGGCCCACGCCGAGGGGCAGACGGCGGCCGCGGTGACGGCCGAGCTGCCCGTCGAGTCCGTGCCGGTCGCCGGCACCGGCCGCCTTGCCCGCGTCGGCCCTGCGGGGCCATCGGTCGCCGTACGCGCGGAGCTCGACGG
>JAOPZV010000051.1 GCA_025963935.1 Solirubrobacterales bacterium
GCCGCCGTACTGGTCTGGCCGAGGAGCCCGCCGGCGGCGCAGGCGTACGCGTCCACGGGGCGCCCGCGCGCGATGCGGGCGGCGCTGGCAGCCGGCGTCGCGGCGTTGGTGATCGCCCTGATCGCGACCGGCGCGAGCCTCACGCGCCAGGGTCTTGCGCAGCTCTACCGCTCTCGTGCGCAGAGTGAGCTGAGCGCCCACCCGGCGGCCGCGCTGGCGGACGCCAACCGCTCGATCGACATCGATGCGCAGTCAACGCGGACCTACTACATCAAGGCCGCCGCGCTTGCGCGCTTCGACCAGGCGGCAGGCGCTGAACGCGCGCTGCTGACTGCGCTGGCGCGCGAGCCGAACAGCTTCGTGACATGGACCCTGCTCGGTGACGTGGCCGTTCGCGAGCGTCGGCTGGCGGTGGCACACCGCGACTACCTGCAGGCGCACGAGCTGAATCCGCGCAACGCGACGCTGACCGCGCTTGCGTCAAAGCGCCCCGCGTCGCTCGCCCCCTGAGAGCTCCCCCGGCTGCTCGTCGCACCGAATTGGCAGCAGGTCCTATCCCTGTTCAATCAGCTGTCAACCGGCTATCTTCAGACGCATGCGTGAGGGGGCTTTGAGGGTCGGCGCAGCGCTTGCCGTGGTCGCATTGGCCTGGTCGGCTATGACCGTGCCGGCAGCATTCGCACTGGAACCGGGTGTGCACGTCGACCCCGGCTCGCCCGCCGCGAAGGAGTACTCCCTGCCGCTGACACAGGCGCGCCAGACCGGCTCGACGTCCTCGCCGCAGCAGGGCTCCGAAGGGAATCTGTTCGGCGCCGGCATCAAGCCCCCCGGCACAGGTGGCGGTCACGGCTCCGGCAAGGGCGCCACCCATTCGCCGGCCACCCCGGGCGGCAGCGTCGCCTCGCCTGGTGCCGCCTCCGCCGCGGGTTCGGGTGCGGGTGGCGGTGCGGGTGCAGGTGCACCGCCACCGAGCCCGCAGGCGGTCCTGCGCGCGGCCCGCGAACAGGGCTCCTCGGGCGGCGGGGGCTCGACGATCGCGCTCATCGGGGGAGCTGTGGCGATCCTCGTGCTCGGGGCATTCGGCGGGACGATCCTGCGGCACAGCCGACGTCCGAGGACATCGGCATGAGCGACCTCTGAGCGATGCGCTTCCTGGTAACCGGCGGTGCCGGGTTCATCGGCTCGCACCTGTCTGACCATCTGCTCGACGGCGGCCACGAGGTGAGGGTGCTCGACGACCTCTCGACGGGCTCCATGGAGAACGTCGCCCACCTCGAGATCCGCGACGGGTTCCAGTGCACGGTTGGCTCGGTGGCGGACGAGGACATCGTGGACGAGCTGGTCGCGCAGGCCGACGTGGTGGTTCATCTCGCCGCGGCGGTCGGCGTGCGGCTGGTCGTGGAGAGCCCGGTGCGCGCGATCGAGACGAACGTGCACTGCACCGAGGTGGTCCTCGAACACGCCGACAGGCACGCCAAGCCCGTGCTGATCGCCTCGACGAGCGAGGTCTACGGCAAGAGCTCCGCGCTGCCCTTCCGTGAGGACGGCGACCTGCAGATGGGCGCCACGGACAAGTCGCGGTGGGCGTATGCGTGCTCGAAGGCGATCGACGAGTTCCTGGCGATGGCCTACTGGCGCGAGCGCGGGCTGCCGGTGATCGTTGCGCGGCTGTTCAACACGGTCGGCCCGCGGCAGACCGGCAGCTACGGCATGGTCGTGCCGACGCTTGTCTCGCAGGCACTCGCCGGCCGGCCGCTGAGCGTCTACGGCGACGGTTGCCAGACCCGTTGCTTCTGCCACGTGGCGGACGTCGTGCGGGCGCTCGACGGGCTGATCGGCGATCAGCGCGCGTACGGCAACGTGTTCAACGTCGGCGCCACGACGGAGATCTCGATCCTCGATCTGGCGCGGCGCATCATCGCCGTCACCGGCTCCGCCTCGGAGGTCTCGCTGACCGCCTACGCCGACGCCTACGGCGACGGATTCGAGGACATGTACCGCCGCATCCCGGACACCACCAAGGTGCGGGAGCTGATCGGCTGGTCGCCCACCCGCACGCTGGACGATGTGATCCAGGACGTGGTCGAGCATCAGGCGCTCCGCGAAAGCCCTGTCTAGGCAGGCAGGGCGAGCGGCTGGGTAATGCAAGTTTTATCGGCGTTTTGGGAAATTTCAGGTTTATTCGAGCGGGTTGACGGGTAGCAGCGTTTCTGCAAAGATCGGCTCGCCGGTCCCCTGTTTTGGGGGGTTCCGCGGTTGTGTCCCTGGAGGGTGGCATGTCCGTCGGTTTGGGTCCTAGAGAGAGATGGAGGCAGACATGAAGGTCATGAGGGTGGGGCAAAGCTGCCTCCTTGCCGTTCTCGCACTGCTGGCTTTCGCCGCGACGAGCGCGTCGGCGGCCGAATACGAACCGCGCGCGCTGCCGGAAATCGGCCGCTGCCTGAAAGTCGGCGTCGGCAAAGGCGTGTATGCCGGCAACCAGTGCGTGAAAGTCGAAAAAAAAGGCCGGGGCGCGTACGAATGGACGCCGGCCAGCGTGACTGAAAAACAGGCATTCTCCGGCTCGGGCGGCGAAACGGCGCTTACGACGGCCGGCCACCCGACGATCAAGTGCATCGACGCGAACTTCGTCGGCGAATGGCGCGGCCCGAAAGCTGCCACGGTGGAAGTCGAATTCCAGGGTTGCCAGACCCCACTGGGAGTGCCCTGTCAGACGACGCCGAACAACAAATCGGAAATCAAAACTCTGCCGCTCGAAGGTGAACTCGGCTTCATCAAAAACCAGGTCAAAGAAGGCAAACTTCTCGTCACGGTAGGCCTCGACCTGAAGCCGCAGCCGCCCTCGACCTCGCTCGCCACATACGAATGCGGTGGAGGCCCGTCCGAACTGAACCGCATCGAAGGCTCGGTCATCGGTGAAATCAAGCCGATCGACAAAATGACCACGCTGCAGAACATGGTCTACAGGACGACGTCGGCAGGGGCGCAGTACCCCGAAGCGTTCCAGGAAAGCCCCAAAGACACGCTGTTCACGACGTTCCAGTCGGGGCTTGAATCGACAACCGCGCCGACCACGCTGAAAATCAAAAACTACGTGGGGTCCAGGGCGAACTTGCTGGAGATCAAATCGAAGGAAAACTAGGGGAAGGCGAGATCACGCGTGGGCTGCCCGAACGGGCACTCGGGCAGCCGCGCGTGTAGCCCCCCCTAGTGGCGAGGAAGCAGCTCGCCGCGGCCGACGATCACCGCCGCGCCGCCAACCTCCACTCGCTCGACCGACGCGCCCGAGCCGTCAGCTCGGGCGTACAGCATCGAGGGCCGCTGGATCTCGGCGCCCTGGCGTATCTCGATCTCCTCGCCGAATGCGATCCTCCCGTGCCGGCTGAGGTGCACGGCGAGCGGCCCGGCCGCCGAGCCGGTTGCGGGATCCTCGGCTACGCCGAGGGCGGGAGCGAACATGCGCGTCTTCCAGCGCGTACCCGAGCCGGCGAAGCAGCTCACACACACCTCGCCGAGCTCGCCGAGCGCGCGCATGTCCGGGTCCAGGCGCGCGACCTCCTGCTCGCTGCCGAGCTCGACGTAGACGTGGCGCGGCCCGTTGTCGTATATCTCCACGGGTAGCCCGGAGCGCGCCACCCCGAGCGCCGCGAGCAGCTCGGTCTCGCGGTCATACGACCTCCATGAGGGCGTCGGCTGGCGCATCCGTCCGAAGGCGACTCGCTCGCCCAGCTGGCGCACCTCGATCGACACGGCTCCGCCCTCGGTCTCGAGCGTGACGGAGCCGAGGCCGAGCGCGCCGGCGACGACGATCGCGCAGCCAAGCACGGGATGGCCCGCGAACGGCAGCTCCGCGGCGGGCGTGAAGATACGGATCCGCACGTCGCCCTGCTGCCGCGGCGGCAGCACGAAGACGGTCTCTGAGAGATTCAGCTCGCGGGCCAGCCTCTGCATCTCCTCCTCGGGCACGTCGCTTGCGTCGGTGAGCACCGCGAGCTGGTTGCCCTCGAGCGGGACGTCCGTGAAGACGTCCATCAGGACATACGGCCGCGTGCTGCGTGCTCCCCGGCCCTCGCGCGCGGCAAACGGGTCGAAGGCGACGAGTCGCTGCAAGACCTCGGACATGACGAGGACCGGCGCTCAGGCGCGCCCGAGCGCGCGCGCCTGCCTGAGCCCGCGCCGCGCCATGAAGCCGTTGGCGAGCAGCAGCAGGGTCTTGTTGGCGGGCGCGCGGAAGCCGCTCTCGGTGTGCGGGGCGTAGACGCCGTCCAGCAGCCACCCGGTGTGCTGGCGGGTCTCGAGGCCCACGAGCTGGCGTCCGTAGCGGTGCCCAAGCAGGCCGGCGCGGCGACCCCCGCCGGGCAGCGGTCCCTCGAGCTGGATCCCGTCGGGCCCTGTCTCGCCGGCGCGCACGGGGACGATGAGCGGGTAGCCGTCGGCGCCGACGTAGCCGAGCAGAACGTGCGGGAGCGCGGCGAGTCGCCGCGCGGCGTGGGCGACGTCCACGCGCGGGCCAGGACCGTTGTTCGGCGGTGACTGCGGCTCGGGCTCGCGCTGCTCGAGCGGCGTGCCGGCGACGGTGGGCTGCCCGCTGCACCGCAGATCGGGCCATGACAGCACGCGCTCTACGGACACGCTCACCACGACGCGGTCGCCGTAGTAGGCGCTCAGCCAGCGATCCCAGAAGAGGCCCCGTCGCGGCGCGCCCATGAACCGTTCGGAGGCTGGTCCCACCCTCTCTTCGAGGACTCGCCGGTCGGGTTCGGTGTCATAGCTGGCGGTGCCCTGCACGAGGACGAAGCGCTGGCCGCTGCCAAAGCCGTGCTCGCGGGCGTGGTACGCAAGCGCGACGCGCGGGTTCTCCTTGATGCGGTCGAGCTTGCGCCCGAAGCCGAGCGACGTGGTGAAGCTGACGGTCCCCGCCTGGCGGTCGCGCAGGCCGACAGGCGCCACGGGCGTGACGACGACACCTCCCGCGGGAGTCACGTAGGCGAGCGCGGCCGTCAGGTCGCCGGCGATGACCTCGTCATCCTGGTCTGACCACACGCCCTGACGATATGCCAAAGCGCCGCGGCGGCGCCGGCGGGGCGGCCCCTCGGGGTCCGCCGCGAAGGGGTAGGCTCGAAAGGGATGCGGCAAGGACAGCGCTAGGAGGCGAGATGACCGAAGTCATGCAAGGCAGCGAGGTCGTGCAGATGACCGTCGAGGACGGTGTTGCGCTTCTGAGGCTGAACCGTCCGGACCGGCTGAACGCATGGACGCTCGAGATGGAGCAGGTCTACTTCGGGATGCTCGATGAGTGCGCGAGCTCGGCGGAGGTCCGCGTGGTGGTCGTGACCGGTGCGGGACGCGGCTTCTGCGCCGGCGCGGACCTGCAGGATCTCCAGGCGCTCGGCGACGGCACCGCGGACGCGAGCGACCACGCGCATGAGCGCCGGCCGCAGACGTTCCCGCTGTCGACCCCCAAGCCGATCATCGCGGCGATCAACGGAGCGTGCGCCGGGCTCGGCCTCGTGCAGGCGCTGATGTGCGACGTCCGCTTCGCCGCCGCGGGAGCGAAGATCACGACCGCGTTCGCCCGCCGCGGCCTGGTGGCCGAGCACGGCAGCTCGTGGCTCCTTCCGCGGCTGGTGGGGCCGGCGCGCGCGCTGGATCTGCTGCTCTCCGGGCGCGTGGTCCTCGCCGAGGAGGCGTACTCGATGGGCCTCGTCAACCGGGTGATCGAGCCCGATCGGCTGCTCGAGGAGACGCTGGCGTATGCCCGAGACCTCGCGTCGTGCTGCTCGCCGACGAGCATGGCGACGATAAAGCGCCAGGTCTACGGTGACCTGCAGCGCGGTCTGCCCGAGGCGCTCGAGCAGGCCGACCGGCTGATGCTCGACTCGTTCACCGCCCCGGACTTCGTGGAGGGCGTCACGAGCTTCCTGGAGCGCCGCGACCCGCGGTTCGCCGCGATCGGCAGCTGACCGGAGCCGCGGCTCCTAGCCGCCCGGGAGCCGCCGCAGCCGCACTCCGCCCAGCTCGCTGACACGGCCAGCGCCCGGGTCCCCGGGCGGTGGCTCGACGGCGATCTCGACGAGTCCTTCGCCGCCACCGGCGGTGGCGGCCTCGAAGCGAACCTCTGCGCCGTCGAGCGCGAGGCTCGGCCCGCCGTCTGCTCGGAGCGGCACGCCAAGCACCTGGCCCCAGCGCTCGGCGACGGCCAGCGGCTCATCGACGGCGATCGTGATGCCCGCCAGGCGCCCGGGGGCGCCCGCGCCCGTGCGCCCCGTCCACTGCGGCCCGCCCCAGCGCCA
Source organism: Solirubrobacterales bacterium (assembly GCA_025963935.1). Taxonomy (GTDB): domain Bacteria; phylum Actinomycetota; class Thermoleophilia; order Solirubrobacterales; family Solirubrobacteraceae; genus Palsa-744. Next base: position 6,294 of record JAOPZV010000051.1, read on the forward strand.
CGTGCCGTAGGGCTCGGAGCGGTCGAGCGAGACGATCGCCCCGCGCATGTCCGCAGGATGAAGGTGCGTGCCCGAGATGTCGGGGAGGTCGATCTGCCAGACCACCCGCACCCCGAGCTGCGCCGCCCGCTCGCGCGCCCCGTCGAGACCCTCGAGATCGAAGATCACCATGTAGCCCCCGTCGCCGTGACGCTCCAGGTAGCGCCCGGCCGCCGTGCCGGCGTCGGTCGGCGAGACGACCTCCAAGAAGCAGTCCCCGAGTGCGAACACGGCGTTGCTCAAACCGAACTCGCCGACGCCTGGGTCGCGGAACGGCTCGTCGAGGTCGAGCGCCGAGGCGAGCGCGGTCTCCACGGGCTCGAGCTCGGCGGCCACGAGCACCGCCTGGCGCAGCCTCACCGCTCCTCCGGGTCCGACCATCGCCGAAGGATAATGCGGCGATGCTGCAGCCGGCCTCGCGTGGGCCGCGGAACACCGGCTCTGAGAATTCTCTTGCACTGGAGGCTCCCGTGTAGACAATCGTCTGCGTCTATGGAATCATTCCATTTACTCGTCCGATGTCCGCACGCATCTCCCCCCTCTACCGGCGCCTGCCGCCGGGACCACACAAGCTCAGCCCGGGCCAGGTCGTGCGCCATCAGCGCATCAGGATCCACGGAGCGATGATCGAGGCGGTCGCCGGGCACGGGTACGAGGCGACGAGCGTCCGGCAGGTGATAGCCCTGGCGGGGGTCTCGCGGCGCTGCTTCTACGAGCAGTTCGACAACAAGCAGGACTGCTTCCTGGCGACCTTCGACCTGCTCGCGGGCCGCGGGGTGCGGCGCATGAGCGGTGCCTACACGGCCAGTGGCGGGGGTCTCGAGGATCGCCTCAGCGCCGCCTTCGGCGAGCTGGCCGAGGTGGCGCTCACGCGACGCAAGGCCGCGGCGCTGGTGCTCCTTGACGCACAGACGGCGGGAGCCGCGGGCGTGCTGCGCCTGCGGCGGACGACGGCGGTGTGTGAGCGCCTGCTCGCGAGGAGCTTCGTCGAGTCGCCGGGCGCATGGGCGCTGCCGCAGCCGATCGTCAGAGCGATGGCGGGCGGGCTGCAGCTCGCGATCTCAGGCTTCCTGCGGCAGCGGGACGGGCGCCGCGGGAGCATCGCCGAGGAGATGCTGCGCTGGACGCTGCACTTCCAGAGCCCCGCGGCCGAGCGGAT
>JAOPZV010000062.1 GCA_025963935.1 Solirubrobacterales bacterium
ACTCCCAGGGCGAGGGGGGCCGGGCCTTCCCAGACGCTCCTCAGCCGGATGGGACCACGACCTCGCCAGGTCTAGTGCCGGCGGCTTCCGTATCCGCCGGTGCAGCCGAGCGCGGGACCATCACGAAGGACTCGATTGCGATGTCGGGGTCGAGATGGTTGGCGCTCAGGAGCGCCAGGACGCGCTGCCCGGAGAGGGTTTCGACGGCCAGCGTGAGCGCCGGGGCAAGCGCCTCCTGGTAGGCCCTGCGGAGGCTCAGCACGAGGTCACCCGCGCCGCTGCGGCACAGGCTGCGCTCGCCGGTGGTCAGCGAGTCGCTCAACACGACGCTGATCAGGTCCTCGCTCACGTACGCGCGAGCGGTGGTCGGCCCCCTGCCCGTGAGCTCGTTCAGCATGTGGCCGATCGCCTTCGCGATCGCCGGCCCGAGTGAACTGCGAGGGTCATGGCGATGCTGGATCGCGGGCATGCCAAGCTCGATTCTCGCCTCGCTCCTGCAACGCGGAGGCCCGATGGCGGCGGTAGGAGGAGACGCTTGGATCCGTCCGCCAGGTCCGCGCTTCCGGGGAAGCCCGCGCCTCTCGCGGTCCCCGAACTCGCGTTACTACACACTAGCTGCTCGCTCGCCAACGCCTGCACATAAAAGCGGCCGCCCCGGGCGGTCCACACGTGCCGGAGCACATACAGAGCCGCCCGAGGCGGACTCACTCCTAGAGGGCCAAAGAGATAAAGGCCAATTGAAACGTACTGCTGCCGGCGCAGGATGAATGTGAGAAAATCCACATGCCGACCTGTCCATCGGCGGACAGCGGTTGGCTCGCCTATGCCCCGACCCCTACGCGCCCACCGGTATCCGCCGGCGGGGCACACGCGAGCGCGGACTGGTCGGCGTCGTCCTCGTGGGACGCCGAGGGTGGGGCGCGCCGCTTGCCGCGCCGACGCTCTCGGACTCCTCGGCGTCGTTGATCGCCCACGCCAGGCGCTCGATCAGCTGGTGGGCCGCGTGGCCGCTGCTGAGGTGGACGGAGTGGACGCGCTCGTCGAGCAGCACGGGGGCGTCGTCGGGAAGGCGAGACGGGTCGGTCGTGACGATGATCCTGGGCATCGGCGCTCCTTTGAAGATCGGGTGTCGAATGGGGGATACCGCGCGCACCTGGGAGCACGCGGTGACCGGCCTGAGGGTGGCCGGCGCGAGAGGGTGGGTCCGGGGAGGGCCGCCTAGGCCCTCCCCGGACCCGGGGAGGGGGGACGTCAGGTGGAGGGACATCGCGCGGTCACGCTGGACGGCGACCAAAGGCCGCCGGCCGTACTGCCATGCGGCTCGCCGGTATTCGGCGGCGAGCCGTAGCGGTGACCGAGCATTGTTCACTAAATATACCGAGATAATGCTAAATATCAAGGGGGAACTGGAGAAAGGTCAGGCACGCGCATCTCGCGTAGCCTGCGCGCTGTGGCAGAGCCAGCAGACACGCCGCAGGCATCGGGACAGGACAGCGGCACTGCACCCTCCGCCGGCGCGGGTGACAGCGGCCGGCGCGACGGCCGCGCTGAGGGCCCACGGTCGCTCGACGGTGTCACCGGCTTCATGGGCATGCGCTGGGATGACCCGCAGACCGTGCGGCTGACGATCCGGCCCGATCTGATCAACCGCGGCGGCCTGCTGTCGGGCGTGGCGAGCTTCGCACTCGTCGACTACTGCATGGGCTCGACGCTCTGGGCGCAGACCAGCGAGGGGGAGCGCATCGCGACGATCAACATCTCGATCAACTACGTGCAGACCGCCGTGGAGGGCGACGTCATCTGCCGCACGACGCTCGACCGCCGCAACCGCAGGACGGCGGTGATGCGCAGCGAGGTGCGCCATGAGGACGGCCGCCTGCTGGCTACGGCGGTCGGCAGCTACACGATCTTCCAGCCGCGCAGCGACGCCGCGACCCCGGCACAGCGCCCTTCCGCGCCGCCGGACTGAGCGGGCCATGGCGACGCCCGGTCAGACGTCTCGGGCCCGCCGGGGAGCGACACGCGCGGTCCTGTCGATCGCCGGCTCGGACTCCGGCGGCGGCGCCGGGATCCAGGCGGACCTGAAGGCGTTCGCCAGATGCGGGGTGCACGGCATGACGGCGATCACCGCGATCACCGCGCAGAACACGCTCGGCGTCACCACCGTCCATCCCGTGCCCGCGGACGTCGTGCTGGCCCAGGTGCGCTCCGTGCTGGGCGACATCGGCGTCGACGCGGTCAAGGTCGGGATGCTGGGCACGGCCGATGTGGCGCGGGCGGTGGCCAGCGCGATCGACGAGCTGCCGGCGGGCACCCCGGTGGTCGTCGACCCCGTGATGGTCTCCGAGTCTGGCGCGCGGCTGCTCGACCGAGAGGCGCATCGCACGCTCGTCGAGGAGATCCTGCCGCGCGCGACGGTGCTCACGCCGAACGTCCCGGAGGCGCGTGTGCTCGCCGGCGCCTCCGAGCCCGGGAGCGGCGAGGACGCCGAGGCCGAGGCGCTCGCGAGGGCCGTTCTCGCGCTCGGCCCGCAGATCGTCGTGCTGACCGGCGGGCACCGCGAGCGCGCGATCGACCTGTTCATCGACTCCGCCGACCCTGCCTCGACGATCAGCATCGACGGCCCGCGCCACGCTGACGGCGCCGCCCACGGCTCGGGTTGCACGCACTCCTCGGTGCTCGCGGCGCAGCTCGCCCTCGGCCGCTCGCCGCTGGAGGCGGCCAGGGTGGCGCGCGAGCTGGCCGGCGAGGCGGTCGCCAGGGGATTGCGCGAGATCGGGGGCGGCCCGGGGCCCGTCGACGTCCTCGATCTGAAGCGGATGCGGGGCGCCTGAGCAACCGGCCGCGACTGTTTGCCATAATCCGGCAACGATGAAGCTGCTCCGCATGAAGCCCGGTCATGGTGAGATCGTGCTCGCCGAGGGCGACGTCGAGGTGCCGGAGCAGGAGCAGGAGCTGATCGAGGCCTTCCGTCGCGAGCTCGATGCCGGCATGTGGGCGGCGGTTCCGACGCAGGCGCCGGGCGGCCGACGCGAGGCGGAGCTCGTGAAGAGCTTCGCCGAGGTGCCGCGGGATGCGGAGCGCGTGATCTTCTTTCCGCGCGCCGCCGGCGGCTCCTCCGCGGCCAGCTGCTGAGGCCATGGCGCTGGCGCTCGGCACACTGGCGCTCGTGCTGATCGTGCTGCTGTGGGAGTTGAGCCGGCCGCGTGTGAGCGGAGCACTCGAGGGTCTGCGCTCGCGCTGGTCGGCGCGCCGCCGGGCCGAGACGCAGATGGGCTACGACCCCGGTCGCGAGCGGCGCGCGGAGCTGCGCGCCCGCGCCCTGCTGCGCTCCTGCGTGGAGGCTGAGGACTGGGCGATGTACCGGGACCTCGGATTGCTGCGTGTGTGGGGCGGCCTCGCGGCCGGTGCGCCCGGTGAGCAGGCGGCGTATGCCTACCTGATCTACCCGCACAAGCCGATCGTCGCCTACCTGCCCGCGACCCGCGAGCTGCTCAACGAGTACTGCGTCGCCTTCCCCGACGAGTCGAAGCCCTACGGCAGCTCGCGGCTGCCGGACTCCGACGACGTGCTGGCCAAGTGGATGGCGCTGACCGGCGACGAGCGTCGCCTGATCGCCGACGCGAACATGCACCTCCCGGGCCGTCAGATCGATCCCGACAGGGTCCGCCGCGACCTCGCCCGTCTGTCGGTGTGGGAACGCGAGCGCGCCGGCCAGCAGGCAGATAGTCTGCGCGCCGCGTGAGCACTCCCACCGCGTTCGACGTCAAGCACAAGAGCCGGGCCCTGACCGAGGGGCCCGAGCGCGCCGCCGCGCGCGCCTACCTGCACGGCATCGGCTACTCAGCCGAGGACCTCGCCAAGCCGATCGTGGGGGTGGCGCACTCGTGGATCGAGACGATGCCGTGCAACTACAACAACCCCGTTCTCGCGGCGAAGGTCAAGGAGGGCATACGCGCCGCCGGCGGCACGCCGATGGAGCTCAACACCATCGCGATCTCCGATGGGATCACGATGGGCACCGCCGGGATGCGCGCGTCGCTCGTCTCGCGCGAGGTGATCGCGGACTCGATCGAGCTGGTCGCGAGCGCCCATCACTTCGACGCGCTCGTGACGATCTCCGGCTGCGACAAGACGATCCCGGGGACGGTCATGGCGCTCGCGCGCCTGGACATCCCGGGACTGATGCTCTACGGCGGCTCGATCCGCCCCGGCTGGTTCAAGGGCGAGGAGGTCACGATCCAGCACGTCTTCGAGGCCGTCGGGCAGTTCGCCTCGGGGAAGATCACCGAGGAGGAGCTGCACCAGCTCGAGGAGGCCGCCTCGCCCGGAGCCGGCGCCTGCGGCGGGCAGTTCACGGCCAACACGATGGCGATGGCCTTCGAGGCGCTCGGCATCTCGCCGGCGGGCTCCTCGATGGTGCCTGCCGAGGACGGGCACAAGCTGGACGTCGCCAAGCAGTGCGGCGAGCTCGTGATGGACGTGCTGCGCCGCGGCCAGCGGCCGAGCGACGTGATCACCAAGCCCGCGCTCGAGAACGCGATCGCGGCGGTCGCCACGAGCGGCGGCTCGACGAACGCCGTGCTGCACCTGCTCGCGGTCGCCCGCGAAATGGGCGTGCCGCTGACGATCGACGAGTTCGAGCAGATCTCAGAGCGCACGCCGCTCCTGTGCGACCTGCAGCCCGGCGGGCGCTTCGCGGCCACCGACCTCTATGAGGCCGGCGGCGTGCCGCTGGTGCTCAAGCGGCTGCTGGACGCGGGCATCCTCAACCCGGGCGTCGCCACGGTGACGGGCAGGACGATCGACGAGCACGCCGCCGAGGCGCGCGAGAGCGACGGCCAGGTGGTCGTGAGGCCGCTGTCGAATCCGATCAAACCGACCGGCGGCTTCGCGATCCTGCGCGGCAACGTCTCGCCGGACGGCTGCGTCGTGAAGCTCTCAGGGCACGAGCGGCGCAAACACACAGGTCCGGCGCGCGTGTTCGACAGCGAGGAGGACGGGATGAAGGCGGTGCTCGCGCACGAGATAGAAGCCGGCGACGTCGTCGTGATCCGGGGTGAGGGGCCGGCGGGCGGCCCGGGGATGCGCGAGATGCTCGCTGTGACCGCGGCGATCGTCGGCGAGGGGCTCGGCGAACAGGTCGCGCTGATCACCGACGGGCGCTTCTCGGGCGCCACGCGCGGCTTCATGGTCGCCCACGTCGCGCCGGAGGCCGTGCGGGGCGGCCCGATCGCGGCGCTGCAGACGGGCGATGAGCTGACCATCGACGCTGATGCCGGGCGACTCGACGTCGCGCTCTCAGAGGAGGAGATCGCCTCGCGGGTCGCCGCCTACGTGCAGCCGCCACGGGCCGACGAACACGTCGACGTGGCGATCCAGAAGTACGCGAAGCTGGTCGGCAGCGCGGCCGAGGGGGCCGTCGCGCGCTGAGCGCTA
>JAOPZV010000081.1 GCA_025963935.1 Solirubrobacterales bacterium
GAGCGCTTCGCCAATGCCCTCAAGGAGCTGGGCGTGCGCAAGGGCGACGTCGTCGGCATATATCTGCCGATGATCCCGGAGGTCGTCGTCTCGATGCTCGCCTGCGCGCGCATCGGCGCCCCCCACAACGTCGTGTTCGGCGGCTTCTCCGCCGAGGCGGTTCGTGAGCGGATGGAGTTCTCCGAGGCCAAGCTGCTGATCACGGTGGACGGCGCAGCGCGAAAGGGCAGCACCTCGCCGGTCAAGGACCGCGTCGACGAGGTGATGGGAGACCTGGCCACGCTGGAGAAGATCGTGGTGGTGCGCAGCAAGGGCACGCCCTGCCAGATGCAGCAGGGACGCGACGTCTTCTACGACGAGATCCTCGCCGCGGCGGATGCCCGCTGCCCCGCGGAGGAGCTCGACGCCGAGCACCCCCTCTACATCCTCTACACGTCCGGCTCGACGGCCAAGCCGAAGGGGATCCTGCATACGACCGGCGGCTATCTGACCGGCGTCTCGGCGACCCACCGCTACGTGTTCGACGTCAAGCCGCAGTCTGACGTGTACTGGTGCGCGGCGGACGTCGGCTGGGTCACCGGGCACTCCTACATCGTCTATGGCCCGCTCGCCAACGGCGCGACCTCGGTCATGTGGGAGGGCGCCCCCGACTATCCACACAAGGGCATCTGGTGGGAGATCGTCGAGCGCTATCGCGTGAGCATCCTGTACTGCGCGCCGACCGCGATCCGCGCTTGCATCAAGTGGGGCGCGCAGTGGCCGCGCAAACATGATCTCTCCTCGCTGCGGCTGCTCGGCTCGGTGGGAGAGCCGATCAACCCGAAGGCGTGGCTGTGGTACCACAAGGTGATCGGTGGCGAACGCTGTCCGATCGTCGACACGTGGTGGCAGACCGAGACGGGGGCGATCATGATCACGCCGCTCCCCGGGATCACCGTGACGAAGCCCGGCTCCGCGACGTTTCCGTTTCCAGGCGTGTTCGCGGAGGTCCTCGACGAGTCGACCGGCGAGCCGCTCGAGGAAGGACAGGGCCTGCTCGTACTGACCAGACCGTGGCCGTCGATGCTGCGCACCCTCTACAAGGAGGAGGAGCGCTTCGTCGAGACATACTTCTCGCGCTTCGGCCCCGAGACCTACCTCGTCGGCGACGCCGCCCGTCGCGACAAGGACGGCTACTTCTGGGTGATCGGGCGCATCGACGACGTCGTGAACGTCTCCGGGCACAGGCTCTCGACCGCCGAGGTCGAGTCGGCGATCGTCGCCCATGTCGACGTCGCGGAGGCGGCCGTGATCGGCCAGCACGACGAGGACACCGGCCAGGCGATCGTCGCGTTCGTGACGCTCCAGGGCACCCTCGAGGGAGACGAGAGCACGATCGAGGGTATCCGCGGGACCGTCGCCGATCGGATCGGCAAGTTCGCGCGGCCGAAGCGCATCATCTGGGCGGAGGACCTGCCGAAGACCCGCTCGGGCAAGATCATGCGCCGCCTGCTGCGCGACATCGCCGAGGGGCGCGCGCTCGGCGACGTTACGACGCTACGCGACCCGGCGGTCATGGGAGCGCTCGAGCAGCGCGTCAACGAGCTGCAGGCACAGGAGGACTGAGCCGGGCGCGCACATTGGCACCCGACGACCCCTGGCGCCGCGGGTGCACCAAGCTCTGCTGCCCGCGTCCCCCGCGGGCAGCGTCACGTTCAGACCTTGTGGTGCTCTGGCACCCAGGATCCGTCATCCTGGCGGACGAAGTCCTGGAACAGCGCGGGGGCCTCGGCCTGCATCATCCGCGCGATCTTGTCGAACACCAGCCGCAGCTCCTCCTCGGCGCCCTCGGCCGTGCGCATCTCGATCACATGGCGCAGGGTGCGCGCGTTCGCCGTCCATACGATGTCCGTGCTCAGCCCGATCGGTGCAAGCCTGCGAAGCGCCGAGGTGACCTCCTTCTTCACGTGGAACGGCACGCCGTGCTCGTCGATCCCGAGCTGCTTCGCGGCGCTGACCTGGAACTCCTCGAGCTGCTCGACGATCGAGAGCACCTGCTTGCGAAGGGGCTCCAGAGCGGGAGGGACACGGAAGCCGATGTCGGCCAGGCGCACGTAGCGCAAGCTCTCCTGGCTAAACGCCGAGCCCGCGCGGTGCCTGACGAGCTCGTGGGTGAAGACGCGCGAGACGTCACGCAGTGCGAAGGAGTAGCTGGCGTGCTCGAGCACGCTTCCGTGCGCGGAGCGCAGGATGTTTGCGAAGTACTCGCGCTGATCGGTCCTGACCTTCGTGACGTTCGGGTTGAGCCCCGGCTCCCAGCTTCGATAGCAGGCGCGACCGCCGAACTCGATGATGAGCTCGCCGCCGTTCGGCTCGCCATCGGCCTCATCGAGCCGGCGCGCGAGCCACGACTCACCGCCGACTGCCTTCAGATAACCGCGCATCCCCTCGAGGTCGATGGAGGGGCGGGCGATCAGGAAGACTTCCGGGGTGGTCTCGTGCATCGGGCGGACGATGCTACATACCGCTTCGGGCGTCCCCTTTAGACTGCCGGCGATGAACACAGCCACCGGCGCACCAGACCCACAGACGATCGTGCAGGCCGCGGACCTCAGCCGCCGCTACGGCGAAGGAGAGGCCGCCGTCGACGCCCTTGCGGGCGTGAGCGTGGGCTTTCCCGGCGGGCGCTTCGCGGCAATCATGGGGCCGTCGGGCTCGGGCAAGTCGACCCTCATGCACATCCTGGCCGGGCTGGACCGGCCGACCTCCGGCGTCGTCCGGGTTGGGGGCGTCGACCTGACGGATCTGAGCGACCAGGACCTGACGCAGCTGCGCCGCGACCGCATCGGCTTCATCTTCCAGACCTTCAACCTTCTCCCCGTGCTGGACGCCAGGGAGAACATCCTGCTGCCCCTGTCGATCGCCGGGAAGAAGCCCGACGGCGAATGGTTCGACCTGCTCATCGACACGGTGGGCATCCGCGACCGGCTCTCACATCGCCCCGCCGAGATGTCGGGCGGCCAGCAGCAGCGGGTGGCGGTAGCCAGGGCGCTGATCTCGCGCCCGACGGTCGTGTTCGCCGACGAGCCCTCCGGGAACCTCGACTCCAAAGCGTCAAACGACGTGCTCGAGCTGCTACGCCACGCGGTGGACGACTTCGGGCAGACGGTGGTGATGGTCACGCACGACGCCCACGCGGCATCGTTCGCCGACCGGCTGCTCGTTCTCGCCGATGGGCGGATCGTGCACGACGGAGATGCCGTCACCTCCGAGCAGGCGCTGGACCTTATGAAGTCCGTGGGCTGATGCTCCCGCTCGTCCTCAGGGGATTCATGCAGCGCAAGGTACGGGTGGTGTTGACGGCGATCGCGATTGCCCTGGGCGTCGCGCTGATGGCCGGGACCTACATCCTCACCGACACGATCAACAAGTCATTCGCGAGCATCTTCAGCGTCGCCAACCGCGGCAACGACGTGGTGATCAGCCCGACCCAGAACCTGGGGCGCGAAACACGGTCGCAGACCTCGCCGATCACCGATCAGATGCTCGCGAAGGTGCGCGCCACCCCGGGGGTGTCCGAAGCGGCCGGCTCGATCTTCACGCCCGGCACGTTCCTGGACGTGCACGGCAAACGCCTGACCAACGGCGGCGCGCCGGCGTTCGTCGCATCGGAGTCGCCCAAGCGCTTCGAGTCCTTCAAGCCCGTCCAGGGACACCTGCCGCTCGGGCCCGACGAAGTCGCGATCGACGAACAGACGGCCAAGCGGCACACGCTCAAGCTCGGCCAGCAGATGATCGTCGCCGGCTCGGCGCCGGCGAAGCGCTACACGATCGTGGGCATCACCCGATTCGGCGGCGGCGAGTCCTTCGGCGGCGCGGGCGCAGCGATCCTGACGCCGACCGAGGCGCAACGGGTCGTGGGGCTGCCCGGGCACTTCGACCAGATCGAGGTCGCCGCCGAATCGAATCCCGCCCACCCCGTGAGCGCTAACGAGCTGCGCGGCCGCATCCGCGCCGCGCTGCCCGCGACCGTCGACGTGCGCACCGGCGCGCAGCAGGCGGCCAAGGACACCTCGGACCTGGAAAGCAACTTGGGCTTCCTGCGCACGTTCCTGCTGGTGTTCGCCTACGTCGCGCTTGTCGTCGGCGCGTTCATCATCTTCAACACGTTCTCGATAACGGTCGCCCAGCGCACGCGCGAGTTCGGCCTGCTGCGCACGCTCGGCGCCTCGCGCCGGCAGATCATGCAGTCGGTGGTCTACGAAGGGCTGCTGCTTGGCGTGGTCGGCGCCGTGCTCGGCCTGCTCGGCGGTCTCGTGCTCGCCCCCGCGCTCAACGAGCTGTTCAAGGCGTTCGGCGCCGAACTGCCGCACAACGGGACCGTCGTGGAGACGCGCACGATCGTCGTCTCGCTCCTCGTCGGCACGGTCGTGACGCTGCTGGCCGGCCTGCCGCCCGCGTTACGGGCAACCCGCGTCCCGCCGCTGGCGGCGATGCGTGAGGGCGTGGAGATCCCACCTCGCGTCCTGAGCGCTCGTGGGCTGATCGTGCGCCTGGCGATCGTGCTGGTCATCGCTGTCCTGCTGGCGGCGTTGATCGGCGGAAGCGTCGCCGTCTCGGTCGTCTTCGCGGCCCTGTGGGTGGGCCGCCTGTCCGCGCGCTACAGGCGCGGCGCGCGGCCGCGGCGCTACCGCGTCGTCCCCGCGCTCGCGCGCGGGATCGGGGCGCTCGTGAGCTGGCGGGGCATCACCGGGCAGCTCGCCCGCGAGAACTCGATCCGTCAGCCGGGGCGGACGATCATCACGGCTGCCGCTCTCACCGTCGGCTTGGCGCTCGTCGCGTTCGTGGCCGTGCTCGCCGACGGCACGAAGGCGACCATCAACCAGGCCGTCAGCCGCTCCTTCGCCGGCAACCTGATCGTCGAGAACTCCCAGTCGGGAAACAACGAACAGGGCATCCCCGCGGTCGTGGCGCCGGCTCTGCGTCGCGTGCCCGGCGTAGCGGGGGTCGCGCCGATCGCCTTCACCGAGGGCAGGCTGAAGGGAAGCTCGAGCAACGTGAGGATCACGGCGATCGAACCGAGCACGTTCGGGCAGGTCTACCGCGTCGAATGGAAGAAAGGCTCGAACGCCACGCTGCTCGGACTCGGAAAGGACGGCACGATCCTGACCAAGAGCTACGCCGACTCAAAGCATCTGAAGGTGGGGCAGACGATCTCCGTCCTGACCCCGACCGACAAGCACATCGCGCTGACGGTGCGCGGCATCGCCTCGGACAACGCGCGGCTGCTCGGCGACCTCACTATCACGCTGCCGCTCGCACGCGAAGCGTTCGGGCAGCGCGATGATGCGCTGAACTTCGTGGCCTACTCGCAGGGTGCCAGCAACGCACAGGTCCAGCCGGCGGTGAACCGGCTGCTCGCCGCGTCCTTCCCCCAGACCCGCTCGCGCACAGCCGCCCAGTTCAAGCAGGACCAAGCGAGTCAGATCAACACCCTGCTCGCCCTGATCTACGTGCTGCTCGCCCTGTCGGTGATCGTCTCGCTGTTCGGCATCGTCAATACGCTGATCCTCTCGATTTACGAGCGCACGCGTGAGCTCGGCATGCTGCGTGCGATTGGAACCTCTCGGCGCCAGATACGCCAGATGATCCGCTACGAGTCGGTGATCACGGCGCTCATCGGAGGCGTCTTCGGCCTCGTGATCGGCGTCGTCGGCGCGCTCCTCGTGACCACGCTGGCGCTGTCCGACTCCGGCTACGTGCAGTCGATTCCGGTCGGGACACTCGCGATACTGCTCGTCGTGGCGGCGCTCGCCGGCCTGCTCGCGGCTCAGCTGCCGGCGCGGCGCGCCGCGCGTCTGGACATGCTCCAGGCGCTTGCCAGCGAGTAGCCTGCCCCCGCCGGTCGCGGCCCTCGGGGATCGCCGCTAAGCTGGCGCGAATGGCGAGCAGCGCAGCCACCACAGAGGCCAGCGACACCGAGCTCCGGGCGACCGCCTGGGACCTCGAGCCGCTGGTCGACGGCGAGGGGCCGGCCGGCGTAGAGCGCAGGCTGAGCGAGGCACTCGACCGTTCCCGGAAGTTCGCCGAGCGCTACGCCGGGAAGCTCGCGGAGCTCGACGGAGCGGGCCTGAGGGACTCGATGCTCGAGCTGGGCGCCATCCAGGAGCTCGTCGGCCGCGCCGGCTACTACGCCGCATTGCGATTCTCGACCGACACCGCGAACCCGGCCAACGGCGCGCTGCTGCAGCGCGTCCAGGAGCAGGAGACGGCGATCCAGACGACCCTGTTGTTCTTCGAGCTCGAGTGGGCGGCGCTCGCCGACGAGCGAGCCGAGGAGCTGCTGTCCGCCGACGGCCTGGATTTCTGCCGCCATCATCTTCGCAACGCGCGCCGCTACCGCGAGCACCTTCTCTCCGAGCCGGAGGAGAAGATCGTCGCCGAGAAGAGCCTCACCGGCGCGAATGCATGGACACGGCTGTTCGAGGAGCTCACTTCGGCGATCGAGGTCGAGCTGCCCGGTGACGCGCCCACATCCGGCGACGCGTCGCCCGCGGCCGGCGGCGAGCGGGTCGCCCTCGACGTCGCGCTAAGCCGGCTCTCGCTCCCGGACCGCGAGTTGCGGCGCACGAGCGCCGAGGCGGTGACCGCGGCCCTCGCGCCCGGGCTGCGCACGCGGGCGTTCCTGTTCAACACGCTGCTGGCCGACAAGGCGACCGACGACCGCCTGCGCCGCTACCCGCACTGGCTGGCGGCGCGCAATCTCGCCAACGAGGCCAGCGACGAGTCCGTCCAGGCGCTGATCGCCGCGGTCCGCGCCCGTCACGAGATCCCCCGGCGCTGGTACCGGCTGAAGGCTGGGCTGCTCGGAGTGGATCGCCTAGCGGACTACGACCGCATGGCGTCCGTCACGGACGACGAGGTCACCTACCCGTTCTCGCAGGCCCGCGAGATCGTGCTCGACTGCTACTCGTCGTTCTCGCCGGAGCTCGGCGGGCTCGCCAGGCGCTTCTTCGACGAGCATCGCATCGACGCCCCCGTGCGCCCGGCCAAGCGCGGCGGCGCGTTCGCCGCGGCGGCGGTGCCATCCGTCTTCCCATACGTGCTGCTCAACTACACAGCCCGCAGGCGCGACGTGCTGACGCTCGCCCACGAGCTCGGCCACGGGGTCCATTTCGCGCTCGCGGCGCGCCAGGGGATCTTCCACCAGCACACCCCGCTGACCCTCGCCGAGACCGCCTCGGTATTCGGCGAGACGATTGTCTTCGGCCGGCTCCTCGAGGAGGACTCGGCTCCGGCGTCACGACTGGCCTTGCTGGCCGAGAACCTGGAGGACACGATCGCCACCGTCTTCCGGCAGGTCGCCATGAACCGCTTCGAGGACCTCGTGCACACGGCGCGGAGGGAGCAGGGTGAGCTCTCGGTCGAGCGCTTCGGCGAGCTGTGGGCCGACAGTCAGACGGAGATGCTCGGCGACTCGGTGGAGCTGACCGAGGGCTACCGCACCTGGTGGTCCTACATACCGCACTTCATCGGCAGCCCCGGCTACGTCTACGCCTATGCCTATGGCCAGCTGCTGGCGCTGTCGGTCTACGAGCGCTACGAGCAGGAGGGCGAGGATCTCGTGCCGCGCTATCTCGAGATGCTTTCCGCCGGAGGCTCCCGCAGCCCGGAGGAGCTCGGCAGGATCGTCGGCATCGACCTCGCCGACCCCGGCTTCTGGGACGCCGGACTCGACCTCGTCGAGCGCCAGCTGGGGGCCGCCGAAGAGGCGGCCCATGCCTCGGGCCGCATATAGGCTGACGCACCATGAAAATAAAGCCGGGAGCGGATGATCCCCTCGAGCGCGTCGCGATCGGGCTGAACCTCGTCCCTCTGCCTGCCGCTTACGCGCTCTACGGTCTAACCGCAGGCCGGGTCGTGGGCGTTGCCCAGCAGCTGGGGATCTTCGCCCGCCTGCTCACTGGGGCCGCGACGGCCGGGCGCCTCGCCGAGGAGCTGGAGCTGCAGGAGGCGGGGACGCGGCTGCTGTGTGAGAACCTCACCGGCCTGCGCATCCTGGAGCAGGACGGCGACACCTTTTCGCTCGACGAGCGTTCGCGCAAGTGGCTCGATCCTGCGTCCGACACCTACATCGGGACGTTCGTCGAACACACCGCCAGCTACTGGGAGTGGTACGGCGACATGGCGCGCATCGTGCGCGACGGGGGAAGCTTCGAGATTCATCGCGAGCCCGCCGAGGAGCGGGAGTACTGGCGCGTCTACATCACCGGCCAGTATGAGATCGCACGTCTGTCCGCGCGCGAAGTCGCCAAAGCCGTCCGCTTGGCGGACAGGCCGTCGGCCCTGCTCGACGTCGCGGGCGGCCACGGTTGGTTCTCCGCCGAGCTCTGCAAGCGCCACGACACGCTGCAGGCGACGGTCGTGGACCTGCCTGGCAGCGCGCGGGTGGGACGCGAGATCATCGCCAGCGCCGGGATGAGCGACCGCGTCGCCCACCGCGACGGCGACATGTTCGAGTCCGATCTCGGCGGCCCCTACGACGGCGCGCTCGTGTTCGACATCGTCCACCACCTCTCCGGTGAGCAGGTAGTCGCTCTCCTCACGCGCGTGCGCGCCGTCATGAAGCCGGGCGGCACGCTCGCAGTGCTCGACATGTTCCGCTCCGACGGCAGGCGCCAGCGCGCCTCCGCGGCAGCGCTCGGGATGTTGTTCCACCTCACCTCGGGGGCCGACCTGCACGGCCCCGGCGAGCTCGCCTCCTATATGCGGGAGGCTGGCTTCAGCGAGCCGAAGCGCACGAAGGTGCGCCGCATCCCGGACCAGGACCTCTATCAGGCCACCGCGACCTGACCACCGCGCAGCCCGTACGCAAGGTCCGTGACCGCTCGATGCGCACAGTCACCGGAGCCGGATGCGGGCCGTCACTCGGGCAGGATCCGCGCGAGCAGGCTCGGCACGTCGCCGATCGAGTCGACGATCGCCGTCGGCGTCACCCTCGCCATCACGGCGTCCTCTCGATACTTGCCCGTGCGCACCAGCACACCCGGCAGGCCGGCCGTCATCGCGCCCCCGACGTCGGCCTCGGCGTCGTCGCCCACCATCACGGCGCGCTCGAGTCCCATGTCGGCCATGGCGGCCAGGAAGAACTCCTCTGCGGGCTTGCCGACCACCACGGCCTCTTGCCCGGACGCGTACTCGAGTGCAGCCGAGTAGGCCCCCACGTCGAGCGCCAGGCCGTCCGTCCGGCGCCAGTATCGATTGTGCTGCAGCGCCACTAGCTCGGCACCGTCCATCAGCAGGCGAAAGGCCCCGTTGAGCACCTCGGCGGTGAACCCTTCGCCGAGATCACCGAGCACGACCGCGTCCGCCGGCTGACCGGGAGCGACTGGTTCCAGCGATGCGAGGTCCTCGCGCAGCCGCTCGCTGACGAGCACGGACACCGATCCATATCCGCGCTCGCGGCAATGGCGGACCGCCATCGCCGCGGGGGTCAGGACCTCATCAAGCGTGACGTCGAACCCCAGCGTTGCAAGATGCTCAAAGACATCCCGCCGCGAGCGCGAGGTCGTGTTCGTCACCAGCCTGACGCCGGCGCTCAGCTCCCGCAGCTCCGAGAACGCCTCGTGCGCTCCCTTGATCGGCTCGTCCCCGACATACAGCACGCCATCTATGTCGAGCAGGACGCCGAACGGCCCGGAGCTCGGCATCGGCTGCCTCACGAGACCCCCAGGGCGCGACCGGCTCCGTGCACGAGGTCAAACAGCGGCTGGGGCACGATGCCGAAGAAGATCGTCGCCGCCCCGGCCAGCAGGGCCACGAACACGACCTCGGGCTGGCGGGTCGCCGCGAGCCGCTCCTGCGCGCCCTGCTCGTCCTCCTCTGGCACGTCCTCGTCGTCGAGCTCCGGGGAGCCACCGGCCAGCGCCGGAAGCGCGCCGGCCGGCGCAGGTGCGTCCGCGGGTCCGAGGGGAGCATCGGTCTCGGCCTCTCCCGCCGGCGCTTCGCGCATCCATACCGCGGCGATCACCGGCAGGTAGTAGCCGAGCGAGATCATCGAGCCGATCACGATAATCACGCCGAGCCACGTGTAGCCGCCCGAGACGGTCGCGTCGATCAGGTAGAACTTGCCGATGAAGCCGGCGGTCGCCGGGATCCCGGCGAGTGCGAGCATCGAGATCGTCAGTGGCCAGGCGAGCAGCGGCCTGTCCCGCCCCAGCCCTGCGACTGCCCTGATCGAGTCGCCCAGGCCCGTCTCGCGCTCCCGTGCCACGATTACGGCGAACGCGGCCATGTTCATCGGCAGGTAGACCGCGAGGTAGAAGACGAGCGCCTGCGCGCCGAGCCGGTCGGCGACGACGATCCCGGCGAGCATGTAGCCGGCCTGGGCGACCGATGAGTAGGCGAGCATCCGCTTCAGCGAGGACTGGCCGAGCGCGCCCACGTTGCCGACGAGGATCGTGACCGTCGCGAGCGCCGCGAGCGCGGGAGCCCAGCTGGCCCGTGTGGCGATCAGCGCGACGTCGAAGAAGCGCAGCAAGAGACCCAGCGCGGCGACCTTCGTGGCGACCGCCATGAACGCGGTGACGGGCGTCGGCGCGCCCTCGTAGACGTCCGGCGTCCACTGGTGGAAGGGCGCCACCGACGCCTTGAACGCGAGGCCGGCGACGC
>JAOPZV010000085.1 GCA_025963935.1 Solirubrobacterales bacterium
CCGCGGACCCGGCGGCGGCGGCGGCGGCGGTGGTGGACGCGGACCGCGCTCAGGCGGCGGCGGGCCCGGCGGAGGCGGACGCTGATGCTGTCTCCCAAGCGTGTGAAGCACCGCAAGCAGCACCGAGGCCGCCGGCGCGGGACCTCGCGTGGCCAGGTGCACGTGCAGTTCGGCGAGTACGGGCTGAAGGCGCTCGAGGGCGGCTGGCTCACCAACCGCCAGATCGAGGCTGCGCGTGTCGCGATGACCCGCAAGATCAAGCGTGGCGGCAAGGTCTGGATCAACGTGTTTCCCGACAAGCCCGTCACCAAGAAGCCCGCCGAGACGCGCATGGGCTCGGGCAAGGGCTCGCCGGAAGGCTGGGTGGCAGTCGTCAAGCCCGGACGCGTGATGTTCGAGCTCGCCGGTGTGCCCGAGCCGCTGGCGCGCGACGCGATCCGTCTGGCCGCGCACAAGCTTCCGCTCAAATCGAAGTTCGTGCTGCGCGAGGACTGAGGCATACCGCGATGAAGGCACGAGAGATACGGGACCTGGAGGCCAGCGAGCTGGCGACGCGCATCACCGAGCTGCGCCGCGAGGTCTTCGGCCTGCGGTTCGCCAACGCGACCGGCGAACTGGACGACACCGCAGGGCTGCGTCGCGCCAAGCGCGACCTCGCGCGAGCACTGACCGTCGAGCGCGAGCGGGCGATGAGCACCGCCGGCGCCACCTGATCAAACGAGGAAACATGGCTGACAAAAAAGACAAAGAGAACACAGAGGAGCCGGAGCAGCCGGCCGACACGGCCCCCGAGGCCGCCGGCGCGGATGAGCCGCAGGCCGGCGCCGAGGCACCCGCCGCCGACGCGCCCGAGGCGCAGGAGGCTGAGGCCGCCGACGCTCCCGCAGCCGACGCCGCCGATGCTCCGCAGGCCGAGGAGGCTCCCGCGGAGGAGGCTCCCGCGGAGGAGGTACCCGTGGCTGAGGCGTCCGAGGAGACCAGCGAGCCCGCGCAGGAGGCGCCGGCCGACGACGCTTCCGAGGACGACGCCGAGGCAGCGCCCCAAGCGGACGCCCCGGCGGCTCCCGCCGCGCAGCAGCTTCCCCCGAAGGAGCGCCGTCGCCAGGCGCGCTCCGCGCACTCGGGCGAGGCCCGGCCGGCACGCTCGCCGGAGGAGCGCCACGCCGAGCGAGTGGAGACCCGCCGCACGAAGGCCGTTCGCCGCCGTGCACGGCGCCTGCAGGAACGCGCGAAGGCCGCGGAGCGCCGCTCGGCGGCGCCCGCGCCCGAGGCGCTCGCCCCCGTCCACGCGCCCGTCGAGGGGAAGCGCAAGGTGCGTCAGGGCATCGTCGTCTCCGACAAGGCCGAGAAAACGATCACCGTGCGCATCGACGTGGCCCGCCGCCACCGCCGCTACGAGAAGATCGTGCGCAGCTCCAACACCATCCACGCACACGACGAGCAGAACGACGCCCACGAGGGCGATGTCGTGCGCGTCATCGAGAGCCGCCCGCTGTCACGCACCAAGCGCTGGGCGCTCGTCGACGTCCTGGAGCGCGCGCGATGATCCAGAACGAGACACGCCTGCGCGTGGCTGACAACTCGGGCGCGCGCGAGATCCTGTGCATCCGCGTGAAGGGGGGATCGAGGCGCCGGTATGCGTTCGTCGGCGACGTGATCACCGCCACCGTCAAGCAGGCCAACCCGCAGGGCGCCGTGAAGAAGGGCGAGGTCGTGACCGCGGTGGTGGTTCGCACGAAGAAGCCGATCGGGCGCGACGACGGTACCTACATCGCCTTCGACGAGAACGCTGCGGTGATCATCGACGAGCAGAACAACCCGCGCGGCACGCGCGTGTTCGGCCCGGTGGCCCGCGAACTGCGCGAGCGCAACTTCATGAAGATCGTCTCGCTCGCGCCGGAGGTCCTGTGATGGCACGTACCGCCGCCGCTCCCAAGCGTCGCACGCTGAAGATCCGCTCCGGCGACCAGGTCGAGGTCATCTCTGGCAAGGACCGCGGCAAGACCGGCCGCGTGCTGCGCGTGGACCCGAAGAAGGAGCGCCTCTACATAGAGGGCCTCAACATGGTCAAGCGCCACACGCGTCCCCAGCCCGTCGCCGGCGCCCAGACCCAGGCCGCGCTCGGCGGCGTGATCGAGCGCGAGGGACCGGTCCACGTCTCCAACGTGATGCTCCTCGACGCCAAAGGCAAGCGCACCCGCGTGGGCATCAGCCGCGAGGACGGCGCGCGCGTCCGCGTGGCCAAGAGCTCCGGGGCGAAGCTCGACTGAGCGAGTGACGATGATGGCCGACACAGCTACACAGGCACGCCTGAAGACCCGTTACCTGGAGGAGATCCGCCCGGCGCTGATCGAGCGCTTCGGCTACTCCTCGGTGATGCAGGCGCCGAAGCTGGTGAAGATCACGGTCAACATGGGCGTCGGGCTCGCCAAGCAGGACTCGAAAGTCCTCAAGGCGGCGACCGAACAGCTGGCCACGATCGCCGGGCAGCAGCCGAACGTGCGCCGCGCGCGCAAGTCGATCGCCGCGTTCAAACTTCGCGAGGGGATGCCCGTGGGCGTCGCCGTGACGCTGCGCGGCCAGCGCGGCTACGAGTTCCTTGACCGCCTCGTCTCCATCGCGATCCCCAGGATCCGCGACTTCCGCGGGCTCAGCCCACGCTCCTTCGACGGCCGCGGCAACTACTCGATGGGCGTCAGGGAGCAGATCATCTTCCCGGAGATCGACTACGACGCGATTGACGAGGTGCGCGGCCTCGACATCACGATCACCACGAACGCCGCCACCGACGTGGAGGCCTTCGCCCTGCTGAGCGCGCTCGGCATGCCGTTCGCCGCCCAGGGCCGTCCGGCCGGCTTCGACCTGCCCGGCACGGGCCCCGACGAGGACGGCGCCGCCACGAACGGCTCCGGCAACGGCTCCGGCGGCGGACAGCCGGCGCAGGCCGCCGAGCCGGAGGCCGCTGAGCCCGACGCGGAGGCCGAGGCCGCTGAGCCCGAGGTCGCTGAGCCGGAGACGGCGGAGCCCGAGGCCGAGGCACCTGAGCCCGAGGTCGCCGAGTCCGACACGGCAGAGCCCGAGGCCGAGGCCGGCCCGGCTGAGGCTGCGCCCGACGCGCAGGCCACACCGGCCGAGCCCACAGAGTCTGAGCCCGAGGCCACCGAGCCCGAGGCCACCGAGCCGGAGGCCGCGGCGCCCGAGGCAGACAAAACCGAGAAGGAGAGCACCGACTGATGGCCAAGACCTCGCTGCGCGTCAAGCAGATGCGCCCGCCGAAGTTCAAGACA
>JAOPZV010000090.1 GCA_025963935.1 Solirubrobacterales bacterium
GACTTCGTTCCCCCGGGTCAACCCGACGGCGAAGTTCCAGTGATCGGGCATCCTGGTCGCTGCGCCGCTCTCCGCGATGCCATCTCAGCCCTCCTCGAGGGACTGCAGCTCGCGCGCGATCCTCCCGGCGCTCGCCGGATCGCGGAAGCTCTCCGTTCCGACGGCGACCAGCGTCGCGCCGACGTCGAGCAGGTCGCGTGCGTGCCGCGCGCACTGCACGCCGCCCATGCCGACGACAGGGATCGTGACGCGCGCGGCGACCGCCTCCACCTGCGCCAGCGCGACGACGCGAATCGCCGGACCGGAAAGGCCGCCCGTCCCGCCCCCGAGCCACGGCCGACGCGGGCGCACCGTCGCCTGCGGAGCAAGCGCGGTCGCCCGCAGCGTGTTGATCAGCGACACCGCATCGGCGCCGGCCTCCTCGGCGGCCTGTGCGCACGCCGCGACGTCGGCGGTGTTGGGCGTGAGCTTCACGACCAGCGGCTTTTGCGTACGGCCGCGCACCGCCCGCACAACGTCCTCGAGCTGGCGCGGATCGGCACCGATGTCGAGGCCGGTCTTGACGTTCGGGCATGACACGTTGAGCTCGACGGCCGCGATCTCCCCCCGCTCCTGACAGGCCTCGAGCAGCCTCGAGATCTCCTCGGAGTCCGCTCCCATCACGTTCGTGATCAGTGGCACGGCGCGGCGGTCCGCCGCTTCCCCGCCGGCATCCCCCAGCAGGTCGGCGAGCTGCGGGAGGTCATCGCGCAGATAGCCGTCCAACCCCTTGTTCGGCAGGCCGATCGAGTTGATCAGGCCGCCCGGCGCCTCCCACAGCCGGGGCGGCGGATTGCCCGCGCGCGGCTCCAGGGTGATCGTCTTGGAGACGTAGGCGGCGAACGGGAAGCCCGTGCGGAGCCCCTCGTCGAACACCCGCCGGGCGGCGATCGCGTCGAACGTCCCCGACCCGTTGATCACCCGATGGGCCAGCTCCAGCCCGCAGAACTCGATGCTCACGCCGGCGCCCCGGCATGCTCCTCGACGTGCTCGAGGACGGCTGCGTCGATCACCGGGCCGTCGACGCAGACGCGCAGATATCCGCCGCCGCGGCGGGGCACGACGCAGCCGAAGCAGGCGCCGAAACCGCATGCCATGCCGGCCTCGAGCGCCAGCTGAGCCGGTACCTCGGCGCGAGCGCACACCGCCCGCACCCCCTCGAGCATGCCCGCGGGACCGCAGGCGTAGACGACGGCGTGCGAGTCGTGGCGGATCTCCTCCTCGAGCAGGTCGGTGACGAGCCCGTGATGGCCGGCGGAGCCGTCATCGGTGGCGAGCTGCGCGCCGCTCAGCAGCGCTGCGCCGGCGACGCGGGGTGCATCGCGGAAGCCGAGCAGCACGGTGCACGCAGCGGACAGCGAGTCCTGGAGGATCGCCAGCGGCGCGATGCCGACGCCCCCGCCGACGAGCAGCGCCCTGCGCCCGTCCGGCGGGGCGGCGAAGCCCTGCCCCAGCGGTCCGAGCGACCACAGCTTCTCCCCCGCCCGCAGCTCGCAAAGCCGCCGGCTGCCTGGCCCCACGTCCTCCAGCAGGAAGTGCGACTCCCCGTCGAGGTGGCGGGCGATCGAGAAGGCCCGCGGCAGGTATGGCCGCTCATCCTCCCCCCCGCCCCAGCGCTCCGCGGCGGCGAGCATCGCGAACTGCCCTGGCTCCGGCGCGGCCCCGTCGGGGTCGGCCACACGCAGGACCCGGTAGGCGCCCAGCTCCTCCATGCCCGTGACGGTCAGCGCCCGGCGGGCGAACGGTGCCTCGCTCACGCCACCCCGGCCCCATGCGCCGGCGCCGTCTCGCGCGGCATCCCGTGCAGGTCCTGCAGGCAGAGCACCTCGGGCGGGCCGTCCCGGCGCGCGCTGGCGATGGCCCGCGCCGCGGATACGCCCGCCGACAGCGTCGTCAGGCAGGGGATCCCGTGAGATACGGCGGCGCGCCGGATCTCATATCCGTCGGTGCGAGCGCCGACGCCGGTGGGCGTGTTCACGACGAGGTCGACGTCCCCGCGCTCGATCCAGTCGAGCACGTGCGGCGAGCCCTCGCCGATCTTGTTGAGGGTCTCGACGGGGACCCCCATCCGCGCGATCGCCTCGGCGGTGCCACGCGTGGCGACGATCCGGAAGCCGCAGTCGTGCAGGATCTGGGCGACGGCAAAGGCGCCCGCCTTGTCGGAGTCGGTGACGGTGATGAACGCGGTGCCCTCGCTCGGCAGGGGCACCCCCGCGGCCGCCTGCGCCTTCGCGAAAGCCGTGGGAAAGTCGCGGGCGATGCCCATGACCTCGCCCGTGGAGCGCATCTCCGGCCCGAGCAGCGCGTCAGATCCCTCGAAGCGGTCGAATGGCAGCACGGCCTCCTTGACGGAGATGTGCTCGCCGAAGCCAATCCCCTCGCGGCCGCGGGGCAGATCGAGGTCGGAGATACGCTCGCCGAGCATGATGCGGCAGGCCAGCTTGGCGAGCGGCAGGCCGACGGCCTTGGAGACGAACGGCACGGTGCGCGAGGCCCGCGGATTGGCCTCGATCACGTAGAGCTCGCCGGCGTGGACCGCATACTGGACGTTCAGCAGGCCAACGACGCCCACGGCGAGGGCGATATCGCGCGTGGCCAGACGGATCTGCTCGAGCATCTCCTCACCCAGGGAGTGCGGCGGAAGCACGCAGGCGCTGTCGCCCGAGTGCACGCCGGCCTCCTCGACGTGCTGCATGATCCCGCCGATCCACACCTCACTGCCGTCGCACAGCGCGTCGACGTCCACCTCGGCGGCGTTCTCCAGGAACCTGTCGAGGTAGATGTCCCCGTCCCCGGCGGCCTCGCGGCGCAGGTAGTCGGCGAGGCCCTCGCGTGAGTAGACGATCTCCATCGCCCTGCCGCCGAGCACATAGGACGGCCGCACCAGCAGCGGGAATCCGACCTGCTCGGCGCAGTCGAGCGCCTCGGCGACCGACCGCGCGGTGGCGTAGGGCGGCGCTTTGTGGCCAAGGCGCTCGAGCAGCGCGCCGAAGCGCCCGCGATCCTCGGCGAGGTCGATCGCCTCGACGCTCGTCCCCAGCAGCGGCACGCCGGCCGCGGCCAGGCCCGCGGCGAGCTTCAGGGGCGTCTGTCCCCCGAACTGAACGATCACGCCCTTCGGCCGCTCGATCTCGACGACGGCGAGCACGTCCTCGAGCGTCAGCGGCTCGAAGTACAGCCGGTCGGAAATGTCGTAGTCGGTTGAGACCGTCTCGGGGTTGCAGTTGATCATCACCGCGTCGCGCCCGGACTCGCGGACGGTCATCGCGGCGTGCACGCAGCAGTAGTCGAACTCGATGCCCTGCCCGATGCGGTTCGGGCCCGAGCCGAGGATCACCACCGACTCGCGATCTCCCCGCCTGACCTCGTGTGCGGAGCTGCGCTCCCAGCCCGAGTAGTAGTACGGCGTCCTCGCGGGGAACTCGGCGGCGCAGGTGTCCACGGAGCGGAACGATCGCTCGCCGGCGAAGGGGCCAGTGGGATCGAGCGCCAGCGAGCGAAGCTCGTCGAGGAACCATCTGTCGATGCTCGTGCGCTCGTGGACGGCCTCGACGCCGGTGCCGCGGCCGAGAAGCTCGAGGATCGTCTCGAAGCGCGCGGCCCCGGGGGTCCGCAGCCGCTCGAGCAGCTCGTCGTCGGGGATGTCGCCCAGCGACGGCGGCTTGTCGAGCTCCCGCGAGCGGAGCGCCTTGGCGAACGCCTGCTGGAACGTGCGCCCGATCGCCATCGCCTCGCCGACGGACTTCATGTGGGTGGTCAGCGTGGGGTCGGTCCCGGGGAACTTCTCGAAGGCGAACCGCGGCCACTTGACGACCACGTAGTCGATCGTCGGCTCGAAGCAGGCCGGCGTCTCGCCGGTGATGTCGTTGTCGATCTCGTCGAGGCGGTAGCCGACGGCCAGCCGCGCGGCGATCTTCGCGATCGGGAAGCCCGTCGCCTTGGAGGCCAGCGCCGAGGAGCGCGAGACGCGCGGGTTCATCTCGATGACGAGGATCTCCTCGGTCTGCGGGTTGACGGCGAACTGCACGTTGGAGCCCCCTGTCTCCACGCCGACGGCGCGAATCACCGCGATCGACTGGTCGCGCAGCTGCTGGTAGAGCTTGTCGGTGAGCGTCTGCTGGGGTGCCACGGTGACCGAGTCGCCGGTGTGCACGCCCATCGGGTCGACGTTCTCGATCGAGCAGACGATCACGACATTGTCAGCGTGGTCACGCATCACCTCGAGCTCGAACTCGCCCCAACCGATCACCGACTCGTCGAGCAGCACCTGGCCGATCGGCGATGCCTCGATCCCCTGCGCGGCGATGCGCCGGAACTCCTCGGCGCTGCGCGCGATGCCCCCGCCCCGGCCGCCGAGCGTGTACGCCGGGCGCACGATGCAAGGCAGGCCGATGTCGGGCAGCGCGTCCTCGGCCTCCTGCAGCGTGGTGGCGATCGCGCTGCGCGGCATGTGCAGGCCGGCCCCCGCCATTGCCTCCCTGAACAGGTCGCGGTCCTCTGCGCAGGCGATCGCCTCGTAGTTCGCACCGATCAGCTCAACGCCGAAGCGCTCGAGTGTGCCGTCGTCGTGCAGGGCCTTTGACAGGTTGAGCGCCGTCTGGCCGCCGAGCGTCCCGAGCAGCGCGTCGGGGCGCTCGCGCTCGATCACCTGCGCGACCGGGCCCGGCAGCAGTGGCTCGATGTAGGTCGCGTTGGCGAACTCGGGGTCGGTCATGATCGTCGCGGGGTTGGAGTTGACGAGCACGACCTCGTAGCCATCCTCGCGCAGCACCTTGCACGCCTGCACGCCGGAGTAGTCGAACTCCGCGGCCTGCCCGATGACGATCGGGCCGGAGCCGAGGATGAGGATCTTGTGGATGTCCTTACGCCGTGGCAATGCGCTGCAGGAAGCGGTCGAAGAGATACAGGCTGTCGTGCGGACCGGGGCCGGCCTCGGGGTGGTACTGCACGGTCCCGCCGGGAACGTCAAGCAGCTCGAGGCCCTCGACGGTGCGGTCGTAGAGGTTCACGTGCGAGAGCGCTGCGGCGCCGAAGTCGGTCTCCCAGCGCACCGGCTCGTCGCTGTCGATCGTGCGGCCCCCGTCCGGCCCGACGGCGGCGAAGCCGTGGTTCTGGGAGGTGATCTCGACGCGCCCCGTCTGCAGGTCCCTCACGGGATGATTTGCGCCGCGGTGGCCGAACGGGAGCTTGAAGGTCTCAAGGCCCACCGCGCGACAGAGCAACTGGTGGCCCAGGCAGATACCCCACACGGGCTTGCGCCCGACCAGCTCGCGGACCGTGTCGACGATGTAGCCGAGCGCCGCCGGGTCGCCGGGGCCGTTGGCAAGGAAGACCGCGTCGGGATCCTCTGCGAGCAGCTGCTCCGCGGTGCTCGAGCATGGGTGCAGCGACACTCGCGCGCCGCGGGCGAGGAGCTCTCGCACCATCGAGGCCTTGATCCCGGTGTCGATCACCGCGATGCTCGGGCCGTCGCCGGCCCCGTGGCGGGTCACCTCGGTCGGGCTGACGACCGAGGCAAGATCCTGCCCCGTCATCAGCGGCTCTGCCGCGATCAGCTCGCGCGCGTCGCGCTCGGGCATCGCGGCGGGGAACACCCCCCCGCGCATCGCCCCGGCGTCGCGGATGTGCCTGACGAGCGTGCGCGTGTCGACGCCGCTGATGCCCTGAACGCCGCTGTCGGCGAGCCAGTCGAGCCAGCCCCGCTCGGCGGTGGGCGCGTCCTCGCGGTTGCACGCCTCGCGCATGATCGCCGCGCGGGCCCACGCCCGGTCGGACTCCATCGCCTGCGCGCTCGCGCCGTAGTTGCCGATGTGCGGGTAGGTGAAGGTGATCAGCTGCCCGGCGAACGAGGGGTCCGTCATCGATTCCTGGTAACCGGACATGCCTGTCGTGAACACCAGCTCCCCGACCGCGTGGCCCTCGGCGGCGCATGCCTCGCCGTCGAACCTTGTCCCGTCCTCGAGCAGGACGTAGGCGGTCGCGTCGGCCATCTCAGACGACGAGCTTCTGCACGGCCTTGAACTCCGGGGTGCCGGCGCGCTCGAGCAGCTCGAAGAGCGCGGCCTCGACCGTGCTGACGATCGCGCCGGCGCGCTCCATGCGCTCCAGCGCCCGCTCGTAGTCGATCTCGTGGCGGGAGCCGACGGCGTCCGCCGGCACGTGCACCTCGAGGCCTTTGTCGAGCAGGTCGTGGACCGTCTGGCTGACGCACACGTGCGCCTCGATCCCGCAGACGATCGCCTGCTGGCGTCCGCCGAGGTCGAAGCCGTCCGCTCGCGCAGCCGAGAAGACCGTCTTCTCGATCAGCGGCTCGTCCTCGAGGCCGACCTCGGGAGCGGTGTGGCCGAGACCTTTCGGGTACTGCTCGCTGACGAGCGTGGGCAGCTCGAGGACGCGGGCGGCCTGCACCAGCTTCGCGCACGCTCCGGCCACCTCGGAGAAGGTGGCGTAGGAGCGAAAGCCCTCCTGCACGTCGACGACGACGAGGGCGGCGCGATCACGGGCGAGCAGCCCCATCAGGCGCCCACCATCGTGAGCGTGCGGTCGCGATGCGCGAGCGCGCCTGCGGCGAGCGTGAGCAGCACCCGGCCGCGCAGCCGCCGGCCGGCGAAGCAGCAGTTCTCCGAGCGGCTCTCCCAGCCATGCTCGCCGGCGACCCACTCGGCGTCCAGGTCGACGAGCGCGACGCTCGCCGGCTCGCCCACGGCGATCAGCGGGGTCGGCAGCCCGAAAAGCTCCGCGCCGGCCGTCATCCGCTCGACGAGCACACCGAGCTCGAGCTGGCCGCTCACCACCAGGCCGCTGTGGAGCGCCGCGAAGGCGGTCTCCAGGCCGGTCGTCCCCATCGGCGCCTGCTCGAAGGGCACCTCCTTCTCATCTCGCGCATGTGGCGCGTGATCAGTCGCCACGCAGTCGATCGTGCCGCTGCGCAGAGCGTCGAGCAGCGCCCGGCGATCGGCCTCGGTGCTCAAGGGCGGATGCATCTTCATGCGGGTATCCATCCCCCGCACGTCCTCCTCTGTCAGCAGCAGGTGGTGGGGCGTCACCTCGGCGCTGACCCGCCAGCCACGGGACTTGGCGGCGGCGAGGGCGTCTACGGAGGCGGCGCAGCTGAGGTGCTGGAAGTGCACGCGGCCGTCCTCGTAGCCTGCCAGCGCGGCGTCGCGAGCAACCATCGTGGACTCGGCGACCGTCGGTATGCCCCTGATGCCGAGCGCGGCGCTGACGGCCCCCTCGTTCATCGAGCCGCCGCGCGAGAGCGTGGGGTCCTCCTCGTGCAGCGCGAGCACGCCGCCGCAGAGCCGTTGGTACTGCAGTGCCTTCTGCAGCATCCCGGCGCTCTGGACGGGCCTGCCGTCGTCGGTGAACCCGAGCGCGCCTTCGATCCGGAGCTCGGCCATCTCGGTGAGCTGCTCGCCCTCCAGCCGACGGGTGATCGCGGCGAGAAAGCCGACGGATATGCGCGCTTCGCGCGCCGCGGCGTCACGCAGCGAGCGCAAGAGGGGCGCGGAGTCGAGCACCGGATCGGTGTTCGGCATCGCGATCACGGCTGCGTACCCCCCGGCCGCGGCGGCGCGGGTGCCGGTCTCCAGATCCTCCTTGTGCTCCTGCCCGGGGGTGCGCAGGTGGACGTGGGGATCGAAGAAGGCGGGCAACAGCACGAGCCTGCCCCGGCCCTCGAGCAGCTCCTCGCCGCCATCGGCCTCGAGCGTCCCGGGCGCGGACAGCTCGGAGATCCGCCCGCCCTTGATGCGAACGTCGTGGGGCGCGTCGATCCCGGCCCGCGGGTCGAGTACTCGGACCTCGCGCAGCAGCAGCTCCGCCGGCTGCTGAGGAGCGATCACGAGCGGCTCGGCGGCGCTCATGCGAGCTGTCCCCCGGCGACAGCGGCAGCGCCGGCCAGGGGTGCGCGCTCGGCGCCGGGGCGTGGCTCCCGCGACCCGGCGAGCAGCTCGTAGAGGACCGCCATGCGCACCACCACGCCCGCCTCCACCTGCGCGGTGATGACCGCCTGCGGCGAGTCCACGACCTCGCCGGAGAGCTCTACGCCTCGGTTCACCGGACCGGGGTGCATCAGGATCTGGTGCGCCGACAGGCGCTGCCCGTTGATCTGGTACCAGGTCGCGTACTCGCGCAGCGACGGCACCCACGCCTCGCTCATCCGCTCCCGCTGCATTCGCAGCGCGTAGACGACGTCGGCGGAGCCGAGCTCATCGAGCGTGAAGCGCACCTCGCAGCCGAGCTCCTCGATGCCGCGCGGGATCAGCGTGGGCGGACCCGCGACGGTGACCCTGGCGCCCATCCGCTGAAAGGCGATGATGTTCGAGCGGGCCACCCGCGAGTGGGCGACGTCGCCGACGATCCAGATCGAGGAGCCGTCGATATCGCCCAGGCGGCGGCGCAGCGTGTAGACGTCGAGCAGCGCCTGCGTGGGATGCTCGTGCTTGCCGTCGCCGGCGTTGACGATCGCCGCGCTGCACCATTTCGAGACGAGCTCGGAGGCACCGGCCCACGGCGTGCGCAGCACGATCGCATCCGGCTTGTGGGCGCTCAGCGTGAGGACGGTGTCCTTCAGGGACT
>JAOPZV010000137.1 GCA_025963935.1 Solirubrobacterales bacterium
GCGTCGATCACCGCGAGCACGGCGTCGGTGCCGCCTGCTGCCGCACCGCCGCCGGTCTCCGAGGCCGCCGCGAGCGCGGGGAGGGCCAGAGCCTGCAGGCTCGAGACGCCGACGAGCTCGGCCGACAGGGACTGGGCGAGGGCGCGGGCCGTGGCGACCCCGACGCGCAGGCCCGTGAAGGTTCCCGGTCCGACGCCCACGGCGATCCGCTCGAGCTCGCTCCAGCCGACGCCCGCCGCGGCGAGCAGCTCGTGTGCCATCGCCAGAAGCCGCGTTGCGTGACCGGGGTGCTCGCCCGCCGGCGGATCGTCGCGCGCCTGCGTGGTGCGCCCGTCGTCGAGCCGCAGCGCTACCGCCGTGGATCGCGTTGCGGTGTCGATGCCGAGCACCATCAACCCGAGTCCTCCGAGCCGCCCGCGCCGGCCGGGCCCACCTCGATGCGCCGCCTGTCCCCACCCCGGTGGCTGAGCGTGACGCGCAGGCGGGCGCCGGACAGCTCGCCGGCGGAGTCCTTCGGCCACTCGACGAACGCGATGCGCCCGGGGCCCACGTAGTCGGCAAGCAGGCCGGGGTCCTCGTCGTCGAGGCTCGCGAGCCGGTAAAGGTCGAGGTGGGTGACAGTGAGGTTCTCCGCCGAGTAGCGATGCCCGATGCTGAAGGTAGGACTGGTCACGGGGTCGCCCACGCCGAGCGCGCGAGCGGCCCCTCGCACGAGCGTCGTCTTGCCGGACCCCAGCTCGCCGCAGACGAGGACGACGTCGCCGTCACTCAGGACGCCGGCGAGCTCGGCGCCAAGCGATTCGGTCTCGGCGGGACCGGTGGTTTCGACGCTGCGCACGGCCACTCCGTGACTCTAGAGGCTGTTCGGGGCCGGGCGCCGGCAGAACGTGAGGCTTAAAAAAGACCGGCCCGCGGGAGAATGGGACGCGGGCCGGTCATTACTCCTGGAGGGATGGAGACAGGATCTTCATCGGCAGCCGTCGTGGCTTGCTTTAGGACCTGGACAGAAATCTTCGACATCGCATCAATTTCCCCTTCTTTGCAGGGAAAACGGCTGTGGACATGCGTCCAGTCCGGCGTGGACGCCGCCTAGAACAACCCCAGCTGATCGACCTCTGTGGCGGTCTGCTCGCTCCTGGCTGCCGCCGGCTCGCGCTCGGCCCCGACCGGCTCCTCCGGCACCGACGCCGCCTCCACGGGCTCCGGCACGTCGGGCTGCGGCACCTCGGCCTCCTGCGAGAGCGGCTGCTCGGGCGCGCCGAGGGCGAGCAGCTCGGGGAGGCGGGCGAAGTCCTCGCGCAGTGTCTCGAGCATCCGCGGCGTGTAGAGGGCAGCCGCGGGGTGGTAGATCGGGTACAGGCGCACCGCTCGCGCGCCGATCACCCGGACCTCCGGCTGTCCGTGCAGGCGGGTGATGCCCGTGGGGTCGCCGCGCAGCAGCTTCGTCGAGAAGTTCCCGAGCGTGCAGATGACGGTCGGCTCGATCAGCTCGACCTGGCGCAGCAGGTACTCCTGGCAGTTGCTGATCTCGATCGGCAGTGGATCGCGGTTCCCGGGAGGGCGGCACTTCAAGACGTTCACGACGAACACGTCCCCCCGCTCCAACCCGATCTCCTCGAGCAGCTTGTCGAGCAGCTTGCCGGCGCGGCCCACGAACGGCAGGCCCTGCTCGTCCTCGTTGGCGCCGGGGGCCTCGCCCACGAACATCAGGTCCGCGTCCGCGTTGCCCATGCCGAACACGACCGTCTTGCGCGTGGCGGCGAGCTCGCTGCAGCGCACGCACCCGCGCGCCTGCGCCAGCACCTCCTTGAGCGCCTCGCGCCGCTCGGAGGCCGATCGCTGGCGCTCCCCGGATGACATCTGCTGGATGGTAGTTGCTCGCCGCGAGGCGCTTGCGGCCGCCGGCGGCGGACGCCGAGCGTTACCTCGCTGAGCGCCTTCCACCGCCCTGCCGCCGCCCTGCCGGCT
The DNA here is from genome assembly GCA_025963935.1 of Solirubrobacterales bacterium. GTDB lineage: Bacteria > Actinomycetota > Thermoleophilia > Solirubrobacterales > Solirubrobacteraceae > Palsa-744. The sequence continues at coordinate 1,969 of JAOPZV010000137.1, forward strand.
GTCCCCTGCGCAATGATCTCGCGATGGCCGATCCCTCGGAGCTCGCCGTCAGAGCGCAGTTCGCCGGCGTCGTGGTGTCGATCGCGCACGGCGCCGACGAGCGTGTGGGAGCAGGCACGCCGCTGGTTGTGCTGGAGGCGATGAAGATGGAGCACGAGGTGCTGGCGCAGACCGACGGCGTGGTCCGCCGCGTGGCCGTCGCGGTCGGGGACGCGGTCGAGGAGGGCCAGCTGCTGCTGATGCTCGAGCCGGGAGCGACGCCGAGCGACGACGGGGGCTCCCCGGAGCCGGCGGCGAGCGACGGGCCTTCGACCGCCGAGCGCGCGGACCTCGCGGCGGTCCGAGAGCGCCACGAGATAGGCCTGGACGCCGCCCGGCCGGAGGCCGTGGCGCGGCGTGGGGAGCGCGGCCAGCGCACGGCGCGCGCGAATCTGGCCGACCTGCTGGACAAGGGGAGCTTCGTCGAGTACGGCCCGCTGCTGTTCGCCGCGCAGGAGCAGCGGCGCTCGCGCGAGGAGCTGATCGCGCGCACCCCCGCCGACGGTCTGGTCGGTGGGGTGGGCGACATCGAGGGACGGCCGTGCGTGGCGATGTCCTACGACTACACCGTCCTGGCGGGCACCCAGGGGATGCGCAACCACGCCAAGAAGGACCGCCTGTTCGACGTCGCCGAGCGGCGCCGGCTGCCGGTGGTGCTGTTCGCTGAGGGCGGCGGAGGCCGGCCGGGCGACGTGGACATGCCGATCGTGGCGGGCCTCGACTGCCGGGCGTTCGCACTGTTCGCGGGGCTCAGCGGCCTCGTGCCGCTCGTGGGGATCGCCTCGGGCTACTGCTTCGCGGGCAACGCGGCGCTGCTCGGCTGCTGCGACGTGGTGATCGCAACCGAGGATTCGAGCATCGGCATGGGCGGCCCGGCGATGATCGAGGGGGGCGGGCTGGGCGTGCACAACCCCGCCGACGTGGGACCGATCGACATGCAGTACTCAAACGGCGTGGTGGACCTCCGCGTGCAGGACGAGCGCGAGGCGGTGGCGGTCGCCCGCCGCTACCTCTCCTACTTCCGCGGCCGCGGCGAGCCCGGTGCGGCTCCCAACCAGCACTTGCTCCGCGAGCTCATACCGGAGCAGCGCAAGCGCGTCTACCAGGTGCGCCGCGTCGTCGAGACGCTGTTCGACGAGGGCTCCGTCCTGGAGCTGCGCGGAGGCTTCGCGCCGGGCATGCTCACGGCACTGGCGCGCGTGGACGGGCGCCCCCTCGGGGTGGTGGCCAACGACCCGACGCATCTCGGCGGGGCGATCGACGCGGACGGCGCCGACAAGGCGGCACGCTTCATGCAGCTGTGCGACGCGTTCGAGCTGCCGCTGCTGTTCCTGTGCGACACGCCGGGCTTCATGGTCGGCCCAGCGGCCGAGGAGACCGCGACGGTCCGCCATTTCGCGCGCATGTTCCTGACGGGCGCGAACCTCAGCGTGCCGACGGGGACGATCGTCCTGCGCAAGGGCTACGGCTTGGGCGCCCAGGCGATGGCCGGCGGCGGCTTCAAGGCCCCGCTGTTCACCGTGGCGTGGCCGACGTCTGAGTTCGGGGCGATGGGCCTCGAGGGCGCCGTGCGGCTCGGCATGCGCCGTGAGCTCGAGGCGATCGAGGACGAGGCGGAGCGCGAGCGCGTCTTCCAGCAGACGGTGTCGGCCGCCTACGAGCGCGGTCGCGGCGTGAACATGGCCGCCTATGGCGAGATCGACGACGTGATCGACCCGGCCGACTCACGGCGCTGGATCGCGACGCTGTTCGACGAGTCGAGCGGCGAGTGGTGGCGCCGCCCAGCGAAGAAGCGCCCGAACGTCGACGCCTGGTAGCGACGGCGGAGACCGCCCGCTCAGGCCGTCGCAGCCCCCGTGTGGGCGCAGGCCCGCCGAGGCGCAGGCCCCGTAACGACAAGGAGCCCGCACTGCGCGGGCTCCTTGCTGAGGAGAAAGAGGAGACGGTGGGTTACCAGCCGTCATCCCGCAGCATACTCCAATCCTGGCCGACTGGCCAGTCAGCTCTGCCCGCCGACGCGAGAGGGTCTCGGCAAAGGTTTTCCATGCTGCCGAAAAGGGCAGTATCATCCCCCTCAGGCCGTCATCGAGCCAGCTCGGGATGGACCTGGCAGCACCACGCAGCACCATCTTCAGTCGCGCCGGTATCCGAAGGGAACTGGACCGAGAACGATGAGCCCCATCACACCCAGCGAGGTTGCGCGCACGAGCGTGGTGCGCACGGTCGCCGAGCTGCGCTCGCGGCTCGCGGCGCACCGCCGCACCGGCCTGACGATCGGGCTGGTCCCGACGATGGGCGCCCTCCACGAGGGGCATCTCTCGCTGATCCGTCACGCTCGCGCGCGTTGCGAGCGGGTGGTCGTCTCGCTGTTCGTGAACCCGGCCCAGTTCAACGAGCGCTCCGATCTGGAGCGCTATCCGCGCCGCGAGCGCGACGACGTGGCCCTCGCCGTCGAGGCGGGCGCGGACGTGCTGTTCGCGCCGTCGGTCGAGGAGGTCTACCCGCCGGGCTTCGCAACGTCCGTGGAGGTGCTCGGCCTGACCGACCGGCTGGAGGGCGCCGCGCGCGGCAGCGAGCACTTCCGGGGCGTGGCGACGGTCGTGACCAAGCTGCTCTGCATGGCGATGCCGGACGTCGCCTACTTCGGCCAGAAGGACGCCCAGCAGGTGCTGGTCATCCGTCGCCTGGCGGCGGATCTCAACCTCCCGGTGCGGATCGAGGCGCTGCCGACGGTGCGCGAGCCCGACGGCCTGGCGATGTCGAGCCGCAACGCCCTGCTCGACCCCGATCAGCGCGTTCGAGCGCTCGCGCTGTCCGCCGCGCTCGACCGAGTTGGCGAGCTGGCGACGGCCGGCGAGCGCTCGGCAGAGGCGCTGCTCGCGGCGGCGCACGCCACGCTCAGCTCCGCCGGCGTCAGCCCGGAGTACGTGGCGCTCGTCGAGCCGGACACGCTCGAGCCGATCGACCGGCTCACCGGCGAGGCGCTGCTGGCGATCGCCGCCCGGATCGGCGACGTCCGCCTGATCGACAACGCCACGCTCCGCCCGACCCCCGCTGCGCCATCCAGTCAACGACTCCCAGGAGAGACGATCACCCGATGCAACGCGTGATGCTCAAGTCCAAGATCCACCGGGCCACCGTCACAGACTCCGACCTGCATTACGTCGGCTCGATCACCGTCGACCCCGAGCTGCTCGACGCGGCCGACATCCTGGAGCACGAGCAGGTCCACGTGGTGGATGTCGACAACGGGGCGCGCTTTGAGACCTACACGATCGCCGGGGAGCGCGGCTCGGGTGCGATGTGCGTCAACGGCGCCGCCGCGCGGCTCGTGCATCGCGGGGACACGATCATCGTCATCTCATACGGCCAGTACGAGGAGGCGGACCTGCGGCGCTACGAGCCACGTGTCGTGCACGTGGAGGCCACTACCAACCGCATCATCACCGTCGACGACGCGGTGGCGACCCTGCTCTCCTGAGCGCGGCGTCAACCGGGTCAGAGAGGAGTCAAGCATGTCCAGCCAACCCCACGTCCAGACCCCGTCCGACCCGGGTCGCCTGCCGATGACGCTGCCGCTGCTGAGCGAGAAGAAGCGGCTCGGCGACCCGATTGTCATGGTGACCGCCTACGACTACCCGAGCGCTCGGGCGGCCGAGGCCGCCGGCGTGGACCTGGTGCTCGTGGGTGACTCGGCGGCCACCACCGTGCTCGGCTACAACGCGACGACGCCCGTCTCGCTGGACGACATGCTCGTGCTCGCCCGTGCCGTGCGACGTGGCCTGACGACCCCGTTGATGATCGGCGACCTGCCGTTCGGCTCCTACGAGGTCTCCGACGAGCAGGCGATCTCCACGGCGCTGCGGATGGTCAAGGAGGCCGGCTGCGAGGCGGTCAAGCTGGAGGGCGGCGGCGAGGCGCCGGTGAGGCGCGCCCGGGCGATCATCGGCGCGGGCATCCCGGTGATGGGACACGTCGGGCTCACGCCGCAGACCTCGACCGCGCTCGGCGGCTGGAAGGCCCAGGGACGCACGGCCGGGGCGGCGGAGCGGATCGCCTCGGAGGCCCTCGCGCTGCAGGAGGCGGGCTGCTTCGCGCTCGTCTTCGAGGCCATTCCGAGCGCCGTGAGCGACGAGCTGATGCCGCTGCTGCAGATCCCCGTGATCGGCATCGGCGCCGGCCCGGCCACCGACGGCCAGGTCCTCGTCTTCCACGACCTGCTGGGCATCCGGGACGGTCTCGGACCGCGCTTCGTCAAGCGCTACGCGAACCTCCAGCAGGAGATGAACGACGGCGTGACGGCGTTCGCCGAGGACGTCCGTGCGCGCCGCTACCCCGGCCCTGAGCACACCTACTCGATCGACCCGGCCGAGCTGGCCGACCTGCACGAGCGGCTGGTCTGAGCCGCGGCGAGCGCGTCCCGGCGGGCCTTCGT
>JAOPZV010000155.1 GCA_025963935.1 Solirubrobacterales bacterium
GCTCGTGGTCGTCGGGAACTGCGGCATGCACGGGATGAAGCGGGTCCTCGGCAGCGTGCCGAACAAGGTCTCTCACCATGCGCGCTGCAGCGTCCTGATCGTGTCCACCGAAGGCTCACGTTCCGGCCAGGGCGAGAGCGCGGCGGCCGAGTCGAGCGACCCGGCGGCGAAGACCTGACGCAAGCGGTGACGCGGCCGCGCCGGCTTGCTGGCAGGATAGGTGGCCCGCGGTTGCGCCAGGCGGGCTACTCCAGAGCAGGTCGAGGGGGCCGGTAGTTGTCTGCACAGCAGGTTCGCACGCTGCGAACGCCCGATACAAGGGTCGATCCTCCCGCGGCGGCCGTCGATCCGCGCGATGCGGTGGTCGATCCGCTCGCGACGCTCGCCCGTGACCTCGACCGGATCGGCGATTCGGTGCGCGCGGACCTCGGCGAGAGCGACCGGGCGTACATCACAGGGGTGATCACGGCCCAGCGCCGGCTGGAGCTTGCCGCCCGGGCGCTGCTTCTCGGCGCTCGCTTCGCGCCTGCAGCCGCTGTTGGCACGGCGCTGCTGGCGCTGTCGAAGGTGCTCGAGAACATGGAGATCGGCCACAACGTCCTGCACGGACAGTGGGACTGGATGAACGACCCTGCGATCCACTCGAGCGTCTGGGAGTGGGACGCCGCCTCGACCTCCGCCTCGTGGAAGCACTCGCACAACTTCCAGCATCATTTCTACACCAACGTGCTCGGTCGTGACCGCGACCTCGGATACTCGGCGATGCGCGTCGAGCCGGAGCAGAGCTGGCATCCGGTCTACCTCGCCCAGCCGGTCTACTTCTTCCTCATGGCGGTCGTGTTCGAGTGGGCCATCGCCGTCTACGACCTCGAGCTCGACGCGGTGGGCCGCGGGGAGAAGTCACGCGGCGACGCGCGCGTGGAGGTGCTCGCGCTGCTGCGCAAGGCGCGCGGCCAGCTGCTCAAGGACTACGTCCTGTTCCCGCTCCTCTCCGGGCGCCGCGGTGCGCGCCGGGCACTGGCCGGGAACGTCGCCGCGAACCTCGTGCGGAACCTGTGGGTCCACACGATCGTCTTCTGCGGCCACATCCCCGAGGGGGCGGAGACGTTCACCGAGGAGCAGCGCCGCGGCGAGACGCGCGGCGGCTGGTACCGGCGCCAGCTGCTCGGCTCGTGCAACCTCGAGGGCAGTCGCCTGTTCCACCTGCTCACCGGCAACCTGTCGTTTCAGATCGAGCATCACCTGTTCCCGGACCTGCCGAGCAACCGCTACGCGGAGATCGCGCCGCAGGTGCGTGCGGTCTGCGCGCGCCACGGCCTGCCCTACACCAGCGGTCGGCTCGGGCGCCAGTACCGCTCGGTCTACAGGCAGGTCCTGCGCCTTGCGTTCCCCGGCGGGTGAGGGCGTGCCCGCCACAGCGGGTGAGCCCGGGACGGCGGGGACGCTGATCTCGGCAACTGTATGGTGCGCGCGGTGAGCGATCGCGATCTCGACGTCGTGGTGTTCGGGGCGACGGGCGTCACCGGACGACGTGTGGCGGCGTACCTGGCGGAACGCTCGGCCGAGACGGGTGTGCGCTGGGCGGCGGCCGCGCGAGACACCGCGAAGCTCGAGCGGCTGATGGCGGAGATCGGCGTGCATGCGCCGCAGACGATCGCGGCGGACGTCGGTGACGCGAGCTCCCTCGCGGCGATGGCCTCGCGCACACGCGTCGTCCTGAACCTGGTGGGCCCGTACACGCTCTACGGGCGTCCGGTGATCGAGGCGTGCGTCGCGGCCGGCGCGCACTACGCCGACCTGACCGGCGAGATCCCGTTCGTGCGGCGCATGATCGACGAGTTCGACCGCCCCGCGACCGCGGCGGCAGTGAAGATCGTGCAGGTGTGCGGCTTCGAGGCGCTTCCAGCGGACCTGATGGTCCTGCTCGCCGCGGAGAGCGCTCGCGAGCGATGGGACGAGGGGCTCGCCGCGGCCGATCTCGAGGTGGCCGTCACGCCGCCGCCGGGCAGGCCACGTCTCTCGGACGGGATGTCCGGAGGAACGTTTCAGAGCCTGTCAGCCGTGGCGGGAGGGGAGAACGCCGGCGTGATAGCCGATCCCGCCGCGCTGATCGATGACGTTGCGATCGCGGCGGCGGTGCGTCGCGTCAGCCCGATCCCGCTCGCGCCCCGCAGGGGACCGGACAACGCGGTGATCGCTCCCATGGCGCCCGCCGCGTTCATCAACCCGGCGGTGATTCACCGCTCAGCCGCACTGATCGCCTCGAGCGAAGGCCGGCCGCCGGAGCCATTCCGCTATCGCGAGGGCGTCGTGCTTGGCGGGAGCGCCGCGTCGCTGCCCGCGCGCGTGGCGCTGGCCGGCGTTCTGTCGGCCACGCAGGTATGTGTTCGAGGGCTCGCCAGAGCGAGACCCTCAGTGAGGGAGCCCGCCGCGGGCGTGCTGGCCCGGCTCGGTCCTTCGTCGGGCTACGGGCCGGACCCGGATCGCCTGGAGGGCTGGAGATGGACGATCGCGCTGCACGCTCGCACGAGCGGCGGAAGGTCGTTCGCGGTGCACCTCGAGGCTGACGGACACCCCGGCTATCTGGCGACGGCGAGGCTCCTGGGGGAGGCTGGGATGCTCCTCGCGGAGGATGGCGCGACGCCGGCGAGCGCCGGATGCCTGACGCCCGCGGCGGCGCTCGGCAGCGGCGGCGTCGCCAGGTTCGAGCGGGCAGGGCTGCGCTTCTCCGTCGTCGGCTGAGCGGCCCGGCCGGTCGCAGCCGCCTAGCGGCAGCCGTCGGCTTCTGCGACTGCGCCCGCTCCGCGTAGGCGACGCCGCCTGGTCGCGATCACGCGCACTCTGGTGGGGGGCGTAAAGCCGTCGAGCTCGCGCTCGACCAGCTTGCCGTCGACGATCGCGATCGGCGTCCTGTCCGGGTCAAACATCAGGGAGTTGGCGAGCTGCCACAGCTCATCCCAGCGACCGCCATCCCTTCCGGGACCGCTCGCGCCCGAGTCGACGCAGTCGAGGACTGCGACCAGCCGGCGTGCAAAGCGCTGACGCTCCACGAGCGAGCCGCTCAGATCGAGACGGTGGGCCATTGCTCGCACCGCGGGCCCCCAGCGGGGATCGTCGACCTCCTCGAGATGCAGCGGCCGCGGCCGCGGAGGCCAGATGCTGCTGGGTCTCACGTCCAGCGCGCGTGCGATCCGCAGCTTGGTGTCCGGGTTCGGGTTCGCGCTGTCACCCGACTCCACCGTGCTCCAGGTGGTTCGCGGAACCCCGCCGCGCCGGCCGGCTTCGGCCTGGCTGAGGCCGCGTGCCACGCGCAGTCGTTGAATGAGGTGACCAGGGCGCTCCATGCCGATCTCCTGGCATCATGCCGCGCCACTCGGACGGCACCGGGACGGCATCCCCCCTCGTCCTAGAGCGCGCTCGCCCCTGCGTCGCGAAGGTCGTCGTCGAGGACCGCCTCGACGTCGAGAGCGATCTCGATCGCGTTCGCGGGGAGGCCGCCTGCGTTCGAGCGATCCTCCTCATCGGTGTGCTCCTGCTCGCCGTCCTCGAAGTCACGGCGCGTGATGATCCCCTCGGCTCGCAGGCCGACGCGCGTGGCGGTTCCCCTGTTCTGACCGTCCATCCACACGGGCGCCTCCCACTGGCCGAGGTAGGTGAGATCCATGATCACCTTTCGTGTGGCCCCACGGAGCGTGAGCAACACCTCGGCCTTGAAGTCGTGCTCGGCTGTGCGGTCGGCAAGCCGCGCACTGAAGACGATCGTGCGGTGGTGGCTCGCGTCGAGGAAGTCGGCGGCCCGCAGCTGCGTGTTGAGGTACGGCTCGCCGGCGTAGAGCTTCGTGACGTCGATCTCACCGACGCAGCTGCCGCTCAGAGGGTCCTCGAGGTTCCAGTAGAGCTTGCCGTGCACCTCCTTGAAATGCCCGTCGACCCAGGTGGCTCCCATGCGGCGAGCGCGGAAGCTCGCTTCTGTGTGCTCGGGATCCAGGGTCCAGCTGGGTACCTGCTCGGCCGCCTGTGAACTGCTGGGATGCGCGCTGGAAGTAGCCATCGGTCACCTCAGTTTGATCAGATATCGACGCTCAGCACCTACGCCTCTGCCGTGACAAACGCTACACAGTCGCGAGGACGCCGGGTGTGACTCCGAGCACACGCTCTCCGGACAGTTCATCCAGATGGAATCCGCTGCGGCTCTGCCCGGGCCGGTCTCCGAGCGTCGTCGCGAGGATCAGGTCAGTGTTCCGGCGGGCAGCACGAAGCGCAGCGGAGTGCGCGACGCGGCCCCGCCGGAGACGCCGAGGCGCGGTCCGTGCAGGCCTCGCCGGGGCGGTTCCGCGACCATCGCCTCAGGCACGCCTTCGTGCTCGGCGATCCACTCCATTACGGCCCCGAAGTCGTTGCCCGACGCGAGAAGCGCCGCGCGCTCGACGACGTCCCCGCCGGAGGAGTGTGGGCGTGAGAGGCGCTTCACGAGAGCAGCGATCTCAATGTCGCCGGGGGTCGCCTCTGCGTTCACGAGAACTCCGTCACCGAGTAGACGGGATGGCTGACGCAGGCCGGCGCGCTCTCGCCGGCATTGTCGGTGTGCACGCGGAACGGCTCAAAGCGGCCGTGGTCGAGTATCGCGAGAACCACATCGCCCCCCTTTGAAATTGGCCTGCCGACCTCGATCTCCCGGTCGTGTCCGTCGAAGCGACAGCTCAGCTTGAAGATCC
>JAOPZV010000157.1 GCA_025963935.1 Solirubrobacterales bacterium
AGCGTCTTGAGTGTCTCGTTGACCATCAGCAGACGGCCGCCGGGCCGCAGCACGCGGAAGATCTCGGAGAACGTCCGCCGCAGGCTCTCCGCGTCGTTGTGGTGGAGCACCTCGCAGCAGTACACGTAGTCCACGCTGCTGGACGCGAGCGGAATGGCGTCCATCGAGCCGAGGATGCGCTCGAAGAACACCTTCCCGTCCTCGATGAAGTACTCGCCTGTGTACAGGCCCTGCAGCTCGGCGGTCGCTATGTCAAGCGCGATCGCCCGCAGCCCACGTTCGGCGAAGTGGTTGCTAGCCCAGCACGTGTTCGACCCGACGTCGAGGACGCTCTGCCCGGGCCGGAACGGCACCGTGGTCAGCAGCTGGTGCATCGAGCGCGCCTGCACGTACCAGTAGCCGTGCTCGACGTTGGGCAGCCGCCGGACCATCTCGCGGTCCCAGCCCTCCAGTCGCATCTGCTCGGCGAACCGCGCGAGCCCCGCGGCCTCCTTGAGGATGTGCTCGGGCGGCTCGTGCAGGAGCTCCACCACGCCGTGACGCAACGGGAACTCGGTCATGCAGTTCGTGCAGCGCAGCGATCCCTCGCGTGCCTCCTGCGCGTCGCTCGCCGTGGCATGCAGCTCGAGCGTCCGGTCGCTGCGGCACGCCGGGCAGCGCAGCCGCCCGGCGAACTCAGGCTTCACGCCGGGCTCCTCGGTCCTCCGTGACGCTCAACCTGCCGCCCGTTGCGCCTCGGGCACGACGCCGCCGCCAAGATCGACGCGAGTCGGACGAGCCACCCCCTCGAGGAACCCCTCGAGCGCGTCGATCCTTCGCTCCCACGCGTAATCGGCGGCCGTGCGAATACCAGCCTCGCCGAGGCGCTCGCGCAGGGCACCGTCGCCAAGCGCCCGGGCAAGCGCGTCGCTCACGGCGTCGCGGTCATGATCGGGCATCAGGCAGTTCTCGCCGTCGGCACAGAAGTCGCGGTTCCCATGAGCATCGGTGCAGACAACCGCACCGCCAGTCGCCATCGCCTCCAGTGGCGGCAGCGCGAACCCCTCGTGCGTGGAGGTCTGGATGAACACGGTCGCCTGGTTGAAGAGCTCGTTTACCTGCTCGTCGCTCGGCGAGGTCACGTAACGCATACCCTCATCGGACGCCAGCTCGGGCTCGATCCCGAAGAGGCACAGCTCCGGGCGCGGCTCCGGCAGCGCCCGCCATGCGGCGAGCGTCAGCGGGAGGTTCTTCAGGGGGTTCGTCCTCCCAATCGCGAGCACCATGTCCTCGCGGCGCTCGACCGAGTCCAGCGGACGGAAGGTGTCGAGGTCGATCCCCGGCGGGATCAGCTCAGCGTCGAGGTTCAGCTCTCGCAGCCGCTCGCGATTCCACGAGGAGATCGTCATGTAACGGAACTCGGGCCGGTAGGAGTCGAGCACGGCGTGGCGCACCACCTCGTCGTCGGGATAGTAGGACGTCTCGATGTCCTGTACGAAGTACACCGGTATCCCCCGGAGAACGCTTGAGCGCCACACGGGCGCGGCGGTGTTCCACCAGGTCGCAACCTTGATCGCATCTACGTCCTTGAGCGCGTCGATCAGTTCGTCGTAGAACTGGAAGCTGTGCACGGGCACGCGCAGCGAGAACCATTCCGGAGCCTCGCCGAGCGTGTACAGCGCCACGTCGTGCCCGCGATCGAGCAGCCGGTTGAGGTGCTCGAAGATGTCACGGTGACCGCCGCCGATGCCCGTGTCCTCGGTGACGTACACGACACGCAGCTTGCCGTTCCCGGCGCGCACCTCGCGGGCGTCGAAGAAGTCCCCCCAGGTCTCCCAGAAGAGGCGTTGTGAGGCGCGCTCGCGCTCGCCGACGTCGGTGCCACGCGTGACCGACTCGTGGTGGATCAGCGTGGCAGCCGGGAAGTACATCACGCGGAAGCCAGCCTGCCACGCCCGCAGGCACCAGTCGACGTCCTCGTAGGCCATCGGATAGCGCTCGTCGAGCAGGCCCACCCGGTCGATCAGCTCGCGCGTTACGTACATGCAGGCTCCGGTGAGCGCGAGGACCGGCCCAGGCATCGCGGCGGGCCCCCACTCCTCCGGCTTGAAGCGGTAGCGGTGATCGAACCACTCCGGCGCTCCCAGATTGCGGATCGTGCCGGCGAACTGGATGCGACCGTCGGGATAGAGCAGCTTCGCCCCGACCATGCCGACGTCGTCCTCCTGCGAGGCCGCGTACTGCAGGCCGGCGAGCCATCCGGCGCGGGCCTCCATGTCGGAGTTCAGCACGACTACGTCCGAGTCCGCCCTCGTTGCCCGGAGGCCGCGGTTGACGTTGGCGGCGAAGCCAAGGTTCTCGGACCCCTCGATCACCTCGATCCCCTGTATCTCCCGTAGCGCGGCGACGTTCTCCGAGCCGCTCGCGTCGTCGACGACGATGATCCGCGCCATGCCCGGCGCCACGGTGCGGTGGATCGAGGCGGCGAGCGTGGCGACCCGCTCGGCGTCGCGGTAGCTCGGGATCACGATGTCGACCGGCTGGCCGTGTTCGCGGTACCACGCCACGGCTCGGCGGAACGAGTCATCACCCCAGTCCGAGCGCAAGCGCAGGCGACCCGCCAGAGGCGTGAAGCGCAACGGGAATGTCAGCGCCCTGAACACCAGCGTTCGCCAGCCGAGGTAGTGATAGGTCAGGTAGATGCGCCGCCGCAGGCCTGCCAGCGGCCCTTTGTACTCGCCGTCGAGCGCCGCGTCGGCGATCTCCTGTGGCCGTGCGATCGCGGTGCGTGGTGCCGGGGTCTCGCCGTCTGGATCGTGTCTCTGATCGGTCACTGCGCAGGCCCTTCGATCGCTGGTGAGGACCCCCGGGCATCGAGTTCAAGCGGGGAGAAGCTCGAGCGGCCCTCGAGCGACAGCCGACGCCTCACCCAGGCGGGGAGCCGGTCGGCCCGCGAGCCTAGCAGCGCGCCGGTCAGGCGGACGAGCTGATGTCGCGTAACGCCGGTGTACGCCGCGGCACGACGCGAGGAGCCGCTTTCCGCCAGCTCGTTTCGCGGCTGCCCCAGGGCGCCTCGCAGCTGGCGGGTGAGGTGACGCGCGCTGGCGGGCTCGCGCCAGCCGTACACCTCACGCAGGCCGCGCCACTCGTCGAACGAGCGCCGCAGATGCTCGAGCGTCGAGTAGTCGTGGGAGTGCCAGACGGGGGCATCCGGAATGTAGGCCTTGGCGTAGCCGCCGCGCAGCATGTCAAGCGCGATCACTCTGTCCTCGGCGTATGCGACCTCGCGAAACGGCACGCGCTCCCACGCCGCGCGGGCCACGCAGGCGTTGGCGTCGCTGAAGAATCCCCGCGCGCCGAGCAGCGCCATGGCGGGGATCCCAGCGGATGATGCCGACGGGCGCTCAGTGTCCTTGAGGCGATCGACGCGCGGCCGTCCGTCGGGGGAGAGCGTGGAGAACCAGCGCTCGAGCTCCCAACGCACCGCGGGCGAGGCGTCCGGACGCGGCAGATATGGGCCATAGACGAGCGCGATGTCCTGGCCGAGCTGAAAGCCGGCCAGCAGGCGCTCGAGCCAGCGCTCGTCAGCCGGCTCGGCATCCTGGGTGAGAAACGCCACGTGCGCGCCAGACGCCCGGTCCATCAACAGGTTGCGCGTCGCGCCGTGGTTGAAATCGCCCGGCTCGATCTCGACCACCCGCGCTCCGCGCGAGCGTGCCTGCCCCACAGAGTCGTCGCGCGAGCCGGAGTCGCACACGAGCAGCTCGTGCCCGACCGTCTGGCGCCCCAGCGCCTCGAGGGTCCGCGCGAGCATCGGCCCGCCGTCGCGCACCGGAAGCGCCACCGTCACGCCTCGACGGGAGCCCGTGGGCAGCGGGTCGGTGCGCGGGGGGATGGGGGCGGTATCTGCCACCGAAGCGCCCTACGTGTAGAAGGTGGTGAGGGTGAGCAGCTGCGAGGCGTAGCTGAGCGCGAGCATCGCAACAAGCAGGGCAGCGCCGGCGAAGACCATCCAGCGGCGTCCGAAGGCGTGAAGAGCGCCGACGACCAGCACCGCGAGAGGCGCGATCCCGGGGAACGCGTAGCGCCCGAATTCGGCGATCAACGGGCGCGTGCCGGTTGTGTAGAACGCGGCCTCGAAGCCAGCGATGACCGCTACGGGCATCAGCACCACGAGGCCCAGCTCGAGCGCATTCCGGCGCACGAAGCTCCACTCTCGGCGCGCCGCGATCACGGCGAGCAGCGGGACCAGCAGCATCACGACGAGGATCGTCGAGTACACCCAGTGAGGGAACAGGACGTCATACCATCCGAAGGCGGCCCACCCACGTTCCACGAAGATTGTGAACCCCGGTATCCCCGGCGTCTCGAAATGCGGCGCCATGAAGGACAGGCGCGGCAGGAACACCTCCCAGAGATATGCGGCATAGCCGAGTGGGTGGGCGAACACTTCGTGAACCGCACCGGACGGCGAGGAGGTCTGGGCAGTCGCGGCGGCGGCCGACGGGCGAAAGATGCCGGCAAGATTGACCGAGATCTCGCGCACAAGGAGCGCGGAGGCAGCGAAGGCGCCCAAGCCGACCAGGTCCGGGCGCCGGTGGTGACGCCACAGCGTCGCGAGCAGCGCGACGGCTGCGACCGGGTAGAGCGAGTAGGCGGTTCCCTTGATGATCGGAAGGACGATCAACAGTCCACCGGCGAGCAGCCCCAGCCGAAGGGTCAGTCCGCGCCGCACCATCAGGATCAGCAACAGCTCGAAGGCCGCAGCCGCAGCGTTGACGCCCACGTCGTTGTTGACCGAGCCGGAGATGAACCCGTACATGGGCTCGAAGGCGACGAGCAGCGCAGCGAGCACCGCGAGCCACTGGCGGCCCGGGGCGAGCTCCCGCGCGAGCAGGAAGGCGAACAGCACGGTCAGCGCCCCGATGAGCGCTGAAGTCATGCGCATCAGAGTGAGCTGATCGAGGGGCGAGTTCGACGCGAGCACGTAGGCGGGGGCGAGCGCCGCGTAGTAGATCGCGCCGTGCGTCGCCGCCGTCTCGTTGCCTCCGCCGTCGGAGGCCGACGGCCGCAGTTCGGCCACTTGGACGCGGTAGCGGTCGCGCTGGGTGACAGTCCAAGGCAGGCGAGTGTCACCCACCTGGTGGTCGGTGAGGAAGCTCATGTCGTCGAGGGCGAGCGCCTCGGAGCTAGCCCACCGCCCAAGCGGCGAGGCCGGGTTGCGCGAGGGCGCTTCGCCGCGTTCGACGAGCGATTGCGTGTAGGCGAAATGGTCGACCTCGTCAGGGGCTTGGAACGGTGGTGTGATCAGCGCCCAGCAGGCGAAGTTGATCGCGGCGATCACGAACAGCGACATCGCCAGATGCCTGCTGCGCGCGCCGCCCGCGGCCGCCGTCGCCAGACAGCGCACCGACGCGAGCGCCAGCAGGGGAAGCACGACGAGCAGAATCACCACGTAGAGCCATGGGCCAACGAAGCCGGGCCGGAAGAGGGACGCGCGACGCAGGATCGTGCCGGCCTGAGCGAGATAGCTGTGTTGAGCGCCGATCCGGGGCAGGTACCAGACGGCAACGCGACCGAGCAGCGGGCGGCCCCCGGCGGTCGGCGGCGCAGATGCCGGCACTTTCGGCAGCGGCGTGCCGCCCCAGTTCACCACGTCGGCGGCAGTGATGCACACCGTTCCCTTCCGTCCCGCCGGGTGGGCTGGCACGAGGGGAATACGGAAGTCGGCGAAGCTGATGTGGTTGGGCGGCACGCCGACAGGCGGCAGGAAGCTGCGGACGACGTGTCCGTCGGCGTACGCGAGCGCCATTTTCATCGCCGGTCTGGGGCTCGTCAGGGAGATCAGCTGCAGCCGGATCCGCGCGGTGTTCGCGGGGATCTCGAGGCCCGGGACGCACACTCGCTGTCCTGCCGGAGTCTGGTTGACGTAGGTGTAGACCTCGACGTTGTTCGTACCGGTGTAGTAGTCCTGCGGGCGCAGGCAGTAGAAGGCGGTCAGGCAGAGGAGCGGTACCGCGGCGATCGCGGCGGCACGCCACACGCGACGATCGCCGGCGAACACCGCCGCCAGCATCCGGCGGGCGGGATCCACGCTCAGCGCCGGCGTAGACCGAGAATCGACAGGAGGAACGCAGAGAAGAAGATCTGGATCCCGACGATGATGAGCGACGCGGCCACGACGGCGAGACGCTCGTCGGCGAGTGAGCCGAAGCCGTGTGAGATCCAGGTGCCGACAATGATGCCCCCCATCACTAGCCCGATCAGCACGATCGCGCCGCCCAGCAGCAGCCCGTGCTCGAGCCGGAAGCGGGCGCGCATGCGGTCGAACCACGGGTCGCGCTCGCCCATGAAGTAGGTGCCGTAGGCGTGTGCGCACAGACCGAGTGCGAGCACCTGCGTGCCGACGATCATCAACAGCGCACCCCCGATCAGCGCGTGAAGCCCCCAAGCACGCCCGAAGAAGTTCAACCCGGCGCCGACCAGTACGACGATCAACGTGCCGAAGCCCGCGAGCACCGCTCCGGGGACGATGAAGAGGTGGTTCGGGCTGTGCACCAGCAGGAAGCGGAGATGACGCCAGCCGTCGCGGAAGCTCGACAGCTTGCTCTCACCTCCGCGCGGGTGATACTCGATCGGAAACTCGGCGATCCGAAGCTTCTCCTTGGACGCTCTGATAACCATCTCGGAGGCGAACTCCATGCCGGTCGTGCGCAGATCCAGCCGCGGAAGCACGTCGCGTCGGACAGCGCGCATGCCGCAGTGCGCGTCGCTGATCCCCGTGCTGAAGAACAGGTTGAGCAGGCCCGTGAGAATCGGGTTGCCGACGTAGCGGTGAAGCCACGGCATGGCACCGGGCTGGATGTTGTCCATCCGGTCGCCTATGACCATCTCTGCCCCCTCCTCGAGAGCAGCGACGAACCGGGGGATCTCCTTGAAGTCGTAGGTGAGGTCGGCGTCGGCCATGACGATGTAGCGGCCCGTCGAAGCGGCGAACCCGGCGAGGTACGCGCTGCCGTAGCCCCGGCGGCGCTCCACGACCACCCGCGCGCCTGCGCTTTCCGCGAGAGCCGCCGAATCGTCATCCGAGCCGTTGTCGGCGACGACGACCTCCGAGGCGACACCCATGCCGCGGAGCACCTCCAGCGCGGCCGTCACGCAGTGCTGGATGTTCTCGGCCTCGTTGAGGCAGGGGATCACGACCGAAACGAGCGGCACGCGCTGATCCTCGGCGTCGTCGAGGACATGGGGCCTTGTCTGGGCGGCTGTGCTCATCAGCTGTGGCGGCGGACGGCTCCCCAACTGGAGTGCTCGACCCGCGTCATGCCGTTTATAACGCGACGAAGGGCGGAAAGTGGCGCGTTCCGAGTCGCGATCCTATCGCACGGTCTGGCAGTCTCCCGGGCCTCATGCGTATCTGCGTCGTCTATGACTGCCTGTTCCCCTACACGGTCGGGGGCGGCGAGCGGTGGTACAGAAACCTCGCCGAGCGCCTCGCGCGCGAGGGACACGAAGTCACCTACCTGACGCTCCGCCAATGGGAGCGCGGAACCCGCGTGGAGCTCGACGAGCGGGTGCGGGTGCGGGCGGTGGGCCCGCGGATGGCGCTCTACACAGAGAGCGGACGGCGACGCATCCTGCCCCCCCTCGTGTTCGGCGTTGGCGTCTTCCTGCACCTGCTGCGCCACGGCCGCCGCTACGACGTGGTCGACACGAGCGCTTTCCCCTACTTCTCGCTGCTCGCCGCCGCCGCTCTGGCGCCGGTCATGCGCTTCAGAGTGGTGGTCGACTGGTTCGAGGTGTGGAGCCGCAGCTACTGGCGCGA
>JAOPZV010000160.1 GCA_025963935.1 Solirubrobacterales bacterium
GGCCGCCCGTGCGAGGGTTTCGCGCTGCGTCGAGCGCAACCTCAGCGAACCGGTCGTGAGGCTCGTGCGTGTGCTGAGCACCGGTTCGGGGGCGCGGACCAGAGCCACGAAGCCGAGCTTCTGAAGCTCCGGATAGCGGACCAGCGCGTTGGCGTACCCCGCCCACGCAGAGAATTGAGAGGCCGACGCTTTCGGGTTGGCGGAGAAGAACGTGCTGGCGCCGACGAGGAGGTCTTCCTCCTGCTGGAGGGCGAGCCTCACCGTCGAGGCGATGCCCGTGGAAGTGACGCTCTGGTGGAACGCGGCTCGGGCCTTGGCCTGGTCGTTGCGCGCCACGCTGTTCGCGACGAGCACCGATGTGGCCGTCCCGGCGGAGACGCAGATGACCGCTACGGCGGCCCACAGTGCCCTGCGGCCGCTCGCCAGATCCTTCAACCGCGAGAGCGCGCCCTCGCCGGCGGCCGGCGGCGCGGCATTCCCGGAGCCACCGTTGCTGCCTCCGTTGCCGGTGACCGGCGCCGCAGGAATCTCGCCTTGCTCCAGCGGCGGCCCGGAGGACGGCGACGCGCCCGGGGCGGGCTCGCTCAGAGGGTCCTGTTGGGGGCTTTCGCTGTCTGTCATGGCGATTGGTTCTCGTCCCAACACGGGCGCATGGGCTCCCCTGCTCATCGAGCCTTGGGGCCTGCGCGCACGCGAGTTGCGCTGTCATTTCGACAAATAGCCGATGAGGCCTGCCGCCGGGCGGCACCATTCGAGTGTCCGGGACGGTGCCGGTATCCACACGCGAACCGGCACCTGCGAGCCCGCGATCTGCGCGGCGCGGCGAAACCGGAAGCCCCCGCCGCCGCGGGGGCTTCCTGCACTCGCCTGTTGTCCGTGATCCTAGACGAGCTGCGGGGAGACGCCGCACTGTGGGGGCGAGTCCGCTGCGGGATACTGAGCCTCGATGTCCGACGCGAACGTGGAGGTCATGCGGAGCTCATTCGAAGCCTATGCAGACGGCGGGATCGAGGCCGTTCTGCCCTTTTACGATCGCGACGTCGTGTGGGACCCGGGCCCGGAGTGGGTGGAGGACACGGTCTACCGCGGTCACGACGGCATCCGCAGGATCGACGCGGTGTTTCTCGAGAACTTCGACGGCTACCACCTGCAGCTCCACGACATCCGTGCGGCGGGCACACGCGTCGTCGCGCTGTATGAGGCGACCGGGCAAACGAGGGATTCCCACGTTCCCCTGCGTCAGCCGATCGGAATAGTCGCGTCGGACTTTCGCGACGGCAGGATTGGCGCGATCCGCTCCTACTTCAGCTGGCGCGACGCGCTCCGGGCCGCGGGGCTGGCCGAGTAGAGCCCGCGGCGCGCCCCCGACCAGCACAGCTAAGAGCACGACGAGCCCCGGATGGCTAGACCACCGGGTTGATCTCGACGGCTTCTTCGTTGGTCTGCGTCGAGGCGACCGATACTCCGACGTCTTCGAACAGCGAGTTCGTCAGAAATTCGGGGTCGCCGCCTTCAAGCAGTTCGGGTTTCTGCCGGCCTGCCGCGGCCGTGAACTTGACCGTCGCCGTCTTCAGCAACCTGCCGGACACCGCGGGGACCAGCAGCGAAGACGGAGCGCTCGATGACGAGCCGTCCGCTCGAGTTTGAGCCGGAGTAACCCAGCGCGTTGTTTCCCATCACCGCATTTGAGACGCGTGCGTCACATTCACGACACGCCCCGATGTACAGGCCCGAGTCGTTGAACCCCGACGCGTAGATGTGGTCGATTGAGCCGGTTTCCTCGTTGCCGGCGAAGATGCCGTAGCTGCCGTTGAGGCCGGTGTTGTAGGCCGTTAGGTAGCTCCCATACCAGCCGTGCGCCCCGATTTCCCCTGAGTCCGCGCCGCCGTTCCACCAGATCCCGTTTCCGCACTCGCTGCATCCCGTGTCGAAGTTGCGCACGGTGAGGTTTTCGACCCACACGTTGTTGGTCTTATAGATTTCGATGCCGTTGCCCGGCTGTTTCTGGCCGTCGAGGGTGGCGGCACGACATTCACCCTCGGCGCTCAGTGGTTCACGCGAGGTCTGGGCGGCGACGATCGGGGGCGCGGCGGCGCGGCTCCGCGCGCCCGCTGATGCGTGGCGTCCGTCCGCGTGCCGTTGGTGGCCTCGGCGATCGCCGTGGCGAGCGCGTGCACCACCTCGGGGTCGAACTCCGTGCCTCCACGTCGACCGAGCTCGGACAGCGCCTCCTCGGCACTCATCACGGGTCGCCGTGCGGCTGAGGCCAGCGCCGCAAAGGCAACGCATACTGCGATGAGCCGCGAACCGAGCGGAATCGCATCTCCGGCCAGGCCATCGGGATATCCGGAGCCGTCGAAGCGCTCGTTTGCGCTGCGCACGAGCGCGGCGGCGCCTGCGAGCGCCGGCGCGGCGTGCAGAACACGCTCGCCGGCGAGTGGATGCCGGCGAACCATCTCCCGCTCGCTGTCACTCAGGTCGGCCCCCTTCCCGAGTGTCGCTTCCGGCACGGTCAGCAGACCGATGTCGCGCAGCTCGCCGGCGAGCACGATGTCGTCGACCTGCTGCGGCAGCTTGAGCTGGTGACTCACGGCGATGATCCAATGCGCGAGGTCGGGCGCCTGGTTGCGCAAGTCTGGTCGGCGCGCCGCGACCACCTCCAGCAGCACCTGACGGAGCTGCCCCCGGACGGAGCGGCGTTGGCGCTGCTTACGTGCCCGTCGTCGCTGGGAGGCGATCTCGAGCGCGACCCTTGGATCAGAGGCCTCTTCGGGGACGCACACGTCGCCGTGCGACGTCTCGATGAGCTGCTCCTCGTCATCCTGCGGCGTGACCGCTGTGACCGCTGTCACGATTGCGCCCGCAGGCGAGGAGGCGGTTGGCGCGAGCACGGCGAAGCCGCTGCCTTCAATCCGGTAGGCGGTGCTCGCCAGGCCGCCGGCGACGTCGGCCAGCGCGCGTGCAAATCCGCGCAGCAGGCCGTCGCCGGCGGCATGGCCGTGGCTGTCGTTGTAGATCGGCAGGCCGTCGAGCTCGACCACCACCAGGACCCAGCGCTCACTCTCGCCGGGCGCGAGCGCCGTGGCGAGATCACGGTCCAACTGCTCGCGAGTGGGTAGTCCGGTGAGGTCGTCGACTCGTGCGCTGCTGTGTTCGCGGGCGACAGCCGCAGCCGTCTTGCTGACAAGCCAGACGAAGATCGTGGCGACGAGCGCGAGTGTGATCCAGAAGACGATGTCGGTGACCTTCCGCTGAACGTGGTCGAAGACCAGCAGGCCGACGGCGATCGCCGCAAACACGGCGGGCCCGACGACCGTGCTCCAGCCCCTCGGCTTGGCAATGCCGAGTGGGACGCGCTGCCGCCGTCGCGGCACCGGCGACGGCGAGGCGGCGCGGCGCAATTGCACAGCGCGTCGGGAGCGAGTGAAACCCATGATGCAACCATCGGCGCAAACGCCTCGGGACTGGCGTCACCGCGGACGCCAGCGGACGTACGAACCATCCTCAGCATGACTCCCCGTGGACCGCCTCGCCCAGCGAGCGTGACAGTCCCCAGAGTGGCCTACGCCTGTTGTGTGATGCGCCCTCGAGAGACGGCGACGCGGTGATACCCGCGCGCGTTCCGACCGCACTCTGCCCTGAGTTGCTTTGGACCCTGCGTGGCCTTCCCCCATCTGCGGCGACGTACGCGTTTCTCGAGTCCTCCACCAGCGGTGCTGTCGCGTTTCGCCTCATCAAACCGTCCGCCGATAGAGGCCGTGGCCCGCGGTGCCTCACCCGACGCGCCGGAGCGTGCCACGGTGAACCACACGGTCTTTCCCTCGGAGGAGGGGATGACGCCCCAGGAATCTGACAATGCCTCAACGATCAGCAGTCCTCGTCCCGATGGGGCGCGGGGCTCGGGTGACAGGCGCGTGGGCTGCCCTCCCCCGGTGTCGCGGACTTCTATACGGATCTCGCCGCGAGACCTGATCGTCACCTCGAAGCCGGTGCGAGCATGTCTCACGCAGTTGGTTGCGAGCTCCGAGGTCATCAGCTCGGCCGCCTCCACGGTCTGCGGCGACTGGTCACTCAGGACCTCGCGCACGAACCGGCGCGCCGCGGTGACGGCCTCAGGTTCATAGCGGAATCTTCGCGTGTCGGTCATGGCTCGATGGTGAGCACGTCGGTGAGTCCCGTCAGCTCCACGACACGACGTACCGCCGGTGACGGATTGCGCAGGTGAACGGCGTCGACCTTCGCCGCGGCGCCGAGCAGGACGGCGATTCCGGCGCTGTCCATGAAACGCAGAGCGCTCAGGTCGAAGACGAGCTGCGCGGGTTGATCGGCGGCAATCGAGGACACGGTCGCCTCGAGCGCCCCGGCGTTCGATAGGTCGAGGTCCCCCGACACCGTGATTATCGGCACGCCAGCGGGGTCGGATTGCGTGCTGATGAGCGCCTCGGCGCCGCGCTCGCCGTCTAGCTCACCCATTTGATTCCCACTATCGCGGTATCGTCGTGATGGTCCTCTGAGGTGAGGTCGCGAGCCAGCTTCACCAGCAGGTCGTCGAGAGTCAGCTCCTGTCCCGTAGCGAGGTTTCGAAGTCGTGCGAGGCCCACGTCGAGGACCTCTCCCCGGCGCTCCACCAGACCATCGGTGAACGCCACCAACGTGGCGCTGCGCGCCACGGAGACCGTGACTTCCCGATAGGGCGCCTTCCGCCTCACGCCAATCGGCGGGTCCACGTGGAACTCCACAAAGTCGGCGTGTTCACCGTCGAGCAGCAGCGGCGCCATGTGGCCGGCGCTGGCGATGGTGACGCGATGAGCGTCCACGTCGATCAGCGCGCACAGCACCGTTGCGAAGCACTCCTCCACGCCGCTGTCGACGAAGTCGGACAGCTTGGCGAGCACCGTCGCGGGAGCGGGATCCTGAGCTACGTACGCCAGGGTTGCATGGCGCAGCAAAGCCATGGTGGTGGCCGCCCGAAGCCCGTGGCCGGAGACGTCACCGATGATCAGCAGCACGCGCCGCTCGTCCACCGCGACGATGTCGTACCAGTCGCCGCCAACGTCGACGCCTGAGGCCGCCGGGACATAACGCGCGGCCACCTGCAAACCAGTGAAGTCGGGCAGCTTGTCGGGCAGCAGCGCGTGCTGCAGCGTTTCGGAGATGCTGCGTTGCTCGGTGTACATCTGCCGGTTTTCTGCTGCGACGCGATCGAGCACGCCGGCCAGTTGCTCGGCACGCAGGCGACGCTGTGCGAGCCCGTCGGTCAACATCGCTGCGGCAAGCGCCACCAGCCCTCCGACCACGGCGACGATCCACGGGAGGTTCTTGAAGAAGGCGCCCCCGAGTGACCCTTTCGGGGTGACGACGAGCGTGAAGGCGGAGGCCCCGAACGGCACCACGGATGACGCTTGGCGCCCCTTGATCGGCAAGCGCCGCACGCTCGTCACCAGCACGTCGCTGGTGCGTCGCGAGCGGCCGAGGTACAGCGCGTAGTTGAGATCCGAGAACGCCGCGTTCCTCTCGAGCGTCGATCGCCGGTTTGCGGGCAGTGGATTTTCCGCGTAGACCGCGAACTTCGGGTTGCGCCCGGACGCGCTGAACGCGAAGCCGAGGCTCGGGTGCGCCGAGCCGAGGATGCCGGTCACGTTGAGCACGCCCGGTCGCTTGGCCCGCTCAAAGAGCTGGCGCGCCTTGTCGGGCATCGATGCGAGCACCGGCTGCGCGCCCACCACGGCGGTCGGCGCCAGATGAGATCCACCAAGCGGCCACAGGGAAGCGGACGCGAACGGACGCGGGCGGCCGCCCACATAGGGCGCCATGAAGGCGCGGAACTTCTGCGGGCTGCCGCCCGTTGCGTTCGCGAGCTCGGCCGCTGATGCGAGAGGTGTCTGAGTGGAGGGCGCCGTCGCGGCGAGCACCAGGTTGAGCTCGCGAAGGCGCAGGTTCAAGAGCCGGTCCTCGTTGCGGTTGTAGACGCCCAGCGACGTGAACGCGAAGGCGCCCGTGACGAGCAGTCCCATGACAAACGCGACACCGGCGGCCCGGGACGGCCGCCACGACCGTGCGGATGTGACCACCGGCGCAGCACGCTCGGCGCGCTCCGACGGGCCCCAGCTGTACGTGACGGCCTCACCAGACGCCGTCATCTTGCCTCCCCCGTTGGATTAGCCGTTGCGAGCATCGTCTCGGTCCCCAGCCCCGAGCTAGCTTATCCGAGTGATCGCGATCCGACTAGCAGGCCGCCTGCGCGATGCGGGCCGGGCCATGTCATGCGAGAACGTGGAGTTGATCGAGGCTATCGCCGCCGACTGGCAGCCTGGATAAGTCAGCGCTCCTTCCGGCTCTGCGCGCAGTCATCACGCAGACCTGCGACCCCGACGTCGAATGGATCGAGCGCGTCGATCGCGGAAGCCGTCGGGTCAGTGTTTCAGCGTTCTTCGAGCTGCCGCCTGAGTTCTTCCTTTTCCCATTCGACGGTCTGAAGAGCTTTTTCGGCTTCGCGCCTACGCGTTTCGTTTGCTGGATAGGAGTGTCAAGCCGCTCCCTGCCCGCGCCAAAGGACTCGATGCATAACTCGCAGGACGCATCTTTGGACGCCTGCCCATCTGCAAGACAGGTGATGTGGCCCACCATGTTGCTGGTGTGGGGCTCGGGGGCTGATCCCCACGCGATCACCACCGGTGGGTCTCCGGGTTGGCTCCCTCTCCTTCGGTCCCCCGGGGACCCACCGGCCTTCTGATGTGGAGGCGATCGAGGCCCGAGGCCCGGGTCCTCGCTGGATCGGCGCCCGGAAGGCCGGGGGGCGCCCCCCGGACTACGGGATACTGACG
>JAOPZV010000023.1 GCA_025963935.1 Solirubrobacterales bacterium
GACGCCGTGTTGATCACCGACCCGCGCGCCGGCCCGGCGTTCTCGAGCAGGTGCGGGATGCCGTGCTTGCAACACAAAAAGACGCTGCGGAGGTTGACCTGCTGCACCCGCTCCCACGCCTCGAGCGTCGTGTCGAGCACCGAGCCGTCGTCGTTGGGGGCGATCCCCGCGTTGTTGAAGAGCACGTCGATGCGACCGAAGTCGGCGCGCGCGCGCTCGAACGTGTCGCGCACCTGCTGCTCGTCGGTGACATCGGCCTGCAACGCGAGGTCGCCGGGAGCATCCTCGTGCAGGTCCACGCCGACCACCGTCGCTCCCTCGCGCTGGAAGAGCTCGACACTCGCCGCGCCGATGCCGCCGCTCGCGCCCGTGACGACGCACACTCGCCCGGCGAGTCTCCCGGTGGACGCCACTATCCCTCCGTCGCGTAGAAGATCGTCTTGACCTCCGTGTAGGCGTCGAGCGCGTGGGGCCCGAGCTCGCGGCCGTAGCCGGACTGCTTGAACCCGCCGAACGGCGTGGTCACGCGCACCGAGGTGTTCGCGTTGATCGACAGCACCCCCGTCTCGATCGCGCGCGCCACGCGGAGCGCCCGCGCCCCGTCGCGCGTCCAGATCGATCCGGAGAGCCCGTAGATGGAGTCGTTCGCCAGGCGGATCGCGTCGGCCTCGTCGCTGAAGGAGATGACCGCGGCGATCGGGCCGAACACCTCCTCACGCGCCACACGGTCAGCCGGGCTGACTGGCGAGAGCACCGTGGGGGCGAACCAGAAGCCGGCGCCCTCCGGTGCGCTTCCACGGAAGGCAACCGGCGCCTCGCCGTTCAGGAACGAGGAGACCGCCTCGCGGCGCGCGGCCGAGATCAGCGGGCCCATCTGGGTGCTCTCCGCCAGGGGATCACCCACTCGCAGCGCCTTCACGTGCGGCTCCAGCAACTCGAGGAAGCGGTCGCGCACCTCCTCCTGCACGAGGATGCGCGACCGTGCGCAGCAGTCCTGTCCCGCGTTGCCGAAGACCGCCAGCGGCGCCGCCGCGGCGGCCGCCTCGAGGTCCGCGTCGGCGAACACGACGTTCGCGGACTTGCCGCCGAGCTCGAGCGTCACGCGCTTGATCGTGCCCGCGGCGCCCGTGGCGATCGAGCGTCCGACCTCCGTCGAGCCGGTGAACGCGATCTTCGCCACATCGGGGTGCTCGACGAGCCGGCTCCCGCAGGTGCTCCCTGGCCCCACGACGACGTTGACCACACCGTCGGGCACGCCCGCGACGCTCGCGAGCTCGGCGAAGCGCAGGGCGGTGAGCGGTGTCAGCTCCGCCGGCTTGAGCACTACCGTGTTGCCCGCCGCGAGCGCGGGAGCGAGCTTCCACGAGGCGATCGTCAGCGGGAAATTCCACGGCGTGATCAGACCCACGACGCCCACCGGCTCGCGCACCGTGAACGCCTCCCCGCCCGCGACCGGGATCGTGTCGCCGAGCAGTCGCTCCGGCGCGCCCGCGTAGTAGCGGAACGTGTCCACGACCATCCCCATCTCTCCCCGCGCGTCCGTGATCGCCTTGCCCGCGTTGCGCGCCTCGAGCACCGCGAGCTCCTCGAGATGCTCGGCGAGCGTCTCCGCGAGCCCGCGCAGCAGCCCGGCACGCTGTCCCGGCGCGAGCGCGCGCCACGCCGGCAGCGCGGCCTTCGCGCGCGCCACCGCCTCGTCGACCTCCTCGGGGCCCGCTCGGGGGATGTCGGCGAGCACCGTCTCGGTGGCGGGCTCGATGACGGACAGCCTGGCGCTCATGACTCAGAGGCGGACGTACGGTCACGCGCCGCACGGAGGCGCCCGGTGCGGCTCCTCGTAGCCACGACGCCTACGGGAATTGCGCGACGGTCGCGGCCTCTCCGAGCTCGGCGTCGAGCTCGGAGATCGTGTGACGAGGTCCGGTGAACGTGCGTTTCGCGCTGACGAGCCACCAGATGCCGACGATGAGGATCAAGCCGCCGGTCACGATCGGTGCGTAGTTGACGAGGCTCCAGTCGAACTCCTTGCGCCACGGCACGCCACCCGGCGACAGCGGCAGGACGAAGATGATCGTGATCAACCCCACCCAGATGGTCGCGAACGGATTCATCCACTTGTACTTTCGGCCGTTGTTCCACGGCCCCACCTGGAACTTGTCACCCATGCGCCAGCGCAGGAAGATCGGGATCACATAGGCGACGTACAGGCCGATCACAGCGATCGAGACGACCGCGTAGAAGGCGACGGGTTCGATTGCTGTTCCCTTTTTGCTTGGGAAGTAAGCGGGAACCGTGATCAGGCCTGCGAGCACCGCCATCAAGATCACCGCGTACGCCGGCACGCGGCGGTTGTTGACCCGACTCCAGATGCGCCAGCCGGGGATCGCGCCGTCGCGACTGAACGCGTAGCACATGCGCGAGGCACTGGTCAGGCATGCCGCCCCGCAGAAGAGCTGTCCCACCGTCGATATGATCAGCACGAACTTCACCCAGCCGGTGCCGAGTGCGGTTTCGAGAATGGCGATCGAAACGTATGCACCTCCGGCGGCTTTCGTGTTGATGGCATTGACGTGGGTGGCCGCGAACGTCAGCGCGAGCAGCAGGATCCATCCGAAGATCGCCGAGTAGAAGATCGAACGCCAGACGCCTTTCGCCGCCGAGGTCGAGGCGCCATGCGTCTCCTCCGAGATATGTGCGCACGAATCGAAGCCGGTGATCGTGTATTGCGTCAGCAGGAACCCGAGCGGCAGGATGTAGAACCAGTACATGTGCATCCCGAATCCCGAGTTGTTGAACCGCTGGGTGAACACGAACTTGAGGCTCTGGTGGTGGGCCGGCACGAACGCCAGCACGAGCAGGATCGCGAGCACTCCCGCGACGTGCCACCAGACCGACACGCCGTTGATCCGCGCGACGAAGTGGCTGCCTGCGATGTTGACGATCGCGTGGAGCGCGAGGACCAGCATGAAGAGGAAGAACGTCCCATGCAGGAACGTGGTGGCGTTGGTGGACGCGCCGTTGAACCAGTCCACCTTGTAGAAGCCGAGGGTCGTGTTGAGGAACAGCGACGCCCCGTAGTCGACCGACGCG
>JAOPZV010000199.1 GCA_025963935.1 Solirubrobacterales bacterium
GACTGCCGGCGAGGGCGGAGGCACGGGCACGGGCGCCGCGCCCGTCATCGCCGAGATCGCCAAGAACGAGATCGGCGCGCTGACCGTCGGGGTCGTCACGCGGCCCTTTGACTTCGAGGGCTCCCAGCGGGCGGGCCAGGCCACCGAGGGCATCGAGCGGCTGCGCGAGGTCGTCGACACGCTCATCGTGATCCCCAACGAGAAGCTGCTCGCCGTCGTCGAGCGGCGCACCTCCATGCTCGACGCCTTCCGCGAGGCCGACAACGTGCTGCGCCAGGGCGTCCAGGGGATCACCGACCTGATCACCATCCCGGGCCTCATCAACCTCGACTTTGCCGACGTGCGCACGATCATGCAGGACGCAGGCTCCGCGCTGATGGGCATCGGCACCGCCGGCGGCGAGAACCGCTGCGGCGAAGCCGCGCGCGCGGCGATCTCCTCGCCGCTGCTCGAGGAGTCCGTCGACGGTGCCACGGGCATCCTCCTGAACATCACCGGCGGCAAGGACCTCGGCCTCTTCGAGGTGAACGACGCCGCCGAGATCATTCAGAACGCCGCGGACCCCAACGCCAACATCATCTTCGGCGCCGTCATCGACGAGAGCATGGGGGATGACGTGCGGGTCACCGTGATCGGCACCGGGTTCGACCACCGCCCCGGGCGCGCCGCGCGCCGCGACCGCCGGGCGACCCGTCCCGACCGCAACCCCGTCATCTCCGAGCGACAGCGCTCGACGCTCGAGATCTCCGATGACGACATCGACGTACCTCCGTTCCTGCGCTAGGACGCGTCACGGTGCCTGAAGAGGAGCAAGCGGGGCTGCGTGAGCGCCGCCTAGCGCTCGTCAAAGAGCATATGGACTCGGAGAACCGGCACGAGTTCGACACGACGCTGTCGACCTTCGACCATCCGCGCTACGAGCTCATTGCGACCGGCGAGGTCTACGACGGCCCCGAGCAGGTTGCCGGCTACTACGCAGCAAGCCGCAGCGCCTTCCCCGACCAGCGCAACGCGAACGTCGTGCTGCACTACGCCGAGGACGCCGTGATCGCGGAGTTCGACCTGCGGGGCACGCACCTCGGCGAGCTGAAAGGGATCGCGCCCACCGGCCGCAGCTTCACCTGTCGCATGTGTGCGCTGTTCCTGTTCGAGCCCGCCGGCGAGCGCATCGTGGGCGAGCGCGTCTACTTCGACCAGGCCACGATCGCCCGCCAGCTGCTCGACGAACAAGCCGGCTAGAGCTTTCCGACCACGGTTCGTTCGCTAGCCTGGCGCGAATGGCGGCTCCGAGCTCGCGCGCGCTGCGGCGCACACCGTTGTTCGACGCGCATCTGGCCGCCGGCGCGAAGCTCGTCGACTTCGCCGGTTGGGAGATGCCGGTCTTCTATGGAGGCCCGTCCGCCCTCCGCCACGAGCACATGGCTGTCCGCAGCGGATGCGGGATCTTCGACGTCTCGCACATGGGGGAGATCGAAACCAGCGGGCCGCAGGCGCTTGAGCTGCTGCAGCTGCTGCTGTCGAACGACGTCGCCAAGATGCCGATCGGCGGAGGCGCGGGCGGCGCGCAGTACAGCGTGCTGTGCCGCGAGGACGGAGGCGTGCTCGACGACCTGTTCACCTACAGGCTCGACATCGACCGCTACATGACCATCACGAACGCCTCAAACCACGAGCGCGACCTCGAGTGGTTCAACCGCCACGCGCGCGCCTTCCCGGACGTGGACGTGGCCGACCGGATCGAGGACTACGCGATGCTCGCGGTCCAGGGGCCGCTCGCCCGCGAGATCGTGCAGGCGATCTCCGACTCCCCGCTGCCCGCGCGCATGACCGCGGCGACGCGGCGGCTGGCCGGCGCCGAGGTCATCGTGTGCGGCACCGGCTACACCGGCGAGGAAGGGGTCGAGCTGCTCTGCGCGACCGACGACGCGTCGCTGCTGTGGGATGCGCTCGTGCGGCGGGGCGCAACGCCCGCGGGGCTCGGCGCGCGCGACACGCTGCGCCTGGAGGTCTGCTTCCACCTCTACGGCAACGAGCTCTCGACCGATCGCGGGCCGATCGAAGCGGGTCTCGGCTGGTGCTGCCGGGAGGACACCGGCTTCATCGGCTCCGACGCGGTCCGGGCGGTGCGTGCCGCGGGGCCGGCGGAAAAGCTCATCGCCTTCGTCGTCGAGGGCCCGGGGATCGCGCGGCAGGGCAACGCGGTGATCGGCGGCGGGGAGGTCACCAGCGGCACGCTGTCGCCGAGCCTCGGGACGGGCATCGGCATGGCCTACGTCCCGGCCGCCCAGGCGGCCCCCGGAACCCGCCTCGAGCTGGACGTTCGTGGCAAGATGCGCCCCGCCGTAGTCAAGGACAAGCCGCTCTATCGAAAGGCCGCGTGAATGATCCAGGGCAGCTACCCGGAGGACCTGCTGTACCACGCCGAACACGACTGGGCGCGCATCGACCCCGATGACGCGGCCATCGCCACGCTCGGCATCACCTGGTACGCCCAGGACGCCCTCGGCGAGGTCGTGTTCTTCGATCCGCCCGCCGTCGGAACGGTCCTCGCCAAGGATGCGCCGTACGCCGAGGTCGAGTCGGTGAAGGCCGTGTCTGACGTCGTCGCGCCGCTCTCCGGCGAGATCGTCGAGGTGAACGAGGCGCTCAGCGACAACCCCGCGGCGATCAACGAGGACCCCTATGGCGAGGGGTGGCTGGTGAAGGTACGCATGGCCGACCCCTCCGAGCGTGATGGCCTGCTGGACGCTGCCTCCTACAAGGCCACGCTGGACGGCTAGGCTGCCTGTCAGTTGAGTCGCTACACAGCCATCACGCCTGCGGACCTGGACGCCATGCTCGCCGAGATCGGCGTCGGCTCCCTGCAGGAGATCTTCGACCGCCAGATTCCCGAGGCGGTGCGCCTCGGCCGCGCGCTCGAGCTACCCGACGGGCGTCCCGAGCAGGACGTCTACGAGCACCTGCGCTCGCTGGCCGCGCGCAACACGAGCACCGAGGACGAGCTGAGCTTCCTCGGCGCCGGGATGTACGACCACTACGTGCCGGCGCTGATCGACATGCTGACCGAGCGCTCGGAGTTCCTGACGCCCTACACCCCCTACCAGCCGGAGATCTCCCAGGGCGGCCTGCAGGTGATGTTCGAGTACCAGACGGCGATCTCCGAGCTGACCGCGCTGCCGGTCTCCAACGCCTCGGTCTACGAGGGGCCCAGCGCCGTGGCGTCGGCCGCCTA
>JAOPZV010000207.1 GCA_025963935.1 Solirubrobacterales bacterium
GATCTCGATGGGCAACTACGCGAAGGTCGCGCTGATCGTCGCGCAGACCGACCCCGAGCTCGGCTACAAGGGGCTCGCCTGCTTCCTCGTCGACACCGACCAGCCTGGGTTCAAGGCGCAGACGATCGAGCACAAGATGGGGCTGCATGCCTCGGACACGGCCTCGATCGCACTCGAAGACGTGGAGGTCTCCGACGAGGACATGCTCGGCGAGGTCGGCGACGGCTTCAAGGTCGCGATGTCGTCGCTGGACTCGGGCCGCTATTCGGTGGCGGCAGGGTGCGTGGGCATCTGCCGGGGCTGCGTGGAGGAGTCGGTCAAGTACGCCAAGGAGCGCGAACAGTTCGGGCGGCCGATCGGCAGCTTCCAGCTCGTGCAGGCGATGATCGCCGACATGGTGCTGAAGACGGAGGCGTCGAGGATGCTCGTGTGGAGGGCGGGATGGCTGAAGGACATGGGCCGTCCGAACACACTGGAGACCTCGACCGCCAAGCTCCACGCAACCGAGGCCTCACTCGAGTGCGCGAATCTTGCGATCCAGATCCACGGCGGCGCCGGCTACGTCGATGATCATCCTGTCGAGCGCTACTTCCGCGATGCGCGGGTCACGACCCTCTACGAGGGGACCTCGCAGATCCAGAAGCTGATCATCGGACGCGCGATGACCGGGATCAACGCGCTGGTCCCCGCCTGAGGATCAGGGCGCGAACGCGAGTCCGACTCCATGCCCGAGCACCCGCGCCTCCAGGAGGACACGACCCCGCCGGGCGATGCCCCTGCGCGGGCCGCCGCGATGATCGGAGTGCTGGGCGCCGGCACGATGGGCGCCGGGATCGCCCAGCTCGCCTGCCGCGCGGGCGCTGAGACGCTTCTCTACGACCCGATCCCCGACGCGCTCGAGCGCGGTCTCGAGCGGGTGAGGAAGGGCCTTCTGAAGGAAGCGGAACGCGGCCGCAGCACCGAGCAGGAGGCGCACGCCTCGGCAGAGCGCCTTGCGGCCGTCGCGGATCTGGACGGCTTCGCAGGCTGCGAGCTCGTGATCGAGGCGGTGCCCGAGCGTCTTGATCTCAAGCACGAGCTCTACCGCCGGCTGTCGGAGATCGTCGACGAGCGGTGCGTACTGGCGACGAACACCTCCTCGCTGCTCGTCACCGCCATCGCCGCCGCCGCCACGCACCCCGAGCGGGTGGTGGGAATGCACTTCTTCAACCCCGCGCCGCTGATGCGCCTGCTGGAGGTCGTGGCGGGCGAGCGCTCCTCGGAGGCGGCGCTGTCTCTCGCTCAGGCGACCGGCGAGGCGATGGGCAAGACAGTCATACGTGCCAGCGATGGCCCAGGGTTCCTCGTCAACCGCTGTAACCGTCCCTTCGGGCTGGAGGCGCTGCGCCTGTTGCAGGAGCGGATCGCTGACATCGAGACGATCGACCGGATCTGCCGGATGGAGGGCGGCTTTCGGATGGGCCCCTTCGAGCTGATGGATCTCGTGGGCGTGGACACGGGCTTTGAGATCTCCAAGAGCTTCTTCGCGCAGAGCTTCGGAGAGCCGCGCTGGCGGCCGTCGCCGATCAGCGCGCGATACGTCGCCGCGGGGATGTTTGGGCGCAAGAGCGGGCGCGGCTACTACGACTACGGCGGCGCAGACACCCAGGCGGGGGCGGCCTACCGCGCAGAGGATCCTCAGCCGTTCGACCTGGGGCCGCCCGCCGGCGGCGAGGGCGTTGTGGTGATCGCCGGGGGCTGCACCCTCGCCGAGGAACTTCGCTCGGCGGCGACGAATGCAGGCTACGAGGTGCGTGCGCCGCATGCGCCCACCGGCGGGGTGCTTCCGGCCCTCGTTCTCGATTGCGAGCGCGGACCGGACACGCGCCGCCGAGGCCCCCTGCTCGACGACGGGCGCCCCGATCGCCGGGGCACGCCACCGCCCCCGCAGGGCGGCGCACGCCTGCTGCTGTGCGCGCAGGGATCGCTTGGGGCGCTCGACCCGGATGGCAGCTCGGTCGGGTTCCACCTCCTGCCGCCGCTCGATGGCGCTGGCCTCGTCGAGCTGACCCGTGGGGACAGCTCATCCCCGCTCGCCGCGGGCCGCGCCGAACGGTTCTTCCAGGCGCTCGGCAAGCACGTGCAATGGGTCTCAGACGCCCCGGGGCTGGTTCTCGGGCGAATCGTCTGCCAGGTGATCAACGAGTCCGCCTTCGCGCTCGGCGAGGGTGTCGGCAGCGCGGGGGACATCGATCTCGGCATGGTGCTCGGGCTCAGCCACCCGCGCGGCCCGTTCGCATGGGCAGACGCGATCGGGCTCGACCACGTGCTCGCGGTGCTGGAATCTCTGTGCGACGAGTACAGGGAAGAGCGCTACCGCCCGGCGCCGGTGCTGCGGCGCCTCGTGCAGGAAGGACGCCTCGGCCGGGCGACGGGGGCGGGATTCTTCGAGTACGACGCCTGAGCGATCTCACGTTCTGGCGCCCGCCGCGTTAAACCATCGTGAGCCACGCCCTGCCCCCCTTTCAGCGCTTCCTCGACTCCCATCGAGACGCCGTCTGGCGATTCCTGGTCTACTCGGTGGGGCGCACTGAGGCAGAGGACTGCTTCCAGGAGACGTTCATCGCGGCGCTGCGTGCGTATCCGCGCCTGCGCGAGAGCTCGAACCTGCGCGCGTGGGTTCTGACGATTGCGCACCGCAAGGCTCTCGACGCGCACCGCGGTCGCACCAGGCGAGCCGTCCCGGTGGCTGACGTCGTCGCGGTGGACGCGCGCGCGGAGCATGTGACGCCGGCCCGCGACGAGGCGCTCTGGGAGGCGGTCGGCGAGCTTCCCTCCCGTCAGCGCTCGGCCGTCGTTCTGCGCTATGTCGCCGACCTTCCACATCGTGACATCGCGGCCGCGATCGGCTGCTCGGAGGAGGCAGCGCGTCGCTCGCTGCATGAGGGACTAGCCAAGCTGAGAGAGGTGGTGCCAGCATGATCAATCAGAGGCAACCGGATACAGAGGCGATCGCCGGCGTGCTGCGCCGGGAAGCGAGCGTGGAGCAGGGCCGCGCGGCGGACCAGCACGCCGCGGCCGAGGCCGCGCGGCGCGTGGTGGAGCGGGCCTCCGCCGAAGGACTCGCCGACGTGAGCTATACCGTCGCCGACTCGCCATTCGGAGCACTGCTGGTCGCCGCCACCAGGCGGGGGCTCGTGCGCCTGGCGTTTCCGGAGGAGGAGCCCGACACGGTCCTCGAACGCCTCGCGCGGCGCGTCTCTCCGCGGATCGTGGAAGCCCAGGCTCCCCTCGATCCCGTGCGGCGGGAGCTCGAGGAGTACTTCGCGGGCCGGCGCAGGGAGTTCGGTGTGGCGCTCGACTGGGCGCTCATCGGACCGTTCGGGCGCCGGGTCCTGACCGTCACCTCGGAGATCCCCTACGGAGGGGTGCTGAGCTACGCCGAGGTGGCGGCGGAGGCCGGCAGCCCGCGTGGGTCCCGGGCGGCCGGCAACGCTCTCGGCTCCAACCCGATCCCGATCGTCATCCCCTGCCACCGCGTACTGCGCAGCGGTGGGCACCTCGGCGGCTACGGCGGGGGACTGCACCGCAAGCGCTGGCTACTCGAGCTGGAGGGCGCGCTCGAGCCGGAGCCGGCGGCGTAAGCCAGAACGGCGGCGCGATTACGGCGCGAGGTCGGCGACCGGCGCCCACTGGGCCGTCGCCGGGTCTCCGGCGGGCATCTCCTCGGGCGTCGGGACCTCGGGCGTGTCGCGCATGTACCACTCGGCGTCGAGCGCCGCCTGACATCCCGAGCCGGCGGCGGTGACGGCCTGACGGTAGGTGTGGTCGACGAGGTCGCCGGCCGCGAACACCCCTGGGCGGTTGGTGCGCGTGGACTTGCCCTCCGTGATCACGTAGCCGTTCTCGTCGACGTCGATCTGGCCGCGCACCAACTCCGACTGGGGCTCGTGACCGACCGCGATGAACGTGCCGGCGACGGGTACCTCCCGCTCCCCGCCGGTCTCCGTGTTGACCAGTCTCGCGTGGCCGAGTGCCCCGCGCTCTCCAGCGACGAACTCGGCGACCTTGTAGGGCGTGAGGAACTCGATGTTCTCCTGCCCGCGGGCCCTCTCGAGCATGATCTTCGATGCGCGGAACTCGTTCCTGCGATGGACCACGATGACCTTCGAGGCGAACTTGGAGAGGAAGATCGCCTCCTCCATCGCCGAGTCGCCGCCGCCCACGATCAGCGTCGGGGCGCCCTTGAAGAACGCTGCGTCACACGTCGCGCAGTAGCTGACGCCGCGGCCGGCGAGCTCCTCCTCGCCGGTGACGCCAAGCTTCTTGTGCTCGGCGCCCATCGCCAGCACGACGGTGCGGGCCCGGTGCTCGGTGTCGCCGACCCAGACGCTGTGCACGCCGCCGGGCTCGTTGGCAAGCTCGACGCGGTCGGCCTGCTCGGTGAGCAGGCGCGCACCGAAGCGCTCAGCCTGATTGCGGAAGCTCTGCATCATCTCCGGCCCCATCACGCCATCGGGAAATCCTGGGTAGTTCTCGACGTCCGTCGTCTGCTGGAGCAGGCCGCCCCACGCGAACCCCTCGATCACCAGAGGGTGGAGATTGGCTCGCGCGGTGTACAGCGCGGCCGTGTAGCCGGCCGGTCCGCTGCCGACGATGATCACATTCTCGATGTCGCCCATCTCATCTCCATTCTGGCGTATTTCCCGCTGAAGGACGAGCTACTATACTTTGTATAGTTTAGCACGGCTAGTGGGTTTTCGTCATGAGGTCAGGACCCCTGGAGCGCGCTTGCCGGTTCACTTGCCCCCCGCGCGGCACCCTCGTGAGTGCTCCCCTCCTCGCGCCACCGCGCAACCGTGCGGCGCAGCTGCAGGTAGGCGACGGCCCCGGGCAGTGTCGGCAGCCAGAAGGAGATGGCGCGATATGACAGGACGGCAAGCAGCGCCAGGTTGAAGTTGACGCCGAAGGCGGCGAACGCACCGATCATCCCGCCCTCCACGCCGCCGAGGCCGCCGGGCAGGGGCAGCAGGTTGCCGAGCGTGCCCACGAAGTACGCCATCCAGATCACGGTGAACGGCGGTGGTGTCCCGAACGCGTGGAAGGTGGCCCACAGCACGCTGATGTCGAACCCCCACCAGGCGACCGCGCCAAGCAGTCCCGGGTTGCGCTCGCGGATCAGGCCGACCGCCGTGCGAATGCCCGTGGCCGCAAGCGCCGGAGCCGCGGCGGCGCGAGCGATCCAGTGAGCCAGGCGCCCCGAACGTGACGCCCACCGCTCCAGGCGCCGCTCGATGTCCCCAGGCAGCAGCGCCATTGCCCCGGCGACCGCGGCGATCACCGCTGCGGCGATCGCCGGGACGATGGTGATGGCGAACGACCCTCCTCCGGGGAACAGGTCGGTCCCCAGGCCGATGCCGTCGATCAACAGGGAGGCCGCATAGATCGCGTAGAGGATCACGAGGAAGGCGACCATCCGGCAGGCGACTATTCGTGGCTCCATTCCCGAGCGCCGCAGAGCCCAGGCGGTCAGCGCGACGCCGCCCGCTCCCGCTGTGGCGAACAGGCGCGTGGCGAGCAGTCCAGCCATCGTGATCTGGTAGCTCTCGCGCCACCCGATCCGTCCGTGTCCGCGTATGAACACCGCGCGGAAGACGACCACATAGCCGCCGAACGACAGCACCTCGAGCAGCACGCCCACCGCTATCCACCACGTGTCGCCGCGCTCGATGCGGTGCACCGTTGCGCCGACCCCCGCGAGCTTGGGCAGCACGAAGTACAGGAAGGCGATGGCGGAGAGGATGAACAGGGCAAAGCCGATGATCTGCCGGCGCGTGAGCAGCACACGCGGCATCTCGTCTTCGACCGCGTTCAGGGTGCGGCTACCCGCCTCGGCCAGCCGGCCGACCTGTGACGTGTCCTCCTCGATCTTCCCCCCTGATCCTCCGCGATGGTCGACTCGCGCCATCTTCGCCTCGCTCACCCCCCTGCGTCAAATGGTTTGGTGTGCCCTTGCCTCCAATGCCGCGACAGTGCGCCCCAGTCGGGCCAGTGCCGGCGTTGCCGCCGGTGCCATCCGGCGCACCGCTGCGGTGAGCGCAGCACCGGCGAGCAGATCGACGACGTAGTGCTCTCCCAGGTAGACCAGCGCGAAGCCCAGCGTCACCGTGTAGGTGAAGCCGAGCGCTCCCGCCGCCGGGCTCACCTCAGCGAGCAGCAGCGCGGCCATCAGTGATGTGGCGAAGTGCAGAGAGGGCATCGCGGCCAAGGGGTTGCCTCCGAACACACTGTAGAGCGAGCCCCAGCCGTCTCTCCAGAACCACTCGCCGTACTCGACCATCATGCGCCGCGCAGGAAGCACCTCCTCCCCCATCTGCGCAGCCGCCTCCGCCGCGTACCACGGCGGAGCGGTAGGCGCCACCCAGTAGACGCTCGCGCCGAGGTTGAATACGGCGTAGGTCATGACCGCCGCGCGCGGGAACCGCTCGGGTCGCCGCTTGAGGATGTACACGAGGGAGGCATGCGGGACGATGAACCAGCTCCAGTGCGCCCACACGAGCAGCGCATCGAGGCCCGTCCATTCCGGGCCGCCGGGGCCCTGCCGGCTCAGCGCCCGCTGCAGGCGCGTGGTCGGGAGTTGACCCCCGCCGAGAAGCCGGTCAGCGATTATCGGGTAGTCGAAGTGCACGCGCCTGCGCTGCAGGTCGGGGTCGTCGTGAGGCGACTTGTATGCCGCGACGTAGGCCCACATCTGCAGCGCGCACGCACCGATGTCACGCGCGCGCGAGCGTCGCACTGCGACGCACAGGCCAACGGGCGCCGCATACGCGACCGCCTGCACGAGAGCCGGAGGGGCGTTCACCCGCTTGCGCACGAGAGGCGCGGCCGCCCCGGCTGCCACGACAGCCCATGCGGTTGCTCTCATCGCCCTCGACAGCCGCACTGCGCGGGGAGTATATGTGGCACCCATCGCGCGCCCGCGAGCCCGCCGAGCAACTCGTGGGGCCAACAGACGGCGCTAGACGCGCTCGCGGCGCGCCTTGGAGAGCGGCGTGACCCGATCCCCGGCCGGGTGCTGCGCGCCGGACGCCTCGAGCTTCGCGGCACCGGAGTCGCTCGCGTCGACGGACCGCCGGGCGGCATCCACAAATGCTCCGATCACCCGGCTCGCGGGGTCGGCCTCGGGGTGCCACTGCACGCCGAGCACGAAGCGCTTCTCGGGGAGCTCGATCGCCTCGGGGAGGTCGTCCAGCGTCGAGACGCCGCTGACGACCAGCCCCTCGCCGAGGCGGTCGACGCCCTGGTGATGGTGAGACTTGGTGGCGTGGGAAGCCTCGCCGGCCGCACCCTCGGCTGCCGAGCCGTCGCTCAGCACGACGTCGTGGTCGGCGCCGTCGAAGGATCCGAGCACCCGTCTGTGCTCGTGGTGCCCGTAACGCTCTGGCAGGTGCTGCAACAGGCTGCCCCCGCACGCGACGTTGATCAGCTGCATGCCGCGGCAGATGCCGAGCACCGGCATGTCGCGGGCGATCGCGCCGCGGACGAGAGCGATTTCAAAGGCGTCGCGCTCGGGCACCGTGTCGACGGTCTCGGGGTGCGGCTCGTTCTCGTAGAAGGCCGGGTCGATGTCCGCCCCGCCGGCGAGCATCAGGCCGTCGATCAGCTCCAGCGCCGGATCGGGATTCGCGACGAGGCTCTCGTCGGGCGGCAGCATGATCGCGAGGCCGCCCGCGCGCTGGACCGCCTCGACGTAGCTGAGCGGCAGCAGCGCCGCCTGCTGATCCCACACGCTCCAGGCCGCCCGCTCGAGCGCCGCGCAGATGCCGATCACAGGACCTCTCATGCTGCACACCATAGGATCAACGCGACTCCGCCACCGGTCACCTCCGTGGCTGGACGCAGAGCGCACGCAGCGCGCGAGAGGAGAGGAGAGCCGTGACCGACTCGAACATGCAGCTTGAGACCGTCAATGTGCGCGTCACAGAGGGCGCCGCAACGGTGGAGCTGAACCGTCCGCAGGCGTTGAACGCGTGGAACGCGCAGCTCGGCACCGACCTGCTGCAGGCGCTGCGGCAGGCTGCCGCGGACGAGGGAGTGCGCGCCGTGCTCCTGACGGGCGCGGGGCGGGCCTTCTCCTCCGGTGCGGACCTGAAGGACGTCAGCGGCGGCTTCACGACGCCAGATGGCCGGCCCGACGTCTACCGCACGCTGACCGAGCGCTACCACCCCATCATGACGACGATTCGCGAGATGCCCAAGCCGGTCCTCGCAGCGGTCAACGGGCCAGCCGTCGGCATCGGGTGCTCGCTGGCGCTCTGTTGCGACCTGATCGTGGCGGCCGAGAGCGCCTACTTCCTGCTCGCCTTCGTGAACATCGGGCTGGTGCCCGACGGCGGCTCCTCGCTGTTCGTGCCCACCCGCGTCGGGATGGCACGGGCGATGGAGCTGTCGATCCTCGGGGAGCGCCTGCCGGCTCGGCAGGCGCTGGAGTGGGGACTGATCAATCGAGTCCTCGACGACGGACGATTCGGTGAGGAGACGGCGTCCCTTGCCGCCCGCCTCGCCGCCGGGCCGACTCGCTCCTATGCCGGCAGCAAGCGCCAGCTGAACAACTGGCTGTACTCCCGCATGACCGAGCAGCTCGAGCTCGAGGCGCAGATTCAGCGCGAGATGGCCGGCAGCGACGACTTCCTGGAGGGCGCGATGGCCTTCGCGCAGAAGCGTGATCCACGCTTCGCGGGGAGCTAAGGACTTGTGGCAAACGTCATCAAGACGCCTCCAGTCCATGGCTGAATAGAATCCCCGCCGCCTTGGGCCACGTGATCCCCTCAACGCTTGCCTTCTTCACGCCGCTGTCGGGCGGCTCGCCCAACGCGAACGAAATCGACAGCCTCTTCAAGATCACGCTGTATGTGGCGCTGGTCATCTTCGTGCTTGTGGAGGGAGCCCTCCTCTACGCCCTGTTGCGGTTTCGCGCGCGCAAAGGAGCCGTGCCGGCGCAGATCCGGGGCAACACGCGGCTGGAGGTTGGCTGGACGGTCGCTGCGGCGCTGATCCTCGTCGGGCTCGCCGCCGTCACGTTCGCCAAGCTCAGCTCGATCCAGAACCCGCCCAACTCGAGCTCCAACGGTGTAGCGCTAGCGAGCAGCGGCAACCGCCTCTACGCGAGCGCCCAGCGCCGGCTGCCGCCGAACGGCAAGTCGCTGAACATCCAGGTGATCGGGCGCCAGTTCATCTGGCAGTACTTCTACCCCGGGGCGAGCGAACCCGATGGGCTGGGCGCGCCGTACTCCTACGAGGACATGGTCGTGCCGACGAACACGACAGTCACACTCGACATCGAGTCCTCGGACGTCGTGCACGAATGGTGGGTGCCCGAACTCGGCCCAAAGTTCCAGGCCGTGCCCGGCTATCACAACTACAGCTGGTTCAAGGTGCTCAAGCCGGGGATCTACCGCGGACAGTGCTCGCTGATCTGTGGACGCGGCCACGCGCGGATGATCGCCACCGTCAGGGCGCTCCCGCCGCGCGAGTTCGAAGCATGGCTGGCCAGTCAGAAGAAGCAGATCACAGAAGCGAACGCCGCGGCCCAGGCGGCGCGTAAGAAACTGAGCACCCAGACCGGCGCCGGCCAGGTCGAAAACCCCTAGGACACCGAGGAGACCAGCCGAGAAAATGGCCACCTACGCACCACCGATCCCAGTGGTGAGCGCCCACCGCGTCGAGCGCGAGCCCCGCGGTTGGACCAGCTGGATCACCACCACAGATCACAAGCGGATCGGGATCATGTACATGGTCACGACGTTCCTGTTCTTCTGCCTAGGCGGTGTCGAGGCGCTGATGATGCGCCTGCAGCTGGGAGCGCCGAACAACACGCTCGTCACACCGGTCGTCTACAACCAGCTGTTCACGATGCACGGGTCGACGATGATCTTCCTGTTCGTCGTGCCGATGATGGCCGGCCTGGCCAACTACTTCGTGCCGCTGATGATCGGCGCGCGGGACATGGCCTTCCCCCGTCTGAACGCGCTGTCCTACTGGCTGCTGCTCGCCGGCGGCGTCGTGTTCTACGCCTCGATCTTCTGGAACCCCCCGGAAGCCGGCTGGACGAGCTACGTGCCGCTCTCCCTGACCTCATACACGCCGAGCGGTGGCCAGGACGCGTGGATCTACCTGATCCACCTCACCGGCCTGTCGTCGATCCTCGGGGCGATCAACTTCTACGCGACGATCGCGAACATGCGGGCTCGCGGCATGAGCTGGGGGCGCCTGCCCCTGTTCATCTGGGCGATCCTCACCTACTCGATCCTGATCATCTTCGCGATGCCGGTGATCGCCGGGGCCGTGACGATGCTCCTCACCGACCGCCACTTCGGCACACACTTCTTCGACCCGGGCACGGGCGGCTCGCCGATCCTCTGGCAGCACCTCTTCTGGTTCTTCGGGCACCCCGAGGTGTACATCATGATCCTGCCGGGCTTTGGCATCGTCTCGGAGATCCTGCCGGTCTTCGCACGCAAGCCGATCTTCGGCTACAAGGCGATCGCGGCGGCGACGGTTGCGATCGCCTTCCTCGGCTTCCTCACGTGGGCCCACCACATGTTCACGACGCCGATCCCCGAGGCGATCCTCGTCTTCGTGATGCTCAGCTCCTACCTCATCGCGGTGCCGACGGGCGTGAAGGTGCTCAACTGGATCGCCACGCTGTGGCGAGGGACGGTCGAACTGAAGACACCGCTGCTGTTCTGCGTGGGGTTCATCGCGCTGTTCGTGATCGGCGGGATCTCTGGTGTGTTCCTGGCGACATTCCCGATCGACTGGCAGGTCAAGGAAACCTACTTCCTGGTCGCCCATTTGCATTTCGTGCTGATGGGCGGATCGGTGTTCACGATCTTCGCCGCGATCTACTACTGGTTCCCGAAGATGACCGGGCGAATGCTCGACGAAGGTCTGGGGAAACTGAGCTTCTACCTGATGTTCGTCGGCTTCCTCGCGACGTTCCTGATCCAGCACGTGATTGGCCTTGACGGGATGCCTCGTCGCGTGTACGAGTACGACAACGTGGGCAACCTCGCGCTGTACAACCAGATCTCCACGGTCGGCTCGTTCATCCTCGGAATGGGCGTTCTCGTCACGATCGTCAACGTCGTGCGCAGCCTCAAGGTCGGGGTCACGGCCGGGCCGGACCCGTGGAAGGCGAACACCCTCGAGTGGTTCACGACCTCGCCTCCGCCGGTCAACAACTTCGACACGATCCCGCTCGTGCGCTCGGTGGAACCGATGAAGGACATCCGCCGCGAGATCGAGCGCCGCACCCATGGCACGCAGGCCACCGGCGGCGCGACGGTCCCCACAGGCGCGACCCAGGTGGGAGTGTAGATGCCCGCACCGCCGCCGACCGCGGGAGCAGCGCCGGCGATCGAGGCGCCCCGGCTCGGCCTGGCCCCGCGTACGCGGGCGGTGCTCAGCGACTACCTCGAGCTGACCAAGCCGAAGGTGCAGTCGCTGCTGCTGCTGACGACGATCGCGACGATGTACGTCGCTGGAGACCCCTCCCCCGGGCTCGTCGCACTGACGTGTCTGGGCGGCTATCTGTCGGCCGGCGGTGCGGGCGCGGTGAACCATTGGTTCGACCGCGACATCGACGCCCGCATGACCCGTACCGCGAACCGGCCGGTGCCCTCCGGTCGTGTCTCGCCGCGTGCGGCACTGGTCTTCGGATGCACGCTGGCGGCCCTCTCGCTGATCGAGCTCACGGTCGCCGTGAACCCGCTGGCGGCGATCCTGTCGTTCGCCGGGTTCCTCGGCTACGTCTTCATCTACACCGTGTGGC
The DNA here is from genome assembly GCA_025963935.1 of Solirubrobacterales bacterium. Taxonomy (GTDB): domain Bacteria; phylum Actinomycetota; class Thermoleophilia; order Solirubrobacterales; family Solirubrobacteraceae; genus Palsa-744. The sequence goes on from JAOPZV010000207.1 coordinate 11,813, forward strand.
TGAAGCGCCGCACTCCGCAGAACATCGTGATCGGCGGAGCAGCCGGGGCGGTACCGCCGCTCGTGGGGTGGGCGGCCGTCACCGGATCGGTGAGCGGCACGGCGGTGATCCTGTTCTTCATCGTGTTCTTCTGGACGCCGCCGCACTTCTGGGCCCTCTCCCTGCTCATGAAGGACGAGTACCGCAAGGTCGGCGTCCCGATGCTGCCGGTGGTGCGGGGCGAGGAGGAGACGCGCAGGCAGATCCTGCTCTACTCGATCCTCCTCTATGCGGTCACGCAGCTGCCCTTCTGCGCCGGCGGGTTCGGCATCACCTACCTCGCCGCCTCGCTGGTGCTGGGGCTCGGATTCATCGCCGGCGCGGTGCTGCTCTACCGGCGCCGGGATCGTCGCTCGGCGCTGCGCCTGTACCTGCTGTCGCTCCTCTATCTCGCGCTGCTGTTCTGCGCGATGGTCGCCGATGCCCACCTATAGAATGAGCGCCTGCCGATGATGACTCGACGCTTGGCGCGCAAGAACATCCGCACGGGCCTGATCGTCTCGGCGATCTGCATGTTCATGTTCGGCGTCACGTTCCTCGTCGCCGCCGTGTACGTCTCGTGAGCCCGCTGGAGCAGGACGCGCCGCCGGTAGGCGAGGAGGTGCACCTCCCCGGGCCCAGCATCCTGCCAGTCCTGACGGCCCTCGGGATCACGCTCGCACTCGTGGGCGTCACCACGTTCCTCGTGCTCACGTTCATCGGCGGGATCCTCACGATCGTGTGCGCCGTGCGCTGGGTCAAAGAGACCCGCCGGGAGATCGACGAGCTGCCGCTCGACACGCACGTGCGCGACTAGCGCGGACGGCCGAAAATGGCGGCACGCCTGCCCGTCGAACAGGCGTGCCGGTACTCCCTCACCCCGTTGCCGCGCTGGCCGGAACGGGACATATCGCCCCGTCCTCGGTCCAGCAGCGGACGACGTCGCGGACCGACAGTATCCCCACCGTCTCTCCGCGCTCGAGAACGATCAGATGGCGAAAGCCGCCGCGCACCATCGCCGAGGCGGCCTCCTCGAGAGACCAGTCGGGCGCCGCGTAGACGACGTCGGTCGTCAGATGGTCGCCGACGGACTCGGTGTCCGGATCCTGCCCGGCTCCGAGCGACAGCAGGATGTCGCGCTCGGTGATGATCCCGGGGCCGTTGCCGTCGGGGTCCATCACCGCCGCGGCGCCCACGGCGCGCTCGGCCATCAGGTGCGCGACCGCCCGTAAGGTGTGACTCGGTCCCACGGTGAGGACCATCGGGCTCATACCCTCGCGAACCTGCATTCTCGGCTAGCCCCCCGCTCGCTTTCCTCGTCGAACTCGCATCCAGGCGACTCCATACCCGGCAGCCCTCACGCGAACCGCCGATCGGCCGAAACTTGCAACTATTGCCTCAATCTAGTGCCTGGACGCGCCCGAGTCAAGGTCCGAGCCGTCCAGCGGAGCGAAGCATTAGGATCACGCTCCCCGATGGCCAGCGCCCACCGAAACAGCCCCCGTGCAGCCGTTGGAGACGCGGATGCCTAGCCGCCGCTCGTTGAGCGTCGCCAGCGCGGCGGCGTTGATCGCGACCGCGCTCGGGATCCTCATCAGCTACCTGATCCACTGGTTCCCCGCCCAGGCGTCGACGCAGGCCCACAACACCGACGTCCTGTACCACGTCCTGGTGATCGCCTCCATCCCGATCTTCGTGCTCGTCGTGACGGTGATCCTCTTCTCGGTGTGGCAGTTCCGCGTGAGACCCGGCGAGGAGCTCAAGGACGGCCCGCCGATCCACGGCAACACCCGGCTGGAGGTCCTCTGGACGGCGTTCCCGGCGGTCCTGCTGCTGGGGCTCGTCAGCTACTCGTTCGTCGTCCTGCACGACAACGAGCAGGGCCGTCCGGCAAGCGAGATCCAGATCCAGGCGACAGGCCAGCAGTTCGCGTGGAGCTACCAGTACCCGCCGTCGGTCACGGGAGGCGCGCCCGTGACCAGCGACAAGCTCTACGTGCCGAAGGGCCAGTCGGTGTACTTCAACATCCGCGCCAAAGACGTCATCCACGCCTTCTGGATACCGGCGTTCCGGCTACAGGAGGACGCCGTCCCGGGAATCACGACGCATTGGCGCGTGACGCCCACGCGCCTCGGCAGCTTCCCGGTCGTCTGCAACCTGCTGTGCGGCCTGGGCCACTCGCTGATGCGCTCGACCGTGCACGTCGTCACGCCGACGCAGTTCCGCACGTGGATCAAGGCGCAGGCCAGCACCGCCTCGGCGGGCGCCGGGGGCGCGGCCTCGGGCACGGGGACTACGGGATAATGTGCGGCAGTCGATGACCCGTTCGCAGGTGACACGCTGATGGCCGCACGGCTCCGCGCCCCCGGCTTCTATCGCGCCGGCGTGATGATGGTCGGGGCGGTCGCGTTCGCGACGCTTCTCACATGGGCGGTACGCGCTTCGACCGGACACTCCACGTTCCACCACTTCATCGAGGCCAACGCGATCCTCACCGTCTCGCTGCTCGCCGTGCCGCTCGCGTTCCTGATCGGCATCGGCGGCTTCGACTACTGGTTCTACTGGGCGATCGGCAAGAAGACCCGGGCGGAGGATCACTCCGGGCACGGCGCGTACAGCTGGAAGGACTACTTCCGCATCAACACCGACCACAAGGTGATCGGCGTGCAGTACACCGTCACCTCGTTCTTCTTCCTGCTGGTCGGCGGTCTGATCGCAATGCTGATGCGGGCCGAGTTGGCGCAGCCGGGCGCGCAGTTCGTGGACGCGAACACCTTCAACGGGCTGTTCTCCGTGCACGCGTCGCTGCTGATCTTCCTCTTCATCATCCCCGTCTTCGCCGGCCTGGCGAACTTCGTGCTGCCGCTGATGATCGGCGCGCCGGACATGGCCTTCCCGCGTCTGAACGCCCTCTCCTACTGGCTGCTGCCGATCGCCGGGGTGATGATGATCGCCAGCTTCTTCGCCCCCGGGGGGGCCTTCGCCGACGGGTGGACGGCGTATGCGCCGCTGTCGGACAACGCGCCGATCGGCCAGACCTTCTTCTCGGTCGCGGTGCAGTTCGCGGGCGCCTCCTCGATCATGACCGCGCTCAACTTCCTCGTCACGATCATCACGATGCGCGCTCCGGGGATGAGCTTCTTCCGCCTGCCGTTGCTCGTCTGGGCGAACTTCGCGACATCGCTGCTGGTGGTGATCGCCACGCCGTTCATCGCGGCCTCGCAGTTCTTCGTGCTGCTCGACCGGGCGCTGCGCTTCAACTTCTTCAACGCCGCAAAAGGTGGCGACGTCCTGATGTATCAGCACGTCTTCTGGTTCTACTCCCACCCGGCCGTCTACATCATGATGCTGCCGGGCTTCGGGATCATCAGTGAGATCATCGCCGTGAAGTCGCGCAAGCCGATCTTCGGATATCGCATGATGGCCTTCTCGCTGCTGGCGATCGTCGCGCTCGGCTTCACCGTCTGGGCGCACCACATGTTCACTTCCGGGATGGCCGCCTGGATCCGCATCCCGATGGCCGTCACGACCGCGATCATCGCGGTGCCGACCGGCATCAAGATCTTCTCGTGGCTGGCGACGCTGTGGCGTGGCGTGCTGCACCTCGACACGCCGATGCTGTTCGCCCTGGGGTTCCTGACGACGTTCACGCTCGGTGGGATCAGCGGCGTGATGCTGGCGATGGTGCCGTTCGACATCCACGTCAGCGCGACCTACTTCATCGTCGCCCACATCCACTACGTGCTGTTCGGCGGCTCGCTGATGACGATCTTCGCGGGCGTCTACTACTGGTTCCCGAAGATGACCGGTCGGATGTACGACGAGCGACTCGGCAGGTGGCATTTCTGGACGACGTTCATCTTGTTCAACCTGACGTTCGGCCCGATGCACGTCCTCGGGCTGCAGGGCATGCCGCGGCGGGTCGCAACGTACGCCTCGCAGTTCTCCAGCATGAACCTGTTCATCTCGATCGCCAGCTTCGGGCTGGGGCTCAGCACGCTGATCTTCATCTACAACATGGTCACGAGCTGGCGCGGCGGACCACGCGCCGTGGGGAACCCATGGCGCGGGCTGACGCTCGAGTGGCAGGTGAGCTCGCCGCCGCCGGTGTTCAACTTCGACCGCGTGCCGACCGTGGTCGGCGGGCCGTACGAGTACGGCGTGCCCGGCGCCGTGCATGGCACGTTCGCGCCACCGGCCACGGCCGGGGCGAGCGCCGGCATCGTGGGCGCTCCAAGCCAATGAACGGAAGCGTGATCAAGTGAGGGAAGTGCTGGTCGTCGCCAACCGGACGCTCGGCGCAGCGAAGCTGCTCGCCGCGGTGCGCAAGCGCGCGGCCGCCGAGGACACGCACTTCCGCCTGATCGTCCCCCAGAGCAAGCCCACGGCGGGCCTCGTGATCTATGACGAGGCGGTTCGCGAATCGGCCCAGGTGCGCGTGGACCTCGCCCTCTCGGCGGTCGCCGGGGAGGGCATCTCGGCGACGGGGGACGTCGGCGATG
>JAOPZV010000240.1 GCA_025963935.1 Solirubrobacterales bacterium
GTACAAGCTCACCTTCCACGCGCGCTGATGACCGTTCAGGCGACATCCGCGGAGCTGGGGGAGATGGACGTGGAGCTCGGCGACGGCCCGGCCGGCAGCGGCGAGCTCGCCAAGCGCCGCAAGTCGCTGACGATCGGCGCGGTGTGCAAGGCCCTGGCGCAGGAGTTCCCGGACATATCGATCTCCAAGATCCGCTACCTCGAGGACCAGAAGCTCCTCACGCCGCGGCGGACACCCGGTGGCTACCGCCTCTACACGCAGGGCGATCTCGCGCGACTGCGCACGATCCTGCGCATGCAGCGCGATGAGTTCCTGCCGCTGCGCGTGATCCGCCAGGAGCTCGCCGCGGGTCGCTCGGGGGACGCCGCACCCATTCCCGGCCGGGTCAACCGGGATGGCATGCGCGCATGGCGTCCGAGCGTCAGCGTGCGGGAGGCGACCGGCGCGCTGTACTCCATCGACGATGTGCTGGAGGAGACCAAGGCCGAGGCAAAGCTCGTGCGCGAGCTCGAGGAGTACGGCGTCGTCAAGGGCGAGATGCGCGGCGGCGTGCGCTACTTCGACGAGACCGAGCGCGAGATCATCGCGGCGGTCGCAGAGCTCGCCCGCTACGGCGTCGGTGGACGGAACCTGCGCGTGTTCCGCTCCTCCGCTGACCGCGAGGCGAACCTGCTGCAGCAGATCCTCGCGCCGGCGCTGCGCTCCCGCAACCCGCAGCGGCGCAAGGAGGCCGTCGAGGCGCTCGAGAACCTGGCGGCGGTCGCAACGCACCTGAAGCATCTGCTGCTGGTGCGTGATCTGCGCAAGATCGTCCGCTAGAGCGATGTCCGCCCACGCAGTCGACCTTCGCTCGCTGGTTCGCGACATCCCGGACTTCCCGAGACCGGGCATCGCCTTCAAGGACATCACCCCGCTGATGGCGGACGCCCACGCGCTCGCCTACGGCGTGCGCAGCCTGGCCGAGTACGCGCGCCCTCTGCAGGTCGACTGCGTCGTCGCCGCCGAGGCCCGCGGCTTCCTTCTCGGCCCGGCGCTCGCACTCGAGCTGGGCGCCGGCTTCGTGCTCGCGCGCAAGCCGGGCAAGCTCCCCTACGAGACGGTCAGCGCCGAATACCTGCTCGAGTACGGCGCGGGGCAGCTCGAGCTGCACACCGACGCCGTGGCCAGTGGCAGGCGCGTCCTGGTCCACGACGACCTGCTGGCCACGGGCGGGACGGCCGCCGCGCTGTGCGAGCTCGTCGAGCAGCTCGGCGGCGAGGTCGTCGGCTGCGGGTTTCTGATCGAGCTCGCCTACCTCGACGGCCGCGAGCGGCTCGCGCCGCGCGACGTCCACGCGCTGCTCAGCTACGAGTCCTAGGCTTCGACGTCGTGCCCACCGCCCGTCGCAGCCGCACGATCGCCGCATCGGCGGACGAGCTCTGGGGAGTCCTCAGCGACCCGCACCACCTGCCGCGCTGGTGGCCGCGGGTGACCCGTGTGGAGGATGTCGAGGACGGCGCCTTCACCGAGGTGATGACCACCTCGAAGGGGAAAGTCGTGCGCGCCGACTTCGACCTGCTCGAGGCCGACGAGCAGGAGCGCTCGCTGAGATGGTCTCAGCGGGTGGAGGGCACGCCGTTCGCCCGTCTGTTGAAATCCGCCGAGACAGAGGTGCGCCTCGCGCCCGCCTCCGATGGGCAGGACCTCCCCGCAGGCCAGGAGGGCTTCGGCGCACCCGCGACCGTCGTGACGATCGAACTGCGCCAGGCGCTCACGGGCTTCTTCCCGCGCTTCGGCGGTTTCATGGTGCGCCGCGCCGCGGCGGCCACGATCGACGAGGCGCTCAACGGGCTCGAGCGGATCAGTGGCTGAGCCGACCGCCCCGCCGAGCATGCGCTGGTGGGGGTGGGGCGATCCCGCGCGCTCGCCAGCGCTTCCGCCGCACGCGGTCGGCTTTCTGCGCGAAGCGGGGATCGAGACGGCCGCCCGGCCCCCGGTCGCGCTGGGAGCCGTGCGCCTGCCGGCGCCCCGTCTGGCCGCCACCGTGCTCGCCCAGCTGCGCGACATCGTGGGCCCGGACGCCGTGCGCGACGATCACGCTGAACGCGTGCTGCACGCGGCGGGCAAGGGATACCCGGATCTCGTGCGCCTTCGCGCCGGCGAGCCCGAGGACGGCCCCGATGCCGTCGTGCACCCCGGCGCTCACGACGAGGTCAGACGGGTGCTCGAGCTGTGCGCCCAGGCGTCGATCGCCGTCGTCCCGTTCGGCGGCGGTACGAGCGTGGTCGGGGGCGTCGCGCCGCTGCGCGGCGAGCACGGCGGCGTCGTGTCGCTTGACATGGGACGGATGGGCGAGGTGCTGGCGCTCGACGCGCAGTCGGCCACCGTGCGCGTCCAGGCGGGTATGCGCGCACCTGCCCTGGAGCGGCATCTGGGCGCGCGAGGCCTGACACTCGGGCACTTCCCGCAGTCGTTCGAGTACGTCTCGCTGGGCGGTTGTGCGGCGACGCGCTCGGCCGGGCAGGCCTCCACCGGCTACGGCGCGATCGAGAAGATGGTGCTGGGCCTGCGCATGGCCGCGCCGGCCGCCGAGATCGAGCTGCCGGCGATGCCCGCAACCGCGGCGGGACCGGGACTGCGCCAGCTGCTTGTCGGCTCCGAGGGCGTCCTCGGGGTGATCAGCGAGCTCGCCCTGCGCGTGCGCCCCGCGCCGCGCGAGCGGGTGTATGAGGGAGTCTTCTTCACCGACTTCGACAACGGCGTGCAGGCGCTCCGAACGCTCACGCGAGAGCACGCCATGCCGGACCTCGCACGGCTGTCCGACGAGCAGGAGACGCGCATGTCGCTGGCACTGGCCGGAGGGGGCGGCGCCAAGGGGATGCTCGGGCGGCTGTATCTCGGCCTGCGCGGGTATCGCGAGGGCTGCATTGCGATCCTCGGATTCGAGGGGGCGCCCGAGGAGGTCGCGTTCAGGCGCTCCCGGGCGTTGAAGCTCGTTCGCGGCTGCGGCGGCCTGGGAGTCGGGCGCTCACCCGGCGAGGCCTGGCTGCGGTCGCGGTTCTCCGCTCCCTATCTGCGCGACGAGCTGCTGACGCTCGGAGTGATGGTGGAGACGCTCGAGACGGCCACGCCGTGGTCGAATTTGAGGAACCTGCACGGCAGGGTGTGCGCGGCGATCGGCGACGCCCTGAGCGCCCACGGCACTCCAGGCATCGTCATGTGCCACGTCTCGCATCTCTACGAGACCGGCGCATCGCTGTACTTCACGTTCATCGCACAGCAGCGCGAGGGCGATGAGATCGCTCAGTGGCGGGCGGTCAAGGACGCGGCGAGCGACGCGATCGTGGCGGGCGGTGGGACGATCACCCACCACCATGCGATCGGACGCGATCACGTGCCGTGGATGTTGCAGGAGGTCGGCAGCGGCGGTCTGGCGGCGCTCGGTGCGCTGAAGTCGGAGCTGGACCCCACCGGGATCATGAACCCCGACAAGCTCCTGCCGCTCAGCCACCGAGGCTGAAGGCTCCGCGGAGGACGATCGAACCTGGCTTCGCCGGTTTCGACGCCGTCTCACGCGTCACGATCATTTCGTGGTAGTTGCCCGCGTTGGACGGCAGCAGGGCGCCGCCCGCCAGGCGTTCGTTGGATGTGACGGTCGGGCTGCGGCTGAGCGGCTCGAAGCTGCTCGGCGAGTTGTACAGCCAGATCGCGTAGTAGAAGCCTTTGGAGGCGGGGAGGTGTTCGGCGGCCATGTAGAAGGCGCGCTTACCGCCTTCTGAGAGGATCTCGACGACGGCGACCGCAGGGCCTCCGCTCGGCGATTTGAGGCTCAGGCGCTGATCCACTTTCGGTCCGGTGGAGCTCGTCGAGGTTTTCGTGCTCGCGCTGGCCCCGCCGGAGGCGCCAGTGCTCTTGGCGTGCGAGCCGTTCCCGCCGGACAGCAGGATCACCGCGACCACGATCGCGGCGACGATCGCGGCAAGCAGCAAGGCGCCGCCGAGACGGGAGCTCGGCAGCGGTGAGCCCGAGCGGCCGGTCGCTGAGCCGGCCGAGGAGCCGGGCGCTGAGCCGGCTGACGAGCCGGGCGCGGCGCCGCCGGCCGGGACGGGGTCTCGCCGCTCACGCTCCGCGCCGTTGTCCTGTGGCGGCGCCGCCGATGCCGCGGGAATGTCGGGCAGCGTGTCACTCGCCATCGGGGCGAGCTCGCCGGCCAGCTCCTGCGCCCACGCGCGCGCCGGCTCGTCGGCTGACAGGAACGTGCGCGTCCCGAGCCGCTCGGCCACGCCGCGCTGCTGGCCGAGCAAGTAGTCGCCGATCTCCTCGCGCCGCTCGGCGGCGACGTCACGAGCCTGGCGGGGAGCCAGCACGGCGAGCGCGGCGTGCGCGCGGTCGTGCACGGCTTGCTCGGAGATGCCGAGCGCCGTGGCGAGCTCGCCGTAGGTCTTGCGCTGTTGCAGGAGAAGGGACAGCGCGGCGCGCTGATCTGGAGGAAGCTCGTCGAATCTGCTCATGGTCTCTGGCTGCTCGCGACCACAGGCGGCGCGAGGCCGCCGGGACGGGCCCTGGGGGAGCACCCTAGGCTATCGTGGCGCCGGGATGGCCATACCCAGTGCCGATCAGATGAACGGGGCGTTGCGCGGCTTCGACCGCCTCTACGGGCTGGAGCTGGTGTCGTTCTCGGACACCGAGGTCCGTGCCCAGGTGACCGTGCGCGATGAGCTCAAGCAGCCGGCGGGCCTCGTTCATGGCGGCGTGTACGCGTCGGTGGCGGAGTCGATCGCCTCGCTGGCGACGGCCCTCGCGGTGCTCGAGAACGGCGACATGGCGATGGGCATGGCAAACAGCACGAGCTTCCTGCGCCCGGTGACCGAGGGCGTCGTTCACGCCCACGCCACGCGCCTGCATCGCGGACGCACCACATGGGTGTGGGATGTGCGCTTCAGCGACGACCGTGACCGCACCTGCGCGGTCACGCGCATGACGATCGCCGTGCGCCCGCGCCCGGACGGACAGCCGGCGCGCCTGCCGTAGCTGCTAGCGAACCTGGTGGACCGGCGAGGGCACCTGGGAGGGGAGTGGCGTGCGCCCAAAGCCGGTGTCCGGCATGGGCGGTGGCAATGGCGCTTCCGGAGAGCCCACGCGGTTGATCGGCACCACCGTCTTCGCGGCCGCTCCGGAGAGGCGCGGATCCTTCGCATAGATCCCGACGACGACCCCGCCGGTCGGGATCTCGACCGTCCTGCCGCCGCGCGCCACGACGGCTGAGACAGACCGCAGGGAGGTGATCCGTCGCGCGGCAGAGCCGACCGCCAGGAAGCTGTTGTCCGGCGAGGTCACAACGCGCAGCGGCGGCACGCAGGTCGCCTGGCCGCCTTCGATGCAGTCGCCGTACTGCACCGTGAAGGCGCCGCTCGGGTCGTGCACGGCGTCGGTCACGGCGAGCCCCTGGAACGAGGCCCCGAGCCAATAGACGGGGACCGGTGCGACGATCAGGCTCTCGAGGACGTTGTGCGGGATCGGCTTGTCCTGCAGCGTGTCGCCGCAGGCGCCGAGCGACACCGCGCACAGCGCCGCGATCGATAGGGCGCCGAGACGCACGGGAGCAGACTAGAGGGCGCGCGGCGCCCACGCGGCCACTACCCGCGGTAGCGGTTGGTGATCGGCATGCGGCGATCGCGGCCGAACGCACGCGTGGTGATCTTGATCCCGGGGGGCGCCTGGCGGCGCTTGTACTCGGCGCGGTCCACGAGCCGGATGGTCAGGTCGACGTAGTGCTCCGGCAGGCCCTGCGCGATCAGCTGCTCGCGGCTCTGGTCGAACTCGATGTAGCCCTGCAGGATGCTGTCGAGCACCTCATACGGCGGCAGCGAGTCCTCGTCGCGCTGGTCAGGCCGGAGCTCTGCGGAGGGTGCGCGCTCGAGTATCGAGTCGGGGATCGGGCTCTCCACTGCCGGCGCGCCGCCGGCGGCGCTTGCGGCGCTCGTCCCGGCGGGCGAGTTGCGCCACCGGCACAGCCGGTAGACGAGCGTCTTGGGAACGTCCTTGATGACCGCAAAGCCGCCGGCGAGGTCGCCGTAGAGCGTTGTGTAGCCGACCGACATCTCCGACTTGTTGCCGGTCGCGAGGACCAGCCAGCCGAACTTGTTGGAAAGCGCCATGAGCAGGTTGCCGCGGATCCGCGCCTGGAGGTTCTCCTCGGTGAGGTCCTCGCGGGAATCGGCCGCCGGCCCGCCGGCGCCGACCGCCCGGCCGCTCTGGCCGGCTTCGGAGAGCTCATCGCGGAGGGTCTCCAGATACGCCGCGAGGATGATCTCGATCGGCATCTCGTGGACGCTCACGCCGAGGCCCCGGGCCAGGCGCCGCGCGTCCTCTTGGGTCTCCGAGGAGGAGTACAGGGAGGGCATGACCGCGGCGTTCGCCCGGTCAGCTCCGAGCGCGTCCACGGCCAGGCAGGCGACGAGCGCCGAGTCGATGCCGCCGGAGACGCCGAGGATCACCTGCTCGAAGCCGTTCTTCTCGACGTAGTCGTGCAGCCCGAGCGTCAACGCCGCGTAGACCTCGGCCTCGATCGGGGCGAGGGGCTCGGCGATCGGGCGGGCCGGCGCGGCCGGTAGCGCCTCCTCGTCGGGCTGCACAGCCGGCACGGGCGGGAGGACCACGGCCTGGCGCTCCGCTCGCCGCGCGGCCGGGCGATGGCCGGCGTCGCGCAGCCGCGCAGCCGCCGCCGCATCCAGATCGACGTCGCAGACGAGCAGTTCCTCGGTGAACTGCCGCCCGCGGGCGATCGTCTGGCCGGTGTGGTCGACGACCACGGAGTGCCCGTCGAAGACGAGTTCGTCCTGGCCGCCGACGAGCGCACAGAACGCGACGCACGCGAGGTTGTCGCGCGCGCGCTGCGCGAACATGCGCTCGCGCTCGGCGCCCTTCCCGGCGTGGTACGGGGAGGCCGAGATGTTGACGATCAGCGTCGCGCCGGCGAGGGCCTCGTCGCTCGCGGGCGGGCCGGGCTCCCAGATGTCCTCGCAGACGCTCAGCCCGATGCGCTCCGCGCCGACATCGATCACGGCTCCGCCGCGACCGGCCTGGAAGTAGCGCTGCTCGTCGAAGACGCCGTAGTTGGGCAGATACACCTTGCGGTAGACCGCCTGGACCGAGCCGCCGGCGAGCACCGCCGCAGAGTTGTAGACGTCCTCGGCGCGCTCGGGGAAGCCGACGACGGCAACTATCCCGCTGATGTCGCGCGCCAGCTGCTGCAGGGCGCTCGCGGCGTCGGCGAGGAAGTGCTCCTTGAGCAGCAGGTCCTCGGGTGGATAGCCCGTGACGGCGAGCTCGGGAAAGAGCACGAGGCCCGCCCCGGCGTCACGCGCCCGGCGCGCACCGTCGCGGATGAGCTCGGCGTTGCCGGCGATGTCTCCGACGGTTGCGTTCATCTGGTGAAGGGCCAGGCGCATGCCCGGATCGTATCCGCGAGGTGCGCTTTCCCCCGTGCGGCTCGAGCGGAGCGCATGCCCGCGTGCAGAGTGGTTTCCTTGGTATCAACGACGGCCGTATTCGGCGGTCGCCGAAGCGAGCAAAGGGGGGATCCAGATGAGCACCACCGGCATCGATCCGGCGAAGCTCGAAGCCTTCATGGGGCAGGCGGTCACTGACATGGGGGCGTGCATCAGCGCACCGCTGATGGTGATCGGCGAGAAGCTGGGCCTGTACAAGGCGATGGCGGGTGCGGGGCCGTTGAGCTCGCAGGAGGTGGCAGAGCGCTCCGGCGCGGCCGAGCGCCCCGTGCGCGAGTGGCTCGGCAACCAGGCGGCCGGTGGCTACGTCACCTATGACCCGGAGACCGACCGCTACACGCTTCCGGACGAGCAGGCGATGGCGCTGGCGGACGAGGACAGCCCCTTCTACATCCTCGGCCTGTATGACTCGATCGCCTCGCTGTACGCCGACGAGGACCAGATACTCGAGGCGTTCAGGAGCGGCAAGGGGATGGGCTGGCACGAACACGACCACCGGCTGTTCCGCGGAACCGAGCGGTTCTTCCGGCCCGGCTACCGGGCGAGCCTCGTCTCCGACTGGATTCCAGCGCTCGACGGCGTGCAGGAGAAGCTCGAACGTGGGGCGAGGGTCGCCGACGTCGGGTGTGGGCACGGCGCCTCGACGATCCTGATGGCCGAGGCCTTCCCGAACTCGGAGTTCTCCGGCTTCGACTACCACGACGCGTCGATCAAACGGGCTCGTCAGGCGGCCGAGGAAGCCGGCATGGCGGACCGGATCACGTTCGAGGTGGCATCGGCAAAGGACTACCCCGGCACCGACTACGACCTCGTCTGCGTGTTCGACTGCCTGCACGACATGGGCGACCCGGTGGGTGCCTCAGCGCAGGTGCTGAGCACGCTCGACGAGGACGGCACCTGGATGATCGTTGAGCCATTCGCGGGCGACCGGGTCGAGGAGAACCTGAACCCCGTGGGCCGGGTCTTCTACGGCGCCTCGACGGTGATCTGCACGCCGGCCTCGCTGTCGCAGGAGGTTGGTCTGGCGCTCGGCGCGCAGGCGGGCGAGGCTCGCCTGACCGAGGTGTTGAACGAGGCGGGCTTCACGCGCGTGCGCCGCGCCACCGAGACGCCGTTCAACCTGATCCTCGAGGCGAGGCCCTAGGCAGCAGTCGACCGCACGTCAGCCGGCAGCCCGCGATCCGCGTCTCAGGACGTGCTCGCGGGCCTGCCTGCGGGTTTCTTGGCTCGCACTTTGCGTTTCGGCGAGGCGCCGTTGTTGCGTTTGCCCGCGGCGCTGCTTTTGGCAGCGGGACGCTTGGCGCGCGGCGCCCGCAGCCCCGCGGCGCGTGCGAGCGCCGCGACCGACAGCTTCAGGTCGTCGGCGATCTCCTCGAGCCCGGGAAGCGCGTCGTAGTCACCGAGCAGGCCGAAGCCGAGGTGGCCGTCGTAGCTCATGACCGCGATTCCGAGCGCCTGACGCTGGGCCAGCGGCACGACCGGATAGAGCACCTGCAGACGCCGCCCCAGGAGGAACAGCGGGAACTGGGGTCCGGGCACGTTCGTCACGACCAGGTTGAAGAACGGCTGGCGCGGCTGCAGTCGCGCCGCCTGGCTGAGGATCGTCGGTGGGGCGAACCCGGCGAGGTTCGTCAGCACCTGGGCGCCCACCGCCTGCCCGGAGTTCTTGAGGTCCTCCATCGACTTGGCTATCCGCTGCAGCGACTCGGCGGGGTTCTCGATGCCCACCGGCAGCGGCGCCCACATCGCCGCGACCTGGTTGCCGAGCGCTCCGCGCTGGGATCTCGCACGGACCGACACGGGCACCATCGCCTTCAGGACGAGCCCGTTGGTGTCGTGGCCGTGGTCGCGCAGATAGCGCCCGAGCGCGAGGCTGACCGTCGCGAGCACAACATCGTTGAGCGTGCCGCCCAGCGAGTCCTTGATCGCTTTGAACTGCGCCAGGTCCGTGTCGACGAACGTGTACCGGCGGTGCGGGCCGATGTCCACGTTGAACGGGCTCGGCGGCGCCGGTGCGTTGATTCCCTCGAGCGTCGTCGCGCCAATGCTCTCCAACGCCTCCTTGACCTGCGAGAGCGCCTTGCGCGGAGCGCGCACGAGGGCGCGTGCGCCGCGGACCATCTCGCCGGGCACGGTGGCGCGTTCGACCAGCGCCTCGCCGAGCAGCTTGGCGCGCCCGGGGAGCGGCTTGGCGCTCCAGGGAGACGGCGGCGCGGTCGGCGCGGCCGGTTCGCGTGCGGTGTCGAACAGCACGGTCGTGATGTCCACGCCCGAGATCCCGTCGACGAGCGCGTGATGCGTCTTGGCGATCAGCGCGAAACGCCCCGCGGACATGTTCTGCACGAGCCAGATCTCCCACAGCGGCTTGGAGCGATCGAGCCGCTGGGAGAACAGTCGCCCGGCGAGCCGCTTGAGCGACGTGTCGTCGGCCGGCTTCGGCAGAGCGGTGTGGCGGATGTGGTAGTAGGGGTTGAAGTGCGGGTCGTCGGTCCAGATCGGCCGGCCCTGGCTCAGGGGGACATACGCGAGACGCTGGCGATAGCGCGGCACGAGGTGCAGGCGGTTGGCGACGTGTTCCACCAGCTCCTGCAGCGAGGGCGCCTTGCCATCGAACACCATCACCGACGCGACGTGCATGTGCGCGGCCGAGTGATCCTCGAGGTGCAGAAAGGCCGAGTCGAGGGCGGTCAGGCGGTCCGGGTTGGCCATATCGGGCGATTCTCCCTGTTGTGGCGCCGCACGTCAACGACGGCCTGCAATCGGTCCTCCACCGCGAGAGGCCAAGCGGGCCGAGACCCGGCCACGGGTTCGTTGATTTGCCAGCGGAGCTGGGTTTTCCTCAAGTCAGAGCGGGGATCGGACGACCCCAAGAGCATGAGCCGACGGCTCCGAGTCTGGGCGGGCACCGACCTGGCGGACAACAGCAGCGCAACACCCTCGGACGTGACCGGGGCGGCGAACTTCGCGTTCATGCGGCGCACCGGCATCGCAATGTTCGTACTCGGAGCAGTGACGCTTCTAGCGACGCTGTCGCTTCCCGACCCCGACCGCAGCGACCATCCCGCGCTCACGCTGATCGCTGCGCTGCTGGCCGTCGGGGCGATCGTCAACTGGAGCATCCGAACCTATCGTCGGTGGGTCCTGCGGGCCACTGTGATCTACGGGATCCTCCTCGTCAGTGCGCTGATGGCCGTCGCAAGACCCATCGAAGCGACACCGTTCTTCTATCTCTGGCCGATGCTGTTCTCGGCCTACTTCCTCTCCCGCCGCGACGTGGCGATCGACCTGGTGATCCTCTGGGCAACGCTCGCAATCGCGCTGTTCGGGTGGTCGAACGACCCTATGAAGGAGGTCATGTTCATGGGCGTCGGCGTGTCCGTCACGCTGACCGCCGTCGTCGTCACGCTGCTGCGCGAGCACCTCACCGCCGTGATCGGCCAGCTCGCCGCGGCGTCCGCGACCGACTATCTGACGGGGCTGCTCAACCGGCGGGCGTTCGACTCCGAGCTGCGGGGCCAGATCGATCGCGCGCGGCGCAGCGACGTCCCGCTCGCCCTGGCTCTCTTCGACCTCGACCACTTCAAGCAGATCAACGACCGCCTGGGCCATGCCGCGGGCGACCGCGCCCTGTGTGACTTCTCGGCGCTGCTCAGGCGCCAGCAGCGAAGCGGCGACACGCTGGCGAGAGTCGGCGGGGAGGAGTTCGCGATCGTGCTGTTCGGCGTCGGGCTGCAGGACGCCCGCGAATACGCCGAGCGCATCGGCAGGGAGCTTCGCCGGCTGATAACCGCGGACGGCGGGGTGCTGAGCGCGAGCGCCGGGGTAGCCGCGCTCCACGACGGCGATGCGACCCCCTCCGGGCTGCTGGTCGCGGCCGACCGTGCGCTCTACGCGGCGAAGGCAGCCGGGCGACGGCGCGTTGCGACCTGGGAAGACGGTTCGATCGCGATCGGCCGCCCCCTGGACGGGATGGAGCAGCTCGCCCTCGGGGCGGCCTAGCTACTCCGCGCCGCAGGCAGTCCTCGGCGCTCATCGCACCGGTGAGTTGACCGGCAACCGCCCATCACACCCCGCGCCAAGCGTCCCGGAGGTGAGGGCGGTAGAAGATCAGGAAGACGGGTGCGATCAGGAGCAGCACCGCCTCGTCGAACGGCCCGGGGATCGGCAGGAGCGCGAGCGCCGCAAGCCAGCGCAGCGGTCTGGGGATTCGCCGGTCTCGCGCCAGGATCTTCATGGCGCGGAGCGTTCGGCCGACGGAAGCGCGCATCTCGGTCACAGTAGCGGGGGCGAAACCCGCCATAGCGATGGGTTCCCCGCTTCATGGCGTCGCGGCATCACCTATCGCGCTCAACCGGGCCAGGGTGGAGTTTCGCCGCTGCCGGGCTTGATCATCGACCCCGGTCCGTGGATCACCAAGAACCAGAGCGCAAATGCCAGCGCGCACACGAACGCGATGGTGCCGAAGATCCTCGCCATCACCCCTGTGCGCTGATCGTGTCCAGCGGCGCGACGGGTGAGAATCCATGCGTGGTCGAGTTGGCGCAGGATCAGCAGGGCCCCGAACAAGAGCGGGAACAACGTGAGAAACGCGACAATGATGCCGAGGAACACGCTCCCCGACATGTAATCGGCCTCCGAGCCGATCCATAGGCACGCCAGCGGAATGGGTCCCCAGCAGAGGAAAGACACAGCCGTCATCGTGCAGAGGAGAACGCCCGCGAAGTAGCCGTCGATGCGCTTCCGCATGACGCTCCCAAGCTGCAGAGGCGCACGGTAGTGGATCGGCGCCGTACCCGGTCGGCGTCCGACGAACAGCCCACCTGTATCGGCGGGATCGGTACGCATCATGGCCAATCCTCGCACGAAACCAAGCCATGTGCTACGCGGCGATGGTATGTGTGACCGTCGTCACAGATATCCCTTGACCGGGGGTAGCTTCTGTGGGAGACTTCTGGGCGTGGTTGAGATGGCTTTTGAAGAGGTGGTCGA
>JAOPZV010000274.1 GCA_025963935.1 Solirubrobacterales bacterium
GAACAGCGCCGCGCCGAGGATCCCGGGGACGCGGTAGCCGACGCGTGCGCCCAGGCTCGCCGACGGGATGCTGAAGATCGTCGCCATCGCCGGCCCGGGGAACAGCATCAGGCCGGCGCTCAGCACGCTCTCGTGCCAGACGGTCGTGAGGAACAGGACGCCTCCGAGCAGCATCGCGGCGAAGCCGCCGAAGAACAGCAGCGAGGCGCCGACCGCCAGGCCGAAGGTGCGCACGCGCAGCATCGAGGGGTCGACCAGCGGCGCCGGGTGGCGTTCGGATCGCCACCAGATCGCCGGGAGCAGCAGCGCCGTGACGGCGACCAGGCCGAGCACCGCCGGCGAGCCCCAGCCCCATGTCTGCCCCTCGACGATCGCGACGACGAGCGCTCCGATCGCCACGATGAACGCGGCTGCGCCGAGCACGTCGGGCCGCGCCGCGCCGAGCTCGCGGCGCTCGGTCAGGGTCCGCGCACCGACGAGCAGCCCGATCAGCCCCACCGGGACGTTGACGAGGAACACCCAGCGCCAGTCAGCCTGGACGAGCAGGCCGCCGAGCGGCGGTCCCGCCGCCGCGGCGATGCCACCGGTCGCGGCCCATACGCCGATCGCGGCATGCCGCTCGTGGGGGGCGAACTCGGGCAGCATCAGCCCGAGCGAGGTCGGAAGCATCAGCGCGCCGCCTGCCGCCTGCAGCACGCGTGCCGCGATCAGCAGGCCGACCGACGGGGCCGCCGCACACGCGGCACTGGCGAGCACGAAGGTCGACAGGCCCAGCAGGAACGCGCGCTTGCGCCCGAAGGCATCGGCCCACCTCCCCGCCGGCACGAGCAGCGCCGCGAACACGATCGCGTAGCCGCTGAGGATCCACGACAGCGAGCCGAGCGACGCGCCGCCGAAGTGCCTGCCGATCGCGGGGAAGGCGATGTTGACGATGAACAGGTCGAGGCTCGACATGAACACCCCGACGCACACCACGGCCGTGACAACCCACTTGCGTTGCATCATGAAATGCACCCTAACACGGTGAGTTGCATGATGCAACGCTGACGGTTATGCTGTGTGTGAGTGCTCGGCAGCGACTACAACGGACAGGCCTGCAACATCGCCGCCGCCCTGGAGGTGGTCGGCGAGCGCTGGTCGCTGCTGATCGTCCGCGAGGTGTTCCTCGGCGTGCGCCGCTTCGAGGAGATGCAGGCCGACCTCGGCATCGCGCGCAACGTCCTGCAGACACGCCTCACACGCCTCCTCGAGAACGGCGTGCTCGAGCGGCGCCTCTACCAGGCGCACCCTCCGCGCTACGAGTACCTGCTCACCGAGAAGGGCATCGACCTGTGGCCGACGATCGTCGCGCTGATGAGGTGGGGAGACGAGCACGCCACGCGGCCGGGCGGCCCACCGGTACTGCTCGAGCATCGCGGCTGCGGCGGCGCCGTGGACGAGCACCGCATCTGCGAGGACTGCGGGGCGCGGCTCTCCGCGCGCGACGTCAGCGCTCGGCCGGGGCCGGGGGCGGTGCCGAACCATCCGCTGGTGCGCCGCGCGCGGCGCACCGCCGCCGCCTAGCGTCGCCACTGCCTACGGGATACTGCGCGCACGGTGCCAGGAGCCAACGTGGAGATCGTGCGCCAGATGTTCGAGGCCTTCAACATCGAGGACATCGAGAACATCATCGCGTTCACCCATCCCGACCTGTTGGTCGAGATACCGCCCGAGATCTCCGCCGAGCCCGACACCTACCGCGGCCACGACGGCATGCGCCGCTACTTTCGCTCCTTTCAGGACGTGATGGAGGAGATCCGCTTCGAGCCGGTGCAGTTGTGGGAAGTGGGAGATCGAGTCGTGGTCGCGGTGCGACTGACCGCCAGGGGCAGGCAGACGGCCATCCGAGTCGAGCAGCGAACCGCCGGCGTGTGGAGGATCCGCGACGGCAAGGTCATCGAAGTGCGAGCGTACCGCTCGCCGGCGGAGGCGCTGAGCGCCGCGCGAAGCGCCGCGCGGAGCATTGCCGGCGAGACGTGAGCCGCACCGCTGCGCGCAGCCGCACGTCGACCAGGTAGGACGCACCGGATCAGCGCCTCCATCCCGGCTCAGTCCGGTCCGGGCGAGTCGCCGGCGGCGAGCCGCGCGACGAGCTGGGCGCCCTCGCGCGCCATGCGCGAGCGCGGCACCACGACGTCGAAGCCGGCTCGCTCGGCGGCATCGCGCACGGCGGGCTCGACATGCGAGTAGAAGGCGAGCGTGCGCGTTGCTCGGAGCTCGCCGCCCCGGGACAGCGACTCGACGATTCCCGCACCGTCGAAGCCGGCGTCGGTGAGGTCCACGACCAGCACCGCCGCTCCCGGCGCGGCGACGTCCGCGAGGCGCTCGCGCAACCGCTGCTCGTCTCCGATCAGCTCGACGTCATGACCCGCGGCGACGAGGTCGCCCTGCACACGTGATCCGAACAGCAGGTCCGGGACGAGCGCCAGCACGCGCGCCATCCCTACTGCGCCCGCAGGCGGCGAAACTCCTCGCGGGCGGAGTAGGGCCGTCCCCACATCTGCCTGACCTCGGCCCGTCCGCTGCGCAGCTCGCGCACTGCCATCTCCCCCTCGATCCCGGCTTCGTCGAGCAGCGCCAGCGCCCCGTGCACGGTTGGCGCCGCGGCGGCATGCCCGAAGCGATGCGCGACCAGCTGTCGCCAGTGCCAGTCGTGGTGCGAGTAGGGCCGGGCGTTGCACGTCGTCAGATAGAGCGCCGCTTCGACATAGCGCGACTCGTCGGCGATCCGCAGGTCGAACTCGAGATCGGTCCAGTCATCGGGCAGCGAGTCCACGATCTCCTGGAAGATGTCGGCGAAGCCCATCGCCGAGAAGCCTAGCGCGGCTATTCTCGAACTCATGTCAACCACGGGCGCCGACACGCTGAGCTCGGAGCATCGAGTGCTGCTCGAGGGCTGCGGGCTGCTCGACCGCTCCGAGCGGGGCAAGCTGGCCCTGAGCGGCGACGGCGCGGTTGAGTTCCTCAACGGACAGGTCACCAACGAGCTCGCCACCCTGCGCGCCGGCGACGGCTGCTACGCGGCGTTCCTCACCCACAAGGGCAAGATGCTCGGCGACCTGCGCATCCTGGCCGTCGGCGAGAGCCCCGGCGGGGAGCCCTCGGAGCTGCTGCTCGACACCGAGCGGGGGGCGCTGCAGGCTCTGTTCGACATGATCCGCCGCTACAAGGTGGGCTTTCGCGTGGAGCTGCACAAGCGCACGCTCGAGCGCGCGCTCCTTTCGCTGATCGGCCCGCAGGCCGCCACGATCGCCGGAACCGAGCGGCTGGCGGGCGAGGAGCACGCCAACGAACCCGTCCAGATCGGGCCCGTCGAGGCGCTCGCGGTGCGCACCGACGTCGGCGTCGACCTCCTGTGCGACGCGAGCGAGTCGGACGCGCTGAGCGCCGTGCTTCTGCAGCAGGGCGCCGTGGCGGTCTCCGAGCCGGCGGTCGAGTGCCTGCGAATCGAACATGGCCGCCCGCGCTTCGGGATCGACCTCGACGAGTCGGTGATCCCGCAGGAGGCGGGCCTGAACGACCGCGCGGTGAGCTTCACCAAGGGCTGCTACGTCGGCCAGGAGACGGTCGCCCGCCTGCACTACAGGGGCAAGCCGAACCGTCACCTTCGCGGGCTGCGCCTGTCCGAGCCGGCGGCCCCCGGCGAGGAGCTGCGCCACGGCGAGCGGACGGTCGGGAGCATCGGCAGCACCGCCACCTCTCCACTGCTCGGGCCGATAGCCCTCGCGCTCGTGCGGCGCGAGGCGCAGCCGGGCGACGTCATCAGCGTCGGCGAGCACGCCGATGCGGAGGTCGTCGCGCTGCCGTTCGCGCGGGCGTGAGGACGGCCGCTCGCACCCCGCCGCCTACTCGCTGCTGTCCCCCTCTTCGGGTGGACAGCCGAGGCGAAGTGAGCTCGCGAAGCCTCGGAGATCCTCCTCGGAGGCCTCCCGCACCCAGGTCAGCTCCGCGGGCGTGAGGTCTGCCGTCGTCCCGGCGAGGCCTCGCAGCCGCTTCGCGTCAGCGGCCGAGCCGTTCTGATCTGCGGCGTGTGCCTCCTCGGCGAGGATCTCGGACAGCCGCTTGAGCGCATCGGTCATCGGATCATCCACTCGCAGATGCGGCGAGCCGCTCATCGCAGACCCTCCACCGATTGCGACCCCCTGGACAGCGGCGAGTCCCTGGAGAGCCCGATCTCGTCGAACATGCGCTCGATTGCATGGCGTCCGGGGGTGAGGAAGAAGTCACAGTCGTGCTCCCGGCAACGCTCCTGGCTCCTGACGATCGCGCGGACGCCGGTGGAGTCGAGGAAGTCAAGCTGACGGAGGTCGAGGACGATTTCCGTGGCGCCCGCCTTGCACACGGCGACCATCACCCGTTCGAGACCGACCGAGGTGGTCGTGTCCAGCTGCCCCGCCAGGACCAGGGTGTGCCGCTCGCCGCTTGCGTCGTCGCGGATCTCCAGCTCGGCCTGTCCAGTGGAGAAAGGCCCCGGTGCGGACGGCTTGTGGCGGGGGCTGCGGAATGGCAGCTTGTCGAGGACGCGCGTTATCTCGAACACGCGCTGAGCAGCGGGCCGGGCAGGGGTGAGCGAGAACGCGCACTCGTGCTCTTCGCAGAGCATCTTGCTTCGCAGGATCGCGTTCATGCCGCTGGAGTCGATGAACTCGACGCCTCCGAGGTCGACCACGATCGCTTTGGGCGCCGAGGAGCACAGCTCCTCCAGCGTGCGTTCCAGCAGCGGCGCCGAGGCCACGTCGAGCTCACCGTTCAGGGTGACGACGTGCCGCTCTCCGAGCGCGCTCGTGTGCAGGCTGGTGCTGATGTTGAGCCGGGGCACCTTGACCATCCGGGCTACCCAGGTGCGCCGTTTGTCATGCATCCGCGGCGCGGTGGAGGCTTGTGTGATGGATGACACACAAGCAACCATTTCGCCATCGATATGATTGCGTCGATGCAAGCAACTAAGTCTGTGGCGGCGCCGGACCGCGCCTCGCTGACGCGCGACATGTACGCGCTCGCGAGCTACCTGATGCGCACCGCGAACGTCGGCACGTTCAACACGATCGCCGAGCTCGACCTCTCCTTCACCCAGCTGAAGGCGCTGTGCGCTCTGGAGATGGACGGCGAGGAGCGCTCCGTCAAGGCGCTCGCCGAATCAATGGGCATGTCGCTGCCGGCGATGAGCCGCGCGGTGGACGCGCTCTACGAGCGCGGCTTCGTGGACCGCCAGGAGGACCCCGTGGACAGGCGCGTCAGAAGGGTGCGGCTGACCGACGCCGGGCGGACCGTGCCCGAGGCGCTCAACGCGGCTCGGCTGTCGGCGCTGCAGGAGCTGCTCGGGTCGCTGGGCGACGAGGAGGCGGCGGCCCTCGAGCATGCGCTCGGGCTGATCCTCGAGCGTCGCGCGGAGATCGCCGCCTACCGCCCCGCACGGAAGGCGGCACGCCGGTGACCGAGCGGATCAGAGCGCTTCAGATGAACGAGGACAACCGCCGCTGGTGGGCGCTCGGAGCCATGTGCTTCGCGCTGTTCATGATCATGCTCGACAACACCGTCGTCAACGTCGCGCTGCCCTCGATTCAGCGCGGCCTGCACGCCTCGACCGCGTCGCTCGAGTGGACGGTGAATGCCTACACCCTGTCCTTCGCCGTGCTGCTGGTGACCGGCGGGCGCCTCGGCGACCTGTTCGGCCGCCGACGGGTGTTCCTCGCCGGTGTCGTCATCTTCGCCTGCTCCAGCGGCGCGATCGGCTTCTCCCCCAGCGACACCTGGCTCGTCGCCTGGCGCGCCGTGCAGGGCGCGGGCGCCGCGCTGATGATGCCAGCCACGCTGTCGATCATCACCAACGCCTTCCCGGCCGCCGAGCGCGGCAAGGCGATCGGGACCTGGGCGGGCGTGTCGGCGATGGCCCTCGCGATCGGCCCCGTGTTCGGCGGGTTCCTCGTGCAGAGCGTCAGCTGGCAGTCGATCTTCTTCCTCAACCTGCCGGTCGCGGCCGGGGCGGTCCTGATCACCCTGTTCGCGGTGCGCGAGTCGCGCGACGAGACGGTCGCGCGCACGGTCGACGTCCCAGGAGTGCTGACCCTCACGATCGGCCTCGCCGCGCTGGTCCTCGCGCTCGTCGAGGGCAACGCCTGGCACTGGACGTCGGCGCGCGAGATCGCGCTGTACGTCATCGCCGTCGTTGGCCTGACGAGCTTCGCCGTCGTCGAGCTTCGCCGCCGGGTGCCGATGGTCGACTTCAGCTTCTTCCGTGCGCG
The DNA here is from genome assembly GCA_025963935.1 of Solirubrobacterales bacterium. Classification (GTDB taxonomy): domain Bacteria; phylum Actinomycetota; class Thermoleophilia; order Solirubrobacterales; family Solirubrobacteraceae; genus Palsa-744. The sequence continues at coordinate 6,282 of JAOPZV010000274.1, forward strand.
CACGTTCCTCGGCGCGAACATCGTGGCGTTCATCGTCAGCTTCGCGATGCTCGCGATGTTCTTCTTCCTCGCCCTGTACATGCAGAACATCCGCCACTACAGCCCGCTGCAGGCCGGTGTGCGCTTCCTGCCCTCGACCGTGATGATCGTCTTCATAGCGCCGATCGCCGGCCGGCTCGCCGACCGCATCGGCCCGCGGCCGCTGATGACCTTCGGGCTGCTGGCGGTGTCCGGGGCGCTCTTCTGGCAGTCGCAGCTGACGGTCTCCAGCGGCTACGGCACGCTGCTTCCGGGCTTCGTCCTGATGGGCATCGGCATGGCGTTCGTGATGTCGCCGATGAGCACCGCGGCGATGAACTCGGTCGACCAGGCCAAGGCCGGGGTCGCGTCGGGAATCCTGTCGATGAGCCGCATGGTAGGCGGGACGTTCGGCGTGGCGGTGCTCGGCGCGCTTGTCAGCACTCTTGGACGCTCGAAGATCGACCAGCTGCTCCCCGGCGCGCCCGCCGCGGCGCGCGAACGCCTCGCCGGAAGCCTCGGCTCGGGCGGCGTGTTGCACGGCGTCTCGGCGCAGGCCGTGGACGCCAGCCAGCGCGCCTTCGTGTACGCGCTGCAGTACGGGCTGCGGCTCGGTGCCGCCGTGGCGCTCGTCGGGGCGCTGCTCGCCTGGACGCTCGTCGCGCGGCGGACCGCAGCGCCCGCCGCCGGCCACGGAGCCGCGCAGCCGGAGACCGCCCACAGCCCGGTGCGGAGCCACGAGGCCGAGACCGTCCAGGTCTGAGGCGGCGGCCCGGCGGCCGCGCCGCCCGGCCCACCCTGGACGACCGCGCAGGCCACCCGCGGGTAGGATTGACGCGATCCTGATCCCGAAAGACGAGGTCCAAAGCACGTGGCAATCGATCTCCAACAAGTCTCGGCCGTAGATGTCGAGCCCGGTGAGCTGCCGAAGACGATGGCCGCCTGGGTCATCCGCGAGGAGCGCTTCGGCGAACCGAAGGACGCC
>JAOPZV010000285.1 GCA_025963935.1 Solirubrobacterales bacterium
AGCCCGGCGCCGCGGTGGCGCCCGACGGCGTCGATCTCGTCCATGAAGATGATGCACGGGCTGTTCTGCTTGGCCTGCTCGAACAGGTCACGCACGCGCGAGGCGCCGACGCCCACGAACATCTCGACGAAGTCCGATCCGGAGATCGAGAAGAACGGAACGCCCGCCTCACCGGCGACGGCGCGCGCGAGCAGCGTCTTGCCGGTTCCCGGCGGCCCGTACAGCAGCACCCCGGTGGGGATACGCGCTCCGAGCGCCTGGAACTTCTTGGGGTTCTCGAGGAATTCCTTGATCTCGTGAAGCTCCTCGACCGCCTCGTCGACCCCGGCGACGTCGCGGAAGGTGATCTTGGGCGAGTCGGCCGACATGCGCTTGGCGCGTGACTTGCCGAACGACATGACTTTCGATCCGCCCCCCTGGACCTGGTTCATCAGGAAGATCCAGAAGCCGAAGAACAGGACGAACGGGATGATGTAGGTGAGCAGGCTCAGCAGCGCGCTGCTCTTTTCCGATTCGACGTTGTAGGCGACTCCGGTGTTGCGCAGTTCTTTGATCAGTTCGGGAGCGGCCTGGTCGATGAAGCCCACTTCGTAGGTTTCTTTGTTTGTCAGCTTGACTTCAAGCGCTTTGCCCTTGTTCTTGAACTCCACCGACTTGACTTCGCCGTGGGGCAGCTCGGCGCTGACCAGCGTCTGGTAGCTGTGCGGGCGCTTGTTCGGCGAGCCCGGGTTGACGAGTTTGACGGCGAGGAACGCGAGTACGACGACGATCAGGATGGGGAAAGCGGCGCTCTTGAAGAAACGACTCATAGCTCCATCCTGAGGGTCGTTACACCGTCTGAAGTCTTGGCCACCGGTTCCCTAGCGTACCATGGGAGGTCCGACTTTCCGGCGATCGGGGGGTCCCCCTCCCGCCGCGCGAAAGACGGCTTCGCTAGCTCTCCAGAGCGGCGACGAACGGCAGGTTGCGATGGCGCTCGGCGTGGTCTAGCCCGTAGCCGACGACGAACCGGTCGGGGATCTCGAACCCGACGTAGCGGGTCGGGAGGTCCACCTTGCGGCGGTCCGGCTTCGTGAGCAGCGCACAGACCTCGAGCGTGCGCGGATTGCGCGAGCCGAGGTTGCGCAGCAGGTACTGCAGCGTGAGGCCCGAGTCGACGATGTCCTCCACGATCAGCACGTCGCGGTCTTCGATTGACGCGTCGAGGTCCTTGAGGATCCGCACGACGCCCGATGAGTCCGTGGCCGAGCCGTAGGAGGCGACAGCCATGAAGTCGACCTCGACCGGGATGTCGATGAAGCGCATCAGGTCGCTTAGGAAGAACACCGCGCCCTTCAGCACGCCGACCAGCAACAGCGGCCGCGGCGGGCGGGCTTCGTAGTCGCGGGAGATCTGCTCGCCGAGCTCGGCGACCCGGCGCTGCAGGTCCTCGGCCGTCACCAGCACCTCTCCAAGGCCTGGCTCGACTGCGAGGCGCGCGGGGGTGGCCACGGCAGGGAGTCTAGTCGCCCCGCGGCGGCGCGCCCTGCGGCGCTCCCGCGCGGGGCGGCAGCTTGACCATCCGCAGCACGCCGCCCTCGAGGACGGCGCCCGCGAGGCCGCCGACGTGCAGCTCGGCCCTGCCGCCCCGACGGCCGAGGGCGAGGATCTCCGCCACGCGGTCGCCGGCCTGGGGCACGTAGGTGCCGGCGGCCTGCTCGGCGAGGCGCACGAGGATCAGCCGCGCGAGCGCCTCGGGCAGCTCCGCGAGACGGGCGATCGGGATGCTGTCCCCGCCGGCGAGCTCCGCGGCGACGAGGCCGTCGAGCAGCTCTGTCTCGCCGCGCAGCAGCGCCGCCGTTCGCAGCACGTTGGCCTCGGCCGCAGGGTGCACGGCCCGCAGCGCCGGCAGCAGCCCGTGTCGCACGCGCGTCCGTGCGTACTGCTCGTCCTCGTTGCTCTCGTCCTCGCTCCAGCTCAGTCCGCGCGCCCGGCAGTAGGCGGCAGTCTGCTCGCGGGTCACCGCGAGCAGCGGCCGGATCAGCCTGCCCTCCGCCGCGACCATCCCGAGCAGCGCCCGCCGGCCGGGCGACGCGGCCAGCCGGTAGAGGATCGTCTCCGCCTGGTCGCTCGCCGTGTGCCCCGTCGCGATCAGCGCGTCCGCAGCGCCCGCCGCGCGCTCGGCGGCGGCGTAGCGCACGTCCCGCGCCCATGCCTGGAGGTTGCCGCCCGCCCCCTCTCCGGGCGCCGGCCGGCTGGCGCGGAGCACCTCGAGGCGCACGCCGAGGCGCTCGCAGAGCTCCCCGCAGCGGCGCTCCTCGGCGTCGGCGCTCTCGCGCAGGCCGTAGTTGAGGTGCAGGGCGCTCACCGCCTGCGGGCCGCAAAGCGACACCGCCACGTCCAGCAGGCACGTCGAGTCGCGGCCCCCGGAGAGCATCGCCACGACCGCGCGGCCCTGCGCGAGCAGCCCGCCTGCGCGGACGCTCTCGCGAACGTCCTCGTCGATCATCGCCTATCCCTTCCGGGAGGCGATGAACAGCTCGGTGGGCTCTGAGAAGCCCTTCAGCCTGACCTCTCCGATGCGGTCGAAGTCCACCCCGTCGATCCCGACGGCCATGTCCACCACCGGCCGCGTCACGAGCACCTCGCCGCCGCCGGCCCGCGCGACGACGCGCGCGGCCTGGTTGACGTCGCGACCGTAGTAGTCGCCGTCGCGATACAGCGCCTCGCCGTAGTGGATCCCGATGCGCGGCTGCGGGTCCCCGTCGGCCGTCCCCGACGCGAGGTCGACGGCCCACCCGGTGAGGGCGGCGGGGTCCGAGCCGACGACCATCACCTCGTCGCCGAGCGTCTTGATGACCCGGGCGTCGAGCGGGAGCGACTGGGCGACGGCCTCGACGAACCGCTCGACCGCGCCGACCGCCGCCTCGTCGCCGCGCTCGACGGTCAGGCGGGCGTAGCCGGCCAGGTCGGCGAAGACGATCGCCACTCGCAGCCGGCCCTCCTCGAGGGCCTCGCCGAGGTCGACCTCCATGTGGCCGATCATGTCCTGCTCCACGAAGTGCGCGAGCAGGCGCCCGTGCAGGTAGTTCATGAACGGCGCGGCGAACGGCAGCACCTCGCGCGTCAGCCCCTCCATCTCCTCGGCGATCTCCACGCTGGGGACGCCGGCGCGCATCAGCGGCTCGTGCACGTAGAGGTGGACGAGGCGCACCTCCGCATCGGCGATCTGGGCGATCACCTGCCCGTAGACGCGCATCAGCTGCAGGAACGCGGGGAGGGGAATCCCGGCGGCCAGCACGGCGGCGGCGTAGCGCATGATCTGCAGGTCTTCCTCCGAGATCGCGTCGAGCGACCCCGCGCTGAGGCCCATCGTGGCGTAGATCCTCCGGATCAGCTGGGGGTCGAGACCGCTCGCTCGCGACGCCTCGCGCAGCGAGTAGCGTGGCTCGGAGCTGCTGAGAAGGTTCTCGATCGGGCCGACCGCCAGCTGCCCGCTGTCGCTGGCCCGCTTGATCTCTTGGAGCGTGTGCCCCCGGGCGCGCAGGCGCGCGACGACGCGGACATACGCGGTCGCCGCGGGCGTCCAGTGCCCTTTGTAGCCGGGGACCAGCCCAACCTTCAGCCAGCGGCGCACGGTCGCCGCAGAGACGCCCGCGCGCGCGGCGACCTGGGCGAGCGTCGGCTCGCCTGCGTCGCGGTCGCGGTCGGGATCGTCCTCGGGCGCGGGCACTCAGACGCGCGGGGCGGCGGGCAGTGGGTGGGCGGGCATCCCGTCCAAAGTCTAAAGTCGCCGCCCGTGTCGCACAGCGCCCCGATCCACGTGCGCCCCACGGCTCCGCTGGCCGGACGCGTCCTGCTGCCCGGCGATCCGGGGCGCGCGCTCGCCCTGGCCCAGTCGCTGCTGAGCGAGCCGCGCATGTTCAACCACCACCGTGGCCTGTGGGGCTACACGGGCGCGGCGGCCGACGGCGAGCTGCTGACCATCCAGTCCACCGGCATGGGAGGACCGTCGGCCGCGATCGTTCTCTCGGAGCTGATCGCCCTGGGCGTCGAGCGCGCGATCCGCGTCGGCAGCTGTGGAGCGCTCGCAGCGGGGATGGCGCTCGGCGAGCTGGTCATCGCCCGCGAGTCGATCTGCGCCGATGGCACCTCCCGCGCGCTCGGCGGCGGCGATCGCGTGAGCGCCGACCCGGCGCTGACCGATGCGCTGCGCCGCCACGCGCCGTCGGCCCGCGAGGGGACGATCGTCAGCGTGGACCTCTTCTACGACCCGGTTCCCCCACGGCATCCGCCGGAGGCGATCGCCGTGGAGATGGAGGCCGCGGCGCTGTTCGCGGTCGGTGCAGCGGCGGGCATTCCGGTGGCGTGCGTGCTCGCCGTCTCTGACACCTTCGACGCCGCCGGCGCGCGCGAGCGGATCGACGACGAGTCGCTGCTGAGCGCTGCCGAGGCGATGGGAACGGCCGCGGTAGCGGCCCTCGGCCCCTGACAGTCAGGCAGGCCGGGGTTTCGAGCTGACCGGTTGCGCGGCGGCGCCCTGGGCTGCGCGGGTCGGTTTGGCGGGCGCTTTGGCTGAGCGTTTCTGTCTGCCCGTCGGTTTGGCGGAGCGTTTCTGTCCGGCGGCGGGTTTGGCAGAGCGTTTCTGTTTGGCAGCCGTTTTGGCAGCCGAGCTCCCCGCGGGCGCGGGCCGGCCAAGCTGGTCGAGGCGCTCGGTGAGCTTCCCGAGCTGCGCCTCGATCGACGTCAGGCGCTGGCCCATCTCCGAGCGGTCGGCGGC
>JAOPZV010000016.1 GCA_025963935.1 Solirubrobacterales bacterium
CTGGCGCGCTCGCAGGCGGGCGCTCAGGCCGCGTCGCCGTCCGGCAGGACGCTGACCACGCGCCCCCGCCGTCCGGTGGTGAACTGCACGGTGCCCGCGGCCCGCGCGAACAGCGTGTCGTCCTTGCCGATGCCGACACCATCGCCGGGCTTGAAGCGGGTGCCGCGCTGGCGCACGATGATCTCGCCGCCGGTGACGCTCTGGCCGGCGAACGTCTTCACGCCGAGGCGCTGCGCGTTGGAGTCGCGTCCGTTGCGGCTCGAGCCGAGCCCCTTCTTATGAGCCATCTTTCACGGCCTCCTTACGCGCTTTCGACGTCGGTGCTTTGGCTTTCGCGGCCGGCGCGGCGGCGGCTTTCGCCGTGGGCTCGCCAGCGCCGTCGGTGGCTTTGGCGCGGGTCGCTTTGGTCGCTTTTGCTTTCCCCGCGGTTATCTCAGTGACCTCGATCTGGGTGAGGTCCTGGCGGTGGCCGGTGCGGCGCTTGTAGCCGCGCTTCGGCTTGAACTTGAAGACGCGCAGCTTCTCGCCGCGAACGTGGGCGATGACCTTGGCCGTGACGGTCACCGCGGCGAGGCCGTCCTTGTCGAACACGGCCTCCTCCGAGCGGTAGAGGATCGGCTCGAGGGCCACGTCGGCGCCCTCCTCGACCGCGAGGCGCTCGATGAGCAGCCGCTGGCCGCGCTCAACGCGGTACTGCTTGCCGCCCGTCTTCACGATCGCGTACATGGGTGTTCAGTCTCGATTTCTCTAGCTTCGACAGGTGGCTCGCGGCCGCCTGACTTCGGTCGATCCGCCGGCTACTCGGGGGTCGCCTTGGCCTTGGCAGCGGAACGGCGCCGTCCGCCCCTGCGGCCACGACGCCGAGGCTTTGATTGTAGGCCATCCTCGGCGCCCTCGTCCTGAGCGGTTCCCGCCGCATCCTCGCCGGCCGCCGGCATCTCGTCCTCGGGCTCGGAGTCCACGACGGTCGCTGACTCGCTGAGGCCGGCTTCCAGACGAACCTCCGCATCCTCGCTGTCGGCGGGCGCCCGGCGTCCGCGCGAGCGCTTGCTCGCGCGTTCGGCGGCCCTGCCCGACTCCGCGGGCTCGGCTGCTCTCCGCGCGTCGCTCCGCGCGCCGCCCGTAGCGGCGGGGCGCGCCGCCGGGCGGACCACCTCTCCGGACTCGTCGAGCAGCAGCGCACTCGCCGCGGTACGACCCACCTGGTCGATGCGCACCATGCGCTTCTCGCCGACATGCGGGGCCGCGCCGGCGATCGAGATGATGTAGCCGTCGATTTTGGCGACCGCGTCATCCACGTCATACATGTGCGGCTCGACGATCTCCACGAGTACCTCGTCGCCCTGACGGAAGGGCAGCGCCCGCTCCTCCACTTCGTCGCGCGCCCCCATGAAGGTGATCGCGAAGTGATCGAGCATGAGCCCTTCGGAGCCCTCGAACAGGAACGACTTCCCGGTCTGCGCCTCCAGCGCGTGCAGCACGCGCGAGCCGTGGCCGGTGAACTGCGTGCTGACCCGCGGGTTGACCTGCACCAGGAACGCCTCCGCCTCGGGGTGTTCCACTGCGACGTCGCGCAGGCGCCGCTCGAACTCGATCGCGATCGTCTCCTCGGAGCGGATCACGCCCTCGCCCTCGCAGGTCGGGCACGGGCGACTCATGATCTCGCGCACCCCCTCGGTGACGTTCTGGCGGGTCATCTCCACCAGGCCGAGCTTTGAGATCTCGGCGGTGAACGTCTTCGTGCGGTCCTCGTCGAGCGTCTTTCGCAGCGTCTTCATGACCGCGTCGCGGTTGCGCGCCCGCGCCATGTCGATGAAGTCGATCACGATGATCCCGCCGATGTCCCTCAGGCGCAGCTGGTTGACGACCTCCTCGGCCGCCTCGAGGTTCGTCTTCGTGATCGTGTCCTCGAGGGCCGCGCCCTTTCCCCGGCCGATGAAGCTTCCGGAGTTGACGTCGATCACGGTTAGCGCCTCGGCGTAGTCGATGATCAGATAGCCACCGCTCGGCAGGTCGACGCGGCGCGAGAGCAGGCCGTCGATCGCCTTGTCCACGCCGTAGGCCTCGAACAGCGGCTCGCCCTGCTCCCACAGCTCCACCCGCTCCACGAGCTCGGGGGCGGTGCGTGTGAAGAACGACACGAGCCGGCGGTACTGCTGCTCGTCGTCGACGATCGCGCGCTCGAAATGGGCCGAGAAGATGTCACGCACGACCCGCACGGAGAGGTCCGCCTCCTGGAAGACCAGGTCCGGGGCGGTCGTCTCGCGCACCCGGTTGTCGAGCACCTCGTGGAGCTTGTGCAGGTATTTGAGCTCCCGCTCGAAGTCCTCTCGCTTTGCGCCGTGCGCAGCCGTCCTGACGATCACCCCGCCGCCGTCGAGAGCGAGGTTGGACGTCTGGCGGCGCAACCGCTCACGCTCGCGGTCCTCGAGGCGCCGGGAGACGCCGATGCCCTCGCCGGTGGGCGCGTAGACCATGTAGCGCCCGGCGATCGTGACCTCCATCGACAGGCGCGCCCCCTTCGTCTTCAGCGGGTCCTTCACGACCTGCACGACGATCTCCTGGCCCGGCGAGAGCAGGTCGGAGATCTTGCGCCCGCTTCCGCTTCCGCGGCCGCGCCGCGGCGTCTCGACGCCAGGCAGCACGATCTCGTCGACGTGCAGGAAGCCGTTCTTCTCGAGGCCGATGTCGACGAACGCCGCCTCGAGGCCGGGAAGGACGTTGTCGACCTTGCCCTTGTAGATGTTGCCGACGATCGAGCGACCGCCGCGGCGCTCTATGTAGAGCTCAGCGATTCGATAGCCGGCCTCCGGCGCCCCGCCGCGCTTGCGGGCACTGGCCGCTTTGCGCGCAGTCGAGGATGAACGCGAGGCGGCGGGCGTTCCGCTCGCCTCCAGAAGCGCGACGCGCGTCTCCGCGCGGTCGACGCTGACAAGCACTTGCTTTTTCAATTTGATCCAGTCTTTCGGTTTGGAAATGGGCCGAGCGCCTGGCGCAGAGGCGCCGGGCTGGCGGGCGACGGGTGAGCTCCTCGCCGGAGGACGCGCGCGAGATCACGTTCGGGTGAACGCGATCGGCAGCCAGCGCCTCGGCGATGCCACGGTCGGCGCCAGCGTCCGCATGGAGCCCCCCTTGGGGCGCGCGGCGGCTTGCGCCGGGCGAAGCCCAGAGGGACTGATTGTCTGATGGGGCGTGCTCGGCGGGCATTGGTCTCTAGTAACGCAGTACGCGATCCTTCAGCGCCGCTGAGGCACGCGCCTGGACATAGATGGATTGCAACAGGCCAACAGCCAACAGGGTGGTGATCACCGACGAGCCCCCGTAACTCATGAGCGGAAGCGTGACGCCGGTAATTGGCATGAGTCCAATGGTCATCCCCACGTTGACGAAAACCTGGAACATCAGCATAGCCGCTACGCCGGCCGCTATGAGCGAGCCGAACAGATCCTTGGACATCACGAGCACACGCAGAGCTCGTGAAATCAAAAGGCCGTAGAGCAGCAGCTCGCGCCCCGCGCCGACGAATCCGTTCTGCTCGCCGACCGCTGCGAAGACGAAGTCCGTGTGG
>JAOPZV010000063.1 GCA_025963935.1 Solirubrobacterales bacterium
CCGTCCCGCGCCCCGCCACCGCCCGCGCTCGGGGGCGTGCTCATGCCCCCCTTCCCCGCTTGATCTCGACATACAGCCGCCCGACACCCGCCGCGAGGAACAGCACCCCGAGCAGCATGCGCGGGGACAGGGCGCTGCCGTATCCGAGCACGGTCTCGACGATCAGCGCGATGCCGATCGACAGCATCAGCAGCGAGAGCACGAGCGTGGCGTTGCGATGCGCCTGGCGACCGGTCATCTAGAGCGCAGCTTAGGTCCTATCGGCCCGCCGGGAGAAGCTCATCCAGCCCCCGGCGCCGACGCGGCACACCCGGGGGGGAACCGCTGCGGGTCTCAGGTGATCAGCGGGATTATCAGGATCGCGACGATGTTCGCGACCTTGATCATCGGGTTGATCGCCGGGCCGGCCGTGTCCTTGAAGGGATCGCCGACCGTGTCTCCGGTCACCGAGGCGGCGTGCGCGTCGGAGCCCTTGCCGCCGTACGCGCCATCCTCGATGAGCTTCTTCGCGTTGTCCCACGCGCCACCCCCGGCGGTCATCAGGACGGCGAAGAAGAAGCCCACGACGATCACCCCGATCAGCAGGCCTCCGAGCGCCTGCTGGTCGATCAGCCCGACGATCAGCGTCAGCCCGATCGGCAGCAGCGACGGCAGGATCATCTCCCGCTGCGCCGTGCGCGTGACGATGTCCACGCACCTCGCGTAGTCGGGGTCTTCGGTGCCCTCCATGATCCCGGGGTGCTCGCGGAACTGGCGCCGCACCTCCTCGACGACGGCGCCGCCCGCGCGGCCGACCGCCTCGATCGACAGGGCGGCGAACAGGCAGACCATCAAGCCTCCGAGGAGCAGGCCGATCAGCACGGGCGGTTCGTTGATCCCGAAGGAGATCACGCGCCCGACTTTTGCCTCGAGTTCTTTCTGGAAGCCGGCGAACAGGACGACGGCGGCGAGCACGGCTGAGCCGATGGCGTAGCCCTTGGTCACGGCCTTCGTGGTGTTCCCGACCGCGTCGAGGCGGTCGGTGACCTTGCGCACGTCCTCCGGCAGGTCGGCCATCTCGGCAATCCCGCCGGCGTTGTCGGTGATCGGACCGAAGGCGTCGAGCGCGACGATCAGCCCCGTGAGCGACAGCAGGCCCATGACGGCCACGCCGATGCCGTAGATGCCGGTGACGCCTCCGCCGGCGAGCTTCCAGGCCCCGAGGATCCCCAGCACGATGACGATCGCAGGCAGCGCGGTGGCCTGCAGGCCAGACCCGAAGCCCTGGATGATGTTCGTCGCGTGTCCGGTGATCGACGCCTTGGCGGTCTTCTTCACGGGAGAGAAGCGCGTCGAGGTGTAGTAGTCGGTGATAACGAACAGGAACGCGGTGACGGCGATCCCGATCAGCGAGCACAGGTAGAGGTGCGTCCAGCTGGGCGCGTTGACGGTTTCGCCGACGACGCTGAAGCTGAGGTTGCGCATCAGCCAGTAGGTGATCGGAGCGAACGCCGCGGCGGCCAGCACACCGGAGACGATGAGGCCCTGGTAGAGGGCCCGCTCGACGTTGCCGGAGCGTGAGCGGACGGCGAATGTGCCGATGATCGAGGCGATGATCGCGGCGCCGCCGATGACCAGCGGGTAGAGCGCCACACGAGTCGCCTCGTGGAAGGTCAGCACGCCGAGCAGGATCACCGCGACGGCGGTGACCGCGTAGGTCTCGAACAGGTCGGCGGCCATTCCGGCGCAGTCGCCGACGTTGTCGCCCACGTTGTCGGCGATCGTCGCCGGGTTGCGCGGATCGTCCTCCGGGATGCCCGCCTCGACCTTGCCCACGAGGTCCGCGCCGACGTCGGCGGCCTTCGTGAAGATCCCTCCGCCGAGTCGCGCGAAGACCGAGATCAGCGAGCCGCCGAAGCCCAGGCCGATGAGCGCGTCGACGGCCGTTTTCGGGCTGTCGTTGAAGAACGACGTGAGCGCGCCGTAGTAGCCGGCGACGCCGATCAGAGCCAGGCCGACGACGAGCAGGCCGGTGATCGCGCCGCCCTGGAAGGCCACGCGCAGAGCTGGAGTGACGCCCGCGCGCGCCGCCTCGGCGACCCTCGCGTTCGCGCGCACCGACACGTTCATGCCGATGTAGCCGGTGGATCCGGAGAGCAGGCCACCGATCAGGAAGCCGCCGGCGACGGCGATGTTCTGGATCAGCAGCAGTGCCACGAACAGCACGACCCCGACGGCCGCGATCGTCGTGTATTGACGGTTCAGGTAGGCGCGTGCGCCCTGCTGAACTGCCAGCGAGATGGCCTGCATGCGCTCATTGCCAGGTGAGAGCGACAGCAGGGCTCGTGCTGTCACGAGGCCGTACACCACTGCGCATGCGGCGCATACGAGGGCGACGACGACCCCATGGTTCGTCAGAAAGCTGCTCAACAGAAATCCTCCGCGGTCTGATTTGCGTGCCGCGCGAGGATGTTCGCGCGCACGTTCGACGCCCGGACCGCTCAGCGCGAGTCTGCCCGGGGCAAACGCGGGCGCAGTCTATCGTGCCGGCCGCCGCCGTGCCGGCCAGCAGCCGGCGCCCCGGCCTTGACTCACCTTCCCGGAACCCACAGCCTGCCGCTGGACACCGCCGGCCCTGTGCCCGGCGCGCCCTCGCCCGCAGCCGGGGACTCCTCGCTCCCGGACGGAGGGACCTGACCGCCCGGACCCGCGCCGCCCGGCGGCGCCTCACCCTGCCCGCCGGCGGCCTGCACCTCGCGCGCGTAGGCCATCTGCAGCTGTGAGAGCGCGTCGCGCAGCGAGCGCAGCTCCTGGGCGGGAATGCTCCGCTCGAGGATGTCCAGCAGCGCTTTGACGGCGTCGATCGCATCGCGCACCTGATCGAGGTCGCGCCCCGATGCGCCGCCACCCTGCCCCGCCTCGCCGGCCGGCGGCTCGCCCACGGGCGCGAGGCGCCGGGCGCCGATGTTCAGCAGCGACACGACGGCCTGCGCGATCATGTCGGTGCTCGTGATGCGGTTCAGTTCCGCCTCGTAGGCGGCGCGTAGCTCCTCTTCGCTTGGTTGCCCCCGACCCTGGGGCGGCCCCTCTCCATGGGCCGGGTCCTGGCCCGGCGCCGGTGTCCCAGCGGGGTCGTTTGCGGGATCTGTCGCGTCTGCGCTCATACCGTCACCTCCTGGGAATATGTCTCTCGCGTCTCGCTCACCGAGGCGGCGAACACCTCCTCGCGTGTCGCTCCCGCCTCGATCATGCGGCGCTGGCGCTGGGCGCCGTTTCGCTCAGGGAAGACGGGGTCGATGCCGAGCTCGGCGCGCACCGGCGCGGTCCAGCCCATCAGCCTGTCGATCGCCTCGCGTGCCGGGTACTCCTCGGCGCGCTC
>JAOPZV010000071.1 GCA_025963935.1 Solirubrobacterales bacterium
CGCCGAGTTGCCCGAGAAGATGCGTTGCGGCATCGACGCCGCCGATCGCGTGCGCGAGAGCGGAGCGACCGTTGTCTGAGATGGAGCGGGTGGGCGCGGACAGCATCGCGCCCGCCCGCGCGGTCGAGCTCCTGTACTTCGACGACTGCCCGAACTACGAGAGGCTGCTGCCGCACCTGCGGCAGCTCTTGCGCGCCGCGGGCACAGATGCCGACGTCCAGCTGCGGCGCGTCGCCGACGATGAGGCCGCGCAGCGCGAGCGCTTCATCGGCTCGCCGACGGTCCGGATCGACGGCCGGGACGTCGAGCCCGGCGCACGCGACCGGCGCGACTTCGGCATGAACTGCCGTCTGTACGCGACTGGCGATGGACTGCGCGGCACGCCACTCGACGAGTGGATACTCAACGCCCTCGGATGACGCGCCCGCGAGACCTGAGCCCACTGCGATAGCCGACCGCCGGCATCGGGCACGCATCGTCGTCGTGCCTGTCGACGGTCACCGCCGGGTTGGCTTCGGCGAAGTAGCTCACGTGTCGCTTTCTCCTCAGGCTCGGGCGATCAGGTAGCGGAACTCGTTGCGGAGCCGGTAGCCGCCGTCGGGTGTGCGGTGCGAGACCAGTCCGGCGAGGATCGCGTCTTTGACCTCCTGCTCGTGATCGGGACCGACGAGGACCGCGATCCCGGCGGGCGCGACAAGCGCGCGACGGAGCGTGTCGTCGTCGGGATACTCATAGGCCCAGGTCGTGTCGAACGCGCGCTCGGGCGTGAGCCCGGCCTGGGTGGCGATGTCCTCGAGCACACCGGGCTTTGCGTAGTCGGGCTCGGGCGGCGCGTCGGCGGGGCGCGGTGGCATGAACGGCCTGACGAGTTCCTTCATCGCCTCGAGGTCGTTTCGCTCGTGTTGCCCCCAGACCTGGATGATCACCGGCGCCCCCGGCTTCGCGACGCGACCGGCCTCCCGTAGCGCCGCGACGATGTCGTTGGCAAAGAAGAACGAGTTGAAGCCGGTCACCAGGTCGAACGTGTCGTCGTCGTAAGGCAGGGCCTCCATGTCCCCGACCCGGAGATCACCGTCGGGGACGCGTTCACGGGCGACCGCCAGGAGCGTCTCCGAGGCGTCGATCCCGAACGCGCGCGCGTCGCGGTCGCAGACGAGGCGCAGGAACGCGCCGACACCGCAGCCGATGTCGAGCACGAGCTGCCCGGGCTCGAGCTCGACCCGCCGCAGCGCCTCCTCGTAGGTCGGGATCTGCTGATCCTCGCTCAACGCCCAGTCGGCGGGCCGCGCACCCCACAACGGCCCCCACCGCTCCGCGCTCCCGCTGATCGTTCCGGTCGTTGATGACACGTTTCCCCTCCTCTACTAACCTATGGCTCATAGCTACTGTAAGCTATGGGATGTAGCTTGTCAATCCGAGGAGCCGACCCGTTACATGGCCAGCACCGAGCTCAGCCTCTTCTCCTACGAGATCCTTGGCCTCGTTGGCCGCGAGGGCGCCGGACCCCATGACCTCATGCGCATGGCGCGGCACGGTCGGATGCTCGCGTGGGCCGGCGAGAGTCAGTACTACACCGAGCCCAAACGGCTCGCGAAGCTCGGCTACCTGTCAGCCCGCAAGGAGCCCGGCAAGACACGCGAGCGCACGCTCTACACACTCACCGACAAGGGCCTCGAGGCCCTGCGGAAATACGCACAAGACCCCGTCGAATTCACGCCGCTCAAGAGCGAGCCGCTGCTGCGCCTGCTGATCTGCGACCTCGTCGGCGAAGAGGTCACGCGCGAGAGCATGGCCACCCTCCGTGAGGACATCGCCGACATCGAGCAGCGCCTGCAAGACGCCGAACACCGCGCGAAGCAGTTGCCCCACCGCGAAAAGTACTTGCTGCTCGTGAACGGCTTCCTGCGGCACCTGCTCGAGCTGCACCTTGACCTCATCGATGACGTCGAGCGCGAGTTCGCGCCCGCGGCGGCGACGTCCGGCGCGGCGGACACCGCCCGTTAGCTCGGATGAGATCAGCGGTCGCCGACGGCAAGCACCTCGGCAATGCTCGCCTCGCCGAGCAGAGATCTTGCTCAGGTGCTGGCGACTCTGCCCGGGACGCTTTGAGTTCGACTCCGCTACCGACTCAGCACAGTCGCCGTGCGTTGGCAAGCGGCTTGTCGTCGTCGCCTTCGAGATTCGCGGAGGCGGATCGGGGCGCCTACGGCTTGCCGCGCCGCCCGACGCATCGACCCTGGGTAGCATCGTCCACACGGACGGCTGGGGCGGCTACTTGCCCCTGAGTCGCGTGGGTTACGACCATCGCCCGATCGTTCAACACGCGCGCCGCCCCGACCTCAAGCTGATCCTGCCGCGTGCACACCGCGCGCTCTCCAACCTCAAGACCTGGCTGCAGGGCACCCACCGGCACGCCTCCGACAAGCACCTGCAGGACTACCTCGACGAGTTCGTCTTCCGCCACAACCGCCGCCGCACCCCGATGGCCGCCTTCCAGACACTCCTCGTCCTCGGCGCCACCAGTCGCCGACCACGTGCGCCCAGGTCACAGCCCCACCCACCTGAGCCAACCGGATATTCATGAGCGCGGCTATCGCACTGGAGCCCGAATGCGGTCGATCGTCATGCGAGCAGGCCGAAAGTGGGGAATCGGCGCTGCCCCGCCATTGCGTGCCGGCGCTCACAGCTGGCACAGGAAGTGGGAGGTGGCGGATGAAGCACGAGCCATCCCGGGCTGGGCAGGGACCAGCGAGACCCGCCGGTACACGCCGAAGAAGTCTGTGTAGGAGATCGCCTGGTCGACGGTGCCGCTCGCGCTCGCCCGGACGGAGAACAGCGGGACGACGGTACCGTCAGACCTCACGCCCTCGACGGTAAATGTCCCACGCGCCCGCAGACCCCTCGCGTTGAAGACGAGTTGGTCGATGTTCTGGAGTCTGCGGACGGTCAGCGCAGCGCTGCCGGACGTCCCGTCAACCTCGACGGGCATCGTTTGGACAGGTTGGCCGAGTCCCTGCCGGGAGAGCCCACGGCGGCCGCTGCCGGTGGGGACCGCGTTCGCGACGTAGACGAGCGCCATTGGATCTTGACCCACGTGGAGTGTGTTGATCACAGTGTCGGTTGAGGTGTCGATCACATCAACAGCATCGGAGTTCTGCAGGGCCACGTAGATGCGGGTGTTGTCCGGGCTGGGCCAGATCCCGTGCGGCCCGAAGCCGTGGTCCTGGATCCGCCTGACGAGGCGAGGGCGCGCGCCGCCCCGCAGGAAGACGAGCGTCTGGTTCAGGCCCCCGACGGTGAGGTACACATAATTGCGGCCGTCGGGCTTCGTGATGAACTGGGGGTGATTCGTGCGCGGACCGGTGTTCAGGATTGTGAGGAGGCGCATACGCCGGGCGTCGATCACCGTTGTCTGACCCGTGAACGGGTGTCCGAGCCACAGTTCGCGACCGTCGGGAGAGATAGCCTCGTCAGAAGACTCGGGCGCGGTGCCGAAGATGCGCTTGACGGTCCGGCGGTCGCGCACCCGGATCACCTCGACCACCCTGGCACGGAGATGATTGACGTACGCCAGCGCACCATCTGGGCTGAAGACCACCTTCGAGGGGCCGTCGGCGGTCCTGATTCGTTGCAGCTCGCGGCCGGTGTGTGTGCTCAGCACCGACACATACCGTTGTCCGCGGACGGCGACCCACAGGCTCTTACCGTCGGGTGCCACGAACCCCTCGTGCGGTGAGCGGCCCACGTAGGTCGTGGTCAGGACCTTGTTGTTCTGCGTATCGATCAGCTGGGCCGAGTTGGAGTTGACGCTGATCACGTCCAGCCGGCGCCCGTCGCGCGAGAACCCCAGGCCGTGTACGCCCACCTCACCGGTGTCCTTGGGACCGAGGATCTGACCCAGACTGTCCGAACCGAGCGGGATGGAGCCCAGCACGACGCCGGCCTTGGGGTCGATCACCGAGACCGTGTTCGAGGCCATGTCGGCTGTGTAAACGCGGTCACGCGAGGAGATCGGCTGCCCGCCCGCAGCCGCTGGGGACTGCACGACGCGCAACGGCGTGTGGGCATACGCGGGGTACTCGCGGCCGCTGGCCGGCAGGGCCCAGACGACGGCCGTCGCCACGCCGAGAAGCGCGCCCGCACGCGCCATCAGAGTGAGTCGCAGTGGGTTCGCCATCGCCGAGTGCCTCCCTCTGTCGAAGGCCAGGCGAAAGCTTCGCCCACCGCCGGAACTCGGTGACCAGGCATTTGGGACAGCTCCCCCCCGTCCGCCGAGCCTGGACGCTCACGATCGTGTGCGAGAGCGATTGGTTCGACTCGCGCGGCACGTCCGGGCCGCGTCCACGCTGGCGGAATGTCGACGGCGCCCGGAACCGTTGAGCCCGACGTTGACCTGGATGATGGCGGCAGCGTTGTTCTCCA
>JAOPZV010000086.1 GCA_025963935.1 Solirubrobacterales bacterium
CGGGATCGTCGTCTCGCAGTCGATTCGCGTCGGCGGCGACGAGATGGACAAGGCGATCATCAACTACGCCAAGAAGGAGTACAAGCTGCTCATCGGCCAGCAGACAGCCGAGGAGCTGAAGCTCGAGATCGGCTCCGCATGCCCGATGGCGGAGGAGCTGCAGGCCGAGATCCGCGGCCGGGACATGGTCGCCGGGCTGCCGAAGACCGTCGTGCTGACCAGCGAGGAGATCCGCCAGGCGCTCGAGGAACCGCTGAACCAGATCATCGACGCGGTCAAGGAGACGCTCGACCGCACCCCGCCGGAGCTTGCCTCGGACATCATGGACCGCGGCATCATGCTCGCCGGCGGTGGATCGCTGCTGCAGGGCCTGGACGTGCGCCTGCGCGAGGAGACCCAGATGCCCGCGCATCTGGCGGAGTCGCCGCTGACGTGCGTGGCGGTCGGCTCGGGTCGATCGCTCGAGGAGTTCGAGGCGATACACCGCTCCAACCGCACCTCGCGCAACCGGCGCCGCCGGTGAGAGCGAGTAACAGCCCGCGCGCCCCATGGGTACTCTGTCCGTGAACGCTTCGGAAGGTAGTGATCGGTGTACGACAAGACGGTCCGGCGGCGGCGTGCGGTGCTCGTGCTGCTCGTCGTCCTATCTCTGCTGCTCCTGACCGCCTACTTCGGCGAGGCCCCCGGAGGACGCCTGCACGCGGTGCAGCGAGGCTTCCTGACGGTCGTCTCGCCGATCCAGGACGGCGCGAACAAGGCGCTGAAGCCGGTGCGCGACCTGTTCGGCGGGATCGGCGACACCTTTCACGCGAAAAGCCAGCGCAACCAGCTGCTCAAGCAGGTCGGCAAACTGCGCCGTGAACTGGTCGCCGACCAGGGCGAAAAACGCACCTACCGCCAGCTGCTCGGGATCTACCACCTCGACCAGCTGGGCGTGAACAACTACCACCCGGTCACCGCGACGGTCGTGGCGAAGTCGCCGAACATCTGGTACTCGACCGTCACCATCGACAAAGGCGAAGCAGCGGGCGTCCACGTGAACGACCCGGTGATCAACGGGGAAGGGCTCGTCGGCAAGGTCGCGCAGGTGGCCTCCGACGGCGCGCAGGTCGAGCTCATCACCGACAGCCGGATGGGCGTGTCGGCGCGCATCGGCACGGGCACCGCTACCGGCATCATCCGGCCGAAGGTGGGCAATCCCAACGACCTGCTGCTCGAATACCTGCCGGCCAACACGCCGGCGGTCGCCGGCGAATACGTCGTGACCTCGGGCACCGTCTCGAGCCATGACGACTCGCTGTATCCGCCTGGGCTGCCGATCGGCCAGGTCACCTCCGTAAACGAAGAAAGCGCGTATCGCTCGGTCAACGTGCGCCCCATGGCGAACCTTCACAACCTCGACGTCGTGCAGGTGCTCACCTCCTCCCGCGGTGGCCGCGCGGCGAGCCTCGCCGGCCTCGCGGCCAGCCTGCCCGCGGGCCAGGGAGCGGGCACGGGGGGATCGGGCGGCGAACAGCTCGCCTCCACGGGAGCGGGAGGGTGAGCAGCTCGGGGACCGTCACCTCGCTGCTGGCGCGCGTCGCCGCGCTCGCCGTACTCATCGTGTTCTTCCAGATCGGCGTGGTCTCCGAGGTGCCCGTGTTTGGCGTCAACGTCGACCTCTCGCCACTGCTCGTCGCCTTCGTCGGCCTGCTCTGTGGCTCGATGCTCGGCGCTCTGACCGGTTTCGCGGTCGGATTGCTCGTCGACCTCGCGCTCGTGCAGACGCTCGGCGTCACGTCGCTGATCTTCACGCTGATCGGCTTCTGGTGCGGGCGGCTGCGCGAGCTGCGCGACCCCCAGGCCGCGCTCACGCCGCTGCTGGTCGGCGCGATCGCCTCGGCGGTCTCGCTCGTCGGCTACTCGCTGATCGAGTTCATGCTCGGCGTGGATGCCCCGGTGAGCCTCGAGCTGCTGCGACAGATCGTGCTTGGAATAGTCGTGAACTCGATCGTCGCGCTGCCCCTGTGGGCGATCGTCCGCCGTGTGCTGGAGGGCGCCCTGCCCGAGGATCCGCGTCGCCGCCGCCGACGCCGCGCGTACACGACCGGTGGGCTGAGCCCGCTGTCCCGGGCATGAGCGCACTCGAGCGGGTCCGCCCGAGCGACCCGCGAATCCCCGTCTCGCCACAGCTCGCGCTGCGCGTCGCGATCATCGGCGGGATCGCGATGGTGATGTTCGGCGTGATCTTCTTCCGCCTGTGGTACCTGCAGGTCCTCTCCGGGGAACAGTACGTCCAGCAGGCCAACGCGAACCGCGTACGAGACCTTCCGATCCCCGCTCCACGCGGGCAGATCCTCGATCGGGCGGGCCAGCCGATCGTCGCCAGCCGAACGACCAACGCGGTGCAGATCGTGCCCTCGGCGCTGCCCCCGGCGGGAGCGCCCCGCCTGGCGCTGTACAAGCGGCTCGGGGCCTTGCTCCAACTGAGCCCGGGGCGCATAGAGGCGCTCGTCGTGCGCGGACGGACCGCCGTTCGCTACGCGCCGGTGACGGTCAAGACGGACGCCGGCCCGGGCGTGCTGACCGTGCTGGCCGAGCGCCAGAGCGAATTTCCGGGCGTCGTCCAGCAGCCCGTCGCGATCCGCGCCTATCCCTACGGCCAGATGGCCGCGCAGGTCCTCGGCTATGTCGGCCAGGTCTCCGAAGGCGAGCTGAAGCTGCGCGCCTTCCATGGCGTCTCCGCCGGCACGGTGGTCGGCCAGGAAGGGCTCGAGTACTACTACGACCGCTACCTGCGAGGGGAAGCGGGGGTGCAGCGCGTCGGGGTCAACGCCGCCGGATACCCAGTCCCGAGCAGCCTCGCGGCGAAGCTCCCGCGCTCCGGCCACAGCCTCAGGGTGACGCTCGATCTCGGCCTGCAGAAAACCAGCGAAAAGGCGCTGCTGCAGGGCATCGAACACGCACGCGCGTCGGGCAAACCGGCCACCGCCGGAGCGTTCGTCGCGCTCGACCCACGCAACGGACAGGTCCTGTCGATCGGCTCCTACCCAGGCTTCGACCCGAACAAATTCGCCAAACCGCTGACCGCCGCGCAGTACAAGTCGCTCCAGGGCAGCAGCACCGCAGGCGGTCCGCTGACCGACCGGGCTGTGAACGGCACGTATCCCACCGGTTCGACGTTCAAGCCGATCACCGCGATGGGCGCTCTCGAATCCGGCGTGCTCGACCCCGGCGCCGGACTCGGTGCGGGGCAGTGCATCACGGTGTCGACACAGCAGTTCTGTAACGCCGGGCACGCCGACTACGGAGCTGTCAGCCTCGTCGACGCGCTGCGCGTGTCCTCCGACACCTACTTCTTCGAAGTGGGCCAGCTCGCGAACAGCCACGGCAACGTCATCCAGCGCAAGGCGAAGGAACTCGGGATCGGGCGCAAGACCGGAGTCGACCTCCCGAGTGAGATAACCGGCATCGTGCCCGACCGCGCCTGGCGCGCGCACCAGAACGAACTCGAGCTGAAATGCGAGCGGCGCACCCATCGCTCCAGCTGCGGCCTGGTCGGCGAAATCCGCCCGTGGAGCGTCGGCGACAACATGCACCTGGCCGTCGGGCAGGGCGACCTCGTCACCTCGCCGCTGCAGATGGCCGTGGCCTACTCGACGCTCGCGAACGCATTCACGAGCGGCGGCGAAGGCAACGTCGTCACGCCGCACCTCGGTCTCGAGATCGACGACTCCCATGGGGGCCTGATCCAGGCCCTGACGCCTCCCGCCTCGCGGCACGTGCACCTGAACTCCTCCGACCTGAACCTCGTCATGGAAGGCATCCACAATGCCGCCAGCCAGGCCGGCGGAACCTCGGTGGACGTTTGGACCGGCTGGGACCAGGCCCAGCACCCGGTCTACGGCAAGACGGGCACCGCCCAGCGTCCGCCGCTGGAAGACCAGTCCTGGTACCTCTGCTACGTGGGCGACCCGCATCGCCCGATCGTCATCGCCGTGACCGTCGAGCAGGGCGGCTTCGGCGCTGAAACGGCCGCCCCGATCGCACGCCTGATGGCCTCGCAGTGGTTCGGCAAGCCCCAGAAGTTCGTCGCCGGGAGCTCGAAGACGCTATGAGCACACCTCCCCGGCCGCCCGTGCACGACCGCGTCCGGCATCCCAGCCTGTCGCCCCCGCGTCCTCGGTGGGATTTTCTGCGCTGATGCCGCTGAGCCCGATCAAGCCGACCGAAGAGACGCCGGTGGCGCCGCCGCGCGCGCTGCGCCTGCCCCTCGATCCCGTGCTGACCCTCGCGGTCCTCGGCCTGGGTATCTGCTCGGCGGTCACGCTCGCAGCCGCCACGCGCAACCTCGTCCCCGGACGACCGAACTACTACGTGGACCGCCAGCTCACCTACCTGATCGTGGGGTTCGTCTTGATGCTCGGGCTCTCGCGGCTCGACTACGCGCGTCTGCGAGGCACGAAAAACGTGATCTACGGGGCGCTGATCCTGAGCATCCTCGCCGTGCTCGCGCTCGGCCATGCCGCGCGCGGCTCGACGCGGGCGATCAACTTCCCCTTCTTCTCCTTCCAGGCGTCCGAGCTCGGCAAGGTGCTGCTCGTCGTCGCCCTCGCTGCCTTCGTCGGCGAGCGCTCGCGCAAGCTGCGCGACCGCGACACGACGGTGCGCGTGATGATCGCCGCGCTGATCCCGGCCATGCTGGTGATCGTCCAGCCCGATCTCGGATCGGGGATGGTCTACATGGTGATCGCCTACGTCCTGCTGTTCGTCGCAGGGGCATCCTGGCGGCACCTCGGGGGCCTCGCAGCGCTCGTGGCCGTGTCGGCGGCGTTCGTGCTCGTCGCTGCGCCGGCGGCGGGCGTACACGTGCTCAAGCCCTACCAGGTCGCGCGTCTCACGGCGTTCCTGCATCCCTCCTCGAACCCGCAGAAAGAAGGCTACCAACAGCAGGAGTCCAAGATCGCGATCGGCGCCGGCCAGAAGACGGGGCGCGGCGTGAACGCCAGCCAGATCCCCAACGGTTTCGTGCCCGAGAGCCACACGGACTTCGTCTTCGCTGCGGTCGGCGAGCAGTACGGATTCGTCGGCGCGGGGCTCGTGCTGCTGCTCTACGGCCTTTTGATTTCACGCGCTCAGCGTGTGCTCGTGATGTCCAAGGATCTGTTCGGATCTCTCATCGCGGCAGGCGAAGCGGCTATGATGATGTTC
>JAOPZV010000056.1 GCA_025963935.1 Solirubrobacterales bacterium
AGGGGCGCTAAACAACATGCCCCCTTTCGGAGGGTCTAAACAGGAGTCCAACAGAGGTTGCCGGCCAACCTGTGTTTCCCGCTGTCGCGTCCAGGGAATTAGGTGCTTCAGGAGATGGCGCCCGAGCGGCGGTAAGTCAATCGAGGGGTCCGGTGCGGGCCAGCGGGTGGTGCTGGATCGCTGCGGGCCAGGGAGGATGGGTCATGGCTGGCGCGAATGAGGCCGTGCAGACGGGCACGATCGAGACGGATATACCGGCACGCCTGGATCGTCTGCCCTGGTCGAGTTTTCACTGGAAAGTGATCATCGGGCTCGGCACCGTGTGGATTCTCGATGGGCTCGAGGTCACGATCGTCGGCGCGATCTCCGGACGCCTTTCCGAAAAGGGCGCGGGCGTGGGCATCTCGGCGGGTGACATATCGGGTCTGGCCGCATCGCTCTACGTGGCCGGTGCCTGCACGGGCGCGCTCATCTTCGGCCAGCTGACCGATCGGTTCGGTCGCAAGCGGCTGTTCATGCTGACGCTCGGTGTATACCTCGTGGCGACAGTCCTCACCGCCCTCTCCTTTTCACCGACGTGGTTCTTCGTCTTCCGGTTCCTGACCGGTCTCGGTATCGGAGGTGAGTACAGCGCGATCAACTCCGCGATAGACGAGCTCATCCCGGCGAAGCACCGTGGCCATGCCGACATCTCGATAAACGGCAGCTACTGGGGCGGTGCGATAGGTGGGTCGTTGCTGGCCGTCCTCGCACTGAACACGAGCATCTTCCCCCTCGACGTCGGCTGGCGGCTGTGCTTCGCGCTCGGCGCCGTGCTTGGACTGGGTGTGCTGCTGATCCGTCGCAACGTTCCCGAGAGCCCTCGCTGGCTGTTCATCCACGGACGCGAGGAGGAGGCGGAGGCGGTCGTCAAAGAGATCGAGGAAGGGGTGCGCGCTGAGGTCGGCCACGAGCTTCCGGAGCCCGAGGAGACGATCACTGTGCGTCAGCGCAGGACGATCCCGCTTAGCCTGATCGTACGGTCAGTGGTCACCCTCTATCCCAAGCGAACCGTTCTGGGGCTGGCGCTCTTCATCAGTCAGGCGTTTCTCTACAACGCGATCCTGTTCAGCCTCGGCTACATGTTGAAGACCTTCTTCGCCGTCTCCAGTGGCAACGTCCCGTACTACATCGCGATCTTCGCGGTCGGCAACCTGCTCGGCCCGCTCACACTCGGCCGCCTGTTCGACACGATCGGGCGCAAGCCGATGATTGCCGGGACCTACCTGCTGTCTGGCGGCCTCCTGTTGATAACGGCGTTCCTGTTCAAAAGCGGCCAATTCACACTGATCAGCTTCATCATCGCCCTGATGACCATCTTCTTCTTCGCCTCTGCCGGCGTGAGCGCGGCCTACCTGACGGTGTCGGAGATCTTTCCGCTCGAGACACGTGCGCTGTGCATCGCCGTTTTCTACGCGGTCGGCACCGGCGTGGGTGGAATCGTCGGACCGCTGTTGTTCGCTCACCTCATCGAAAGCGGCAAGCTGAGCCACGTGTTCTACGGGTTCTTGATCGGAGCGATCGCGATGATGATCGGAGGCATCGCCGAGCTGGTCGTCGGCGTCAAGGCCGAGCGCGTGAGCCTTGAGCGCCTCGCCCGGCCACTCACTGCCGCTGACGCCGTGGTCGCCGGTGCGGGGGGTACCGCGCCGGCGACCTCAGCTATGTGAATGAGGCAAGGGGCTCTAGGCGCCCGCGCCGGCCGAGGCGTGCTGACGGCGTCCTTGCTGGAACTCCTCGACGATCTTCGCGCAGAACGCCGGCAGATCATCGGGCTTGCGACTCGACACGAGCCCTCCGTCCACGACCAGTTCCTCGTCGACCCAGCGTCCTCCGGCGTTGCGAATATCGGTTTTCAGAGACGGCCAGGACGTGATCGTCCTGTCGCGCACTAGATCGGCCTCGACGAGTGTCCACGGACCGTGACAGATGACTCCGACAGGCTTGGCTTCGGAGAAGAAGTCCTGCAGGAAGCGCACAGCGCGCTCCTCGAGACGCAGCTCGTCGGGGTTGGCGACACCACCCGGAAGCACGACCGCGTCATATTCCTCCGGCCGGACCTCGGCGAGGGTCCTGTCCACGGGAAATGTGGAGGCCTTGTCGAGGTGGTTGAAGGCCTGGACCTCGCCCTCTTCCGGCGCGATCAACTCGGGTGTTCCGCCGGCTTCCTTCACCGCCTTCCACGGCTCGGTGAGCTCGACCTGCTCGACCCCCTCCTGGGCGACCATGAAGGCGACCCTCTTTCCGCTCAACTCGGATGACATGGTTCCTCCTATTGACGGGGTTTGTACCTGGGATACCCGTCGATCCAGGCCGAAAACCGAGGGGCCTCGCCGACGCTCTCGCGGGGGTCGCAAACGTTTGAAGCAGGAGCGATTCGGGCATTTAGGCAAAGGACCGGCGCGCATACCACGCGCAAAATCTGCCCCCTACGGAATCGAGGTTATGAACATGGTCGCGCTCTTGGCCCTTGTGTTGATACTGGCGATCTTCGGGGGACTCGGCTTCGCCGCGCACATCCTCTGGTATGTCCTGATCTTCGCCGTGCTCCTGTGGCTCATCGGCTTCTTCATCGGTGGTGTCGAGGGCGGCGGTCGCCGACGGTGGTACGGGCGCTGGTAGCGTAGCCCCGGTGTCACACTCCGGCGCCAGGCCCGTTACCTTCGGGGAGCCGCCGTCGTCGCCGGCGAATCTGGCCTGCAGTCAGGGTGAACATCAGAACGACGGCGCGTTCCGTCACGAGGCACTTTTCTACAGCGGCGGCGACCACGGATTCCTGGCCGGAACGTTCGAGCTGGTGAACGGCGCGGCGGCCGACGGCGCCCCCGTGCTCGTCGCCGTCGGGCCTGCCAGGGCGGCCGCGCTGAAAGAGGCGCTCGGCGCGAACGCCGACGGTGTGTTCTTCGCGGAGATGCAGCGCATCGGCCGTAACCCCGCACAGATAATTCCGGTGTGGCAGGAGTTCATCGAGCGGCACGGCGGCCAGCAGATGCTCGGCATCGGCGAACCCGTGTGGCCGGGGCGTAGCCCAGCGGAGCTCGACGAGTGTGAACGGCACGAGCAGCTGCTCAACGTCGCCTTTGACGACGGCCCCGGGTGGCATCTGCTCTGCCCGTACGACCTCGATGGGCTCGACGAGCACGTCATCGAGGCCGCACAGCGGACCCATCCCCTGCTTGCGCATGACGGCGGCGGCAGCCGAGGAAGCGAGGCATACCGCGACCCATACGGCGATCCCTTCGCGGGCCACCTTCCCTCGCACCCCGGTGACGCATGGGAGTTCACCTTCACCAGCGAGGTCCTCGCCGACCTGCGGCGCGGCGTGGCGGAATGGGCCGACCGGCAGTTGCTCGCGCTCGAGAGCGGGGAAGAGCTCGTGCTTGCGGTGAACGAGCTGGCCACGAACAGCATCCTGTATGCCGGCGGGCGCGGCACGCTTCGCCTTTGGCGGGATGGCCAGACTGTGGTCGCCGAGGTGCACGACCTCGGGCGGTTGGACGCGCCGCCGCTGCTGGGCCGCGTCCGTCCGAAGCCCGATGCGCAACGCGGTCGCGGTGTGTGGATCGCCAACCAGCTCTGCGACCTGGTCCAGATCCGCTCGACGCCCGACGGCACCGTCGTGCGGGTCCACAAGGCCGTGGCCTAGCGGACCGTTTCGCGCGCCCCGGAGGGGGTATGAGCTTGCTATGGAAATCGGCGCCTTCTTTATCCTCCTGGTCGTCGTCGGCGTGGTGGTCGTGGTCGGCGGCATGCTGTACCTGACAGCGGCGAAGCTGCGCCGGGACAAGCTGCACCCCGAACGGGACCGACTTGCCGATGA
Organism: Solirubrobacterales bacterium; assembly: GCA_025963935.1. Lineage (GTDB taxonomy): Bacteria > Actinomycetota > Thermoleophilia > Solirubrobacterales > Solirubrobacteraceae > Palsa-744. The sequence continues at coordinate 3,860 of JAOPZV010000056.1, forward strand.
CTCACCGGAACGGGGTGAGGAGCGACCCCAGCACACGAGGGTGACGAACGAGCAGCGCTCTGAGTTCCTGCCTAATCGCTGAGCGTTGAGTTGGCAGCACCCGGAGTCGTGCCCGGAATCCCCGCGTCGTGCCCGGAATCCCCGCGGAGTCCCTGTCCCCTGCTCTACCGCCGTTTTCTCTCGACTGCACGCTGCAGTTCGGCCTTGTTCATGCTCGAGCGGCCCTCCACACCCATGCTGCGTGCCTCCTGGTAGAGCTGCTCGCGCGTCCTGCCCCGCGGACCCGCTTTGCCGGAGCGCAGGCCGCCGCGGCGCCCGGAGGAGATGTCTTTCGTGGAGGTGCGCGACCTCGTCCTTGATTCTCCGCTGCGCGCGCGTTCCTTGTTAACCGTCCGCGCGGCTATTTCCTCCGCACGGTCCAGTGAAGCGCCGCGGTCGCGCTCGGCGTCCTTGATGTGCTCGTACTGGCGCTCGCGCTTGCCGCCTTTCCTCACGCCCCTTGGTGGCATCGCCCACCTCCGCTCTCGATGGTGAAATTCTGCCTGTGGGATACCCCGCGCGCTGATCCGATAACACCCGACGCTCGACGGGCACGGAGGCGCCGTCTAACTGCTCAGGCCAAGGTGGTGGCGTCGAGCTCGCGGCACAGAGCGGCAACCGACTCGAACACGCTCTTGGCTCCCGCGTCGATGAGCTCGTCCTCGCAGAACCCGCCGGTCATCACCCCCAGGGTGTCCACGCCGGCCCTCTTGGCAGCCTCCACGTCCCAGGTCGAGTCGCCGATCATGACAGCGTCCTGCGCACCGGCCCCTGCGCGCTCGAGCGCGGCGATCACGAGGTCCGGCTCGGGCTTGGTGGCACGGACGTCAGCCGAGCTGGTCCAGGCGTGGACGAGCTCGCGAGCATCGAGCAGATCGAGGTAGTGGTCGAGCTCCTCGGGCTTCGCGGAGCTTGCCAGCACCACCGCGTGCCCTCGCAGGCGAAGCTCCTCGAGCAGCCGGCGCGCGCCGTCCATCGGTTCCACTTCGCCGATCAGCTCGCCGTAACGCCGCGCCTCGGCCTTGCGCACCTCCTCGCCGCGGTCACGCTCGAAGCGCTCGTCCGTTAGGGCCGGAACAAACTGGTCTCCACCCATGCCGATATGGCGGTGGATCCTCCACAGCTGCAGCACCTGCCCGCAGTCGCGAAACGCTCGATACCAGGCGATCGCATGCTGGTAATTGGTGTCGACGAGCGTGCCGTCAACGTCGATGATGGCCGCGCGCACCGCGTTCTCCTACCCGTGAAGGCGCCGATCAAGCAGGCGGAGCGCCGCGTGCGGGGGAGCCCCGGGCGGCGATTTGATCTACCGGGCGATGGGTACTCAATGAACAGTGGACGGCGAGAGACCTCAGCGAGGACAGCGCTTTGCGCGCGGCGAGAGCGTGGCTGTGCTGGGGGCCGGCGGCACGATGGGCTCGGCGATTGCCCGCAACCTGATGCGGGCCGGCATGGGCGTTCGTGCCTGGGACCGCACGCGCGAGAAAGCCGAGCCGCTTGCCGATGAGGGCGCCGAGATCTTCGACAGCCCCGCAGAGGCAGCCCAGAGCGCTTCCCTCTTGCTCACGATGCTGAGCGACGGGGACGCGGTGCTGAGCGCGATGGACGGTGAGCGCGGTGCGCTGGCGGCCACCAGCGAGTCGGCGCTGTGGCTTCAGATGAGCACGATCGGCGAGGCGGCGACGGCGCGGTGCGCGGAGCTCGCCACGCAACACGAGATCGTGTTCGTCGACGCGCCCGTGCTCGGTACGCGCCAGCCGGCCGAAGAAGGCAAGCTCGTCGTGATGGCCTCCGGCCCCGACGACGAAGACGTTCGCGAACGGTGCCGGCCTGTGTTCGACGCGCTCGGCCACAAAACGCTGTGGGTCGGGCCGGCCGGCGCGGGGACGCGTCTGAAGCTCGTCACCAACGCGTGGCTGCTGGCCGTCGTCGAGGGGTGCGCCGAGTCAGTCGCGCTCGCTGAGGGTCTCGACTTGGACCCCGGCCTCCTGCTGGAGGCCGTCGCGGGCGGTCCACTCGACCTGCCATATATGCGGATCAAGGCGAAGGCCATCCTCACCGGCAACTTCGAGCCATCGTTCCGTCTGGCGCTTGCCGCGAAGGACGCCTCGCTGATCGAGGACGCCGCCCAAGCACGCGATCTGCAGCTGCCGCTGCTCGCAACCGTGCATGAGCGCCTCCAGGAGAGCGCTCGCGAGCATGGAGACGAGGACGTGATCGCGGTGTACCGAACGATCGCGCCCGATGCGGTGAGGGCGAGGTCGCGTTGAGCGACCGGGCCGCCGTACAGCACAAATCCCCCGACTTCCGCGTCTGAGCGGGCAGCCGCGGGCACAGATGGCGAGGCTGAGACGGTCAGACTGCTCTGCTGCGGGAATCGCGCGAAGGCGGCGTGGAAGGGGCTTCACCTACCTGGATCCCGAGGGTGCGACAGTCCACGATGCGGAGGTCCTTCAGCGGATTGACGAGCTGGGGATCCCACCCGCGTGGAAGGAGGTGTGGATCTGCATCGACGACCGCGGTCACCTCCAGGCGACCGGCATCGACGCGGCGGGTCGCAAGCAGTACCTCTACCACGAGCGCTGGCGGGTCCACCGCGATCGGCTGAAGTTCGACTCGATGATCGGGTTCGGGCGAGCGCTGCCCGTCCTGCGCCGGCGGGTGAGCGGCGACCTCGACGGCGAGGAGCTCACCGAGACGAAGGTCCTCGCGTGCGCCGTGCGCCTGCTCGACCTCGGCTTCTTCCGCGTCGGCTCCGAGGACTACGCCGAGCGCAACGACTCATACGGGCTCAGCACGATCCAGAAGCGGCATGTCTCGGTGGGCCCTCGGGAGGCCGTCTTCGACTACCAGGCGAAGTCGGGACAGCACCGCGTTCAGTCGATAAGCGATCCCGACCTGCTGCCGCTGCTCGGCGAGCTCAAGCGACGTCGCGGTGCAGGAGAGAACCTGCTCGCGTATCGCGACGGGCGGCGCTGGAGGGAGATCCGGGCCGAGGACATCAACGCGTACATCAAGGTGGCCGCGCGTGGCGAGTTCTCGGCCAAGGACTTCCGAACGTGGAACGCGACGGTGCTTGCCGCCGTCGCGCTTGCAACCCACGAAAAGCCGGCCAGCCGGACGGCGCGCAAGCGGGCCATCGCGGACTCGATCCGGACAGTGGCCGCCTATCTGGGCAACACACCGGCCGTCTGTCGCGCCTCCTATGTCGACCCGCGCGTGCTCGATCGCTTCCAGGCAGGCAGGACGATCGCCCCGGTGCTCGAGCGGCTTTGCAACGGCCCTGACATGGCAGACCAGCGCACGCGCGGCCGCATCGAGAAGGCCGTCCTCGATCTGTTGAACGGTGGATGACGCGGCGAGCCCCACACCTGAATGCGCATTCGGCAACGTTGCGATACTGACGCCGTGGCCCGCTCCGGAGCACCGGCGATCAAGGGGGACGTCATCGGTCAGGTCGAACACCCGGCCGGCGAGATCGCTGTCGAGATCCTGCTGGAGGCCGGCGTCATGTTGGCCACGTCCCTGGACGTCAACACGACTATTGGGCAGGTCGCGCGGCTGACGGTTCCGCGCCTCGCCGACCTCTGCGTCATCGACCTGCTCGACGACGACGGCTCGATAAGGAAGGTGGCCGTCGCAGCTACCGATGAGGAGCTCGCGCGCGGCCTCGAGGAGCTGCGCAGGCGAAGTCCAGTCGATCCCGACGGCGAGCATCCCGTGGCGCGCGTGATCCGCAGCGGGGAGCCTGAGCTGCTTGCCGAGATGAACAGCGCGCACCTCAGAGGTCTGGCCCAGAGCACAGAGCACGCGGACTTCATGATTGAGCACGACTATCGATCAGCGGTCGTAGCGCCGCTGTTGGCGCGCGGGCGCACGCTGGGTGCGCTGTCGCTCCTGCGCCTTGGCGACGGAGAGCCGTATGGCAGCGCCGAGCTCGGGCTGGCGGGCGAGCTCGCCAGGCGCGCCGCCCTGGCGATCGACAACGCGAGCCTCTTCTCGGACCTGCGCGCGGTCGAGCAGCGTCTCGCGGCGATTCTGGGGAACCTCGCGGAGGCGATCACCGTCGTCGACGCGCAGGGAAACACGATCTTCGCCAACCGTGCGGCCGCCGATCTGCTCGGGCTCGCGACAACCGGCGAGCTGACCGGGTCGGTGCCGGGGACAACCATGTCGCGCTTCCTAATAAGCGACGAGCGCGGACGCGAGCTCCGGGCCGAGGACATGCCCAGCAGGCGGCTGTTCGCCGGCGAGCGGCCTGGCCCGCTGCTTGTCAGGAACGTCGTCCGCGCGACGGGAGAGGAGCGCTGGCTCGTCGTCAGGAGCTCACCGATCGTCGATGAGAAGACGGGGGACGTGCTCTATGCCGTCAACGTGTTCGAGAACATAACCGGCGTCAAGCGCGTGCAACTCGCCGAAAGCTTCATGGCCGAGGCCAGCCGG
>JAOPZV010000119.1 GCA_025963935.1 Solirubrobacterales bacterium
CGGCGGCCGCCCAGGCCCTCGTCGCGGGCGGCCACATGACCAACCTGCAGGTCATCCGGGCCGGCCGCACGCTCGCGGACGTCGGCGGGCCGGCGGTCGCGCCACTGCACGGGGCGATCACGGGCGCCGGCGGCGCGCCGATCGCCAGCTATGCCACGAGCGTGTGGGCGGACAGCGGCTTCATCGCCGAGTCCGACGGGATCGGCCAGGGCCTCGTCGCGCTGCGCGAGAACGGCCACAGCATCGGCGGCTCCTTCGCGCTTCCGCCCGGGCCGCTCCCGAAGATCGGCACGCTCACGCAGGACCACGTCGTCTACCAGTACACCTCGTTCGCGGGCAAGGCCTATCCGTCCGGTGCCCTGCGCGTGTACCTGCTGAAGCCCCTGCGCTCGATCGCCTCCTTCTGCGGACGGAGCAACGAAGACACGCTGGTCAACGTGCTCAGCCGAGAGGCGAGCCTGATCTACGCCGGCGAGGCCGGGAAACGAACGCTCCCCCAGGTCCGCCGCGTCCAGTCCGACCAGGCGCTGCTCAGCGCCGTCGCGCGCCGCGACCCGGCCGCGACCAAGGCGGCCATCGAAACTCTTCTGAACCAGCACATCGTGCGACTGCGGGTCAGCGCCGGCGGCCGCGTGCTGGCGGACGTCGGGGGACCGTACGTGCTGGCCCCCGTGAGGGCCGACCTGACGCTTGGGGGTCGCAAGATCGGCAGCCTCATCCTGTCGATCCAGGACGACGAGGGCTACCTGCGCCTCACCCGGCGACTGATCGGCCTGAACGTGCTGATGTACATGGGCTCAACCAACCCGCAGCTGGTGAAGAACAGCCTCGGCCCGGAACCCGGCACCGTCCCCGAAAGCGGCTCCTACAGTTACCGCGGGCGCAGGTTCCGCGTCTTCACGATCCACGCCAACGCGTTCCCCTCCGGGCCGCTGCGGATCAGCGTGCTGATACCACTCCCCTACACCTAGGCGCTCAGGCCGGCGCGAGCGACCGCTGCTTGTCGCGCAGCGCGCTCATCAGGTGGTCGAAGGACTGCGCGAATTTTTCGACGCCCTCGCGCTCGAGCGTGTCCGTGACGTCGTCGTAGTCGACGCCCGCGCGGGCCAGCTCGTCGAGCACGCGGCGCGCCTCGTCGAGCCCCTTGTCCAGCCGTACCTCAGGGTGGCCGTGATCCTGGTAGGCCTTGAGCGTCTCCTCGGGCATCGTGTCGACGGTGTCGGGGCCGATGAGCTCCTCGACATAGAGCGTGTCGGGATAGGCGGGGTTCTTGGTCGAGGTGGACGCCCACAGCACGCGCTGGGGCGTCGCTCCCTTGCCCGCCAGGAACTCCCAGCGCGGGCCCGCGAAGGCCTCGAGGTAGTGGCTGTAGGCGAGCTTCGCGTTGGCGATCGCCAGCTTTCCCTTCAGCTCGTCGTGGGCGGGATCCAATTCATCCAGGCGCCGGTCGGCCTCCGTGTCGATCCGCGAGACGAAGAAGCTCGCGACGGACGCCACCTTGCGCGGGTCCCCGCCCTCGGCGACGAGCCGCTCGAGTCCCCGGATGTAGGACTCGGCGACCTCCGCGTAGCGGCGCAGCGAGAAGATCAGCGTCACGTTGATCGAGCGGCCCTTGGCGACGACGTCCTCGATCGCCGCGAGGCCGGGCTTCGTGGCGGGGATCTTGACCATCAGGTTGGGACGATCGACCTCGTCGTGCAGGCGCATCGCCTCGCGGTAGGTGGCGAGCGTTTCGTAGGCGAGTCGCGGGTCCACCTCGAGCGAGACGTACCCGTCGCGCCCGCCGCCGCCATCCCACACCTGGCGGAACAGGTCGCAGGCGTCCATGATGTCCTGCTCGGCGAGCGCCCAGAACGTCTCGTCGACGTCCTTGCCTTGCGCCGCCAGCTCGTGCAACTGCTCGTCGTAGGTGTCACCCGCGGTCATCGCCTTCTCGAAGATCGTCGGGTTCGACGTCGCGCCGACGACCGAGTAGTCGTCGATCAGCTCCTGCAGGTGTCCGCCGCGTATCGAGTCGCGCGAGAGGTAGTCCACCCACACGCTCTGGCCGAGCTCGGAAAGGCGCTGCAGTGGCGGAACGGCATCGGCGGCCATGGTCGTCTCCTTCAGTCTCGTGATTGGAGCAGCTCGCGCGCGCGGGCGATGATGTTCTCGCTGTTGAAGCCCAGCTTTTCCAGCACCGTGGTGCCCGGGGCCGACGCGCCGAAACGGTCGAGCCCGAGGACGCTCCCCTGGTCGCCCACCCATCTCCACCAGCTCATGCTGGCCCCCGGCTCCACGGCCAGCCGCGCGGTGGTGGCACGTGGCAGGACCTGCTCACGGTACTCCGCGGACTGGGCTTCGAAGAGCTCCATGCAGGGCATCGAAACAACGCGCACATGCGTGCCGTCCTCTGCGACGGCGCGGCCCGCCGCGAGCGTCGGAGCCACCTCGCCGCCGGTCGCGATCAGGATCAGCCCGGGCGCGGTCGCCGAGGCCGCCCGATCGCCGCTGCCGGCGTCCGCGGTCGCCGAGTCCCACAGCACGTAGCCGCCGCGCTCCAGCCCGTCGGCGGAGGCCACCTCGCCGCGGTCCAGCACGGGGATGTTCTGCCTGGAGAGCAGCAGGGCGACCGGTCCGTCCTCGCGTTCCAGCGCGACCCGCCAGGCCGCCGAGGTCTCGTTCGCGTCGCCCGGGCGGATCACCCACAGGCGCGGGATCACGCGGAGCGCCGCGTAGTGCTCGACCGGCTGATGCGTCGGCCCGTCCTCGCCGAGCGCCACCGAGTCGTGCGTCCAGACCCACACGACCGGCAGAGCCATCAGCGCCGAGAGGCGGACCGCGGGACGCATGTAGTCGGAGAAGATCAGGAACGTCGAGCCGTACGGCTTGACGATCCCGCCGTGCGCGCAGGCGCCGTTGACGATCGCCCCCATTGCGTGCTCGCGGATCCCGAAGGGCACGTTGCGCCCCGCGTGCACGCGGGAGAACTCGCCGCCCCCCTCGAAGAGCGTCTTGGTCGACTCCACGAGGTCGGCGGCGCCGCCGATCATCGTCGGCGCGTACTCCGCGAAGGCGGCCATCGCCTTCTGCCCCGCGGAGCGCGTCGCGATCTGCTCGCCGGCCGCGAAGCTTGGCAAAGCCGCGCGCCAGCCGTCGCGCAGGCGCCCGGACCACGCGAGATCCCAGTCCTCCGCCATCTCCGGAAAGGCCTCGCGCCACTGACCGAAGCGCCGGGTCCACTCCTCCTCGAGCGCCGCGCCCGACTCGCGCAGCGACATGTGCTCGTAGACGGCCTCGTCGACCCAGAAGCTGCGGTCCGGGTCGAAGCCCATCGCCTGCTTGGCCGCCCTCACCTCGTCCTCGCCGAGCGGCGCGCCGTGCGCCTTGGCCGTGTCCGTCGCGTGCGGCGCCGGGTAGCCGATGTGCGAGCGGATGGCGATGAACGACGGCCGCTCCGGTTCGTCGCGGGCGGCCGCGATCGCCGCCTCGAGCGCATCGACGTCCTCGGAGTCCGCGACGCGCTGAGCGTGCCAGCCCGCGGCCTCGAAGCGCGCGAGATGGTTCTCGGTGTCGAAGGACAGCGAGGTCGTGCCGTCGATCGTGATGTGGTTGTCGTCGTAGCAGACGATCAGCTTGCCGAGCGCGAAATGCCCCGCGATCGCGGCCGACTCCTGGCTGATCCCCTCCATCAGGTCGCCGTCGGAGCAGATCACGTAGGTGTGGTGGTCGACGACCTCCTGGCCAGGGCGGTTGAAGCGCTCGTCGAGAAAGCGCTCGGCCATCGACATGCCGACTGAGTTGCCGAGCCCCTGTCCGAGCGGCCCGGTGGTCACCTCGATGCCCGGCGTGTGCCCCCGCTCCGGGTGACCGGGGGTGCGCGAGCCCCATTGGCGGAACTGCTTGAGGTCCTCGAGCGTGAGGTCGTAGCCGGTCAGATGAAGGAGCGAGTACTGCAGGACGCAGGCGTGACCCGCGCTGAGGACGAAGCGGTCGCGGTCGGGCCAATCGGTGTCCCCCGGGTTGACGCGGAGGAAGCGCTTGAAGAGGACGTAGGCGAGCGGCGCGAGCGCCATCGCCGTCCCCGGATGCCCCGAGTTCGCCTTCTGCACGGCGTCCATCGACAGCGCGCGGATCGTGTCGATCGAGAGCCGGCGGATCCCTTGCTCGTCGAGCTCCCCAGCCCTCGTCTGCGAACCGCTCGATGCGCGTGCCACCGCCACTCTGTCGATCCTAGCGCGACCGCTAGAGTCCCTGAATCATGGCTGAGCAGTTCTGCGACGTCGGCGAGGGGGTGACCCTCTGCTACGAGACCTTCGGCAACGCCGCCGATCCCACCGCGCTCCTGATCATGGGGCTCGGCACGCAGATGGTCGCCTGGCAGGAGGACTTCTGCCGCGAGCTCGCGGGACACGGCCTGCACGTCGTGCGCTTCGACAACCGGGACGCCGGACGCTCGACGCACATGACCGGTGCGCCGCCCACCATCCGCCAGCTGCTCACCCGCTCGCGCCGGGCAGCGCACTACACGCTGTTCGACATGGCGGACGACGCCGCGCGACTGCTCGAGCGCCTCGAGCTCGCGCCCGCGCACGTGATCGGCGCCTCGATGGGCGGGATGATCGCCCAGAGCCTCGCCGCGCGCCACCCCGAGGCGGTGCGCTCGCTGACGTCGATCATGTCCAACACGGGAAGCCTGCGCAGCGGCCAGCCCGCGCTGCGGATGTACTCGGTCTTCCTGCGCCGCGCACCGCACGAGCGAGAGGCCTTCATCGATCACATGGAGCGCGTGTTCGCCGCGATCGGCTCGCCCGGGATTCCGCGCGATCCCGAGGACATCCGCGCGATCGCCGGACTCAGCTATGACCGCGACCGGGACCCCGAGGCGCCCGGCCGTCAGCTCGGGGCGATCATCGCCTCCGGAGACCGCACGGCGGAACTGCGACGGATCACCGCGCCGACGCTCGTGATCCATGGGACACGCGACCGGCTCGTCTCGCCGTCCGGCGGCCGGGCGACCGCGCGGGCGATCCCCGGCTCGCGGCTGCTGAACATCCCCGGCATGGGCCACGACCTCCCTCGCGCCGCCTGGCCCCAGTTGATCGACGCGATCGCCGAGCACGCGAAGCACGCCGACCGCCGCGATGAGGAGGACCCGTCGCCGCAGGCCCGCCCTCCCTCGCTTTCGAGCCTGTAGCGGCGGGCTCCCCTGCCTCCTCAGCCCTCCTCGGGGCGGCGGTTGCAAATGCGCAGGGCGCAGAGCGAGTGCGCGCGTCCGCTCGGACGGCGACATCCGCTGGGCTGCACGCGCACCAGCCAGTGCAGGTCGTGGCGGCAGTGCGAGCGGCGATAGGGCCAGCGCCCGTGCAGCGACCGCAGCATGCGTCGCTCGTGGCAGACGAACAGCCTCAGCTCCATGGGACCCTCCCGAGACGGCGGCCGGCGCCGTCTTCGCGGTCTCGCATCATGCTTGACCTCAAGCCCATACTGGCCCTTCCCCTCGGTTGAGAGCCATCCGATCGCAGCCTCCCCGGCTGAGCGGGAGCGATTCCCGCCACAACGATATAAACCAGGTTTTACGCGGTATGTCAACTGTGCAGGAGCTGGGCGTCCCTGCGGCGGTGCGGCGGTGCGGTCTCGGCAGTGCGCCCGGCGGGAATCGAACCCGCGGCCTGCGGCTTGAAAGACCGCTGCTCTTTGGCTCCCCGAAGAGAACCGTTGACCACTGAGCTACGGGCGCGCGCTGTGTGAGCTTTCACCGGCTAGGAGCCGGAGGCGCAGACTATTCTACGCAGGCCCGCAGGCTACGCGCAGCAACGCCCGGCCGCCTTTGCTACCGCGCTCGCTGGACGATCGCGTTGCGCGGCAGCGCGCTGCGCGGCATGCCGATGCCGTCGCACAGGCGGATGCAGGGGACGTAGACCGGGCGGAAGCCGAGCAGTTCGGGGATCGTCACGATGCGGTAGCCGCGAGCGCGAAGCGCCTTGATGATCGCCGGGTAGGCGGCGAGCGTCTGGCTGCGCGTGCCGCCGCCGTCGTGGGAGATCAGTATCGAGCCCGGCCGCACCTGCGCCATGACCCGTCGCGTGATCGCTTCGGACCCCGGCTGGGTGTAGTCGGCTGGATCGACGTTCCACAGGACCGTGGCGAGGCCCAACGAGCGCGCCGCTCCGACCACCGCGGGGTTGTAAGCGCCGTAGGGTGGCCGGAACACGCAGGGGGTGTAGCCGGTCAGCGAGCGGATCGCGGCGATCGTCTCGTGCAGCTGCGCAGAGGCGTCGCCGCTGCGTGTGAGGTCGGGATGCGTGAACGTGTGGTCGCCGAGGACGTCGCCGTCGCGCAGCTCGCGCAGCAGCATCGAACGGTTTGCACCGCCGAGCTGGCGTCCGATCACGAAGAACGTCGCTCGCGCCCGGTTGCGCTCGAGCATCCGCACGAACGCCGGCGTTTCAGACCACGGTCCGTCGTCGAAGCCGATCGCGACCTCGCGGCGCGGCGGACCCTGGCGGTAGGCCCCGCCACGACTGCGGCAGCCGACGATGCGGTAGCTGTTCGCAACGCCTGGCTGCGGGGCGCCGCTCGACCCCGGCGGCGCCGGCGCGGAGCTGCCCGGGGCGGGCTGCTGAGGCGTGGCGACGGGGCCGCTGAGCGGGAGTGAGACGCCCATCGCGACGAGCACCGTGGGCGCCAGGGCCGCCAGAACGGTGAGCGCTCCGGTCGCCGCCTGGGAGCCGCTCGCCGGCGGTCGGCGGACCGGGCTGGTGAGTCGCCGCGCCCACGCTGAGAGGATGGAGCGCACCGCTCGGCACCATACAAGGAGGTCCTTGCGCACGGAGGGCTGCGGACGAACGTCCGGGAAGTCGACGATAGACTGCCGCGGTGCGGATGCTGCTGCGAATCACCTACGGCTGAGCGATGGACCGCTACGTCGCAGCGATCGACCAGGGAACAACGAGCACCCGCCTGATCCTGTTCGACGCCGACGGGCGCATCGCGGCGGCCGACCAGCGCGAGCACGAGCAGCTGCACCCCCGCGCCGGCTGGGTTGAGCACGACGCCGCGGAGGTGTGGCGGCGCACCAGCGAGGTGATCGGCGCGGCGCTCGAGAAGTGCGGCGCGACGGCGGCCGACGTTGCGGCGATTGGCATCACCAATCAGCGCGAGACGACGGTGGTGTGGGACCGCCGGACCGGCGAGCCGCTGTGCAACGCGATCGTCTGGCAGGACACGCGAACCGACGCCCTCGTGCGCGAGCTCGCGGGGGTGGCCGGCGTCGACCGCCTGCGCGACAGCGTCGGGCTGCCGCTTTCGACCTACTTCTCCGGCCCGAAGATCTCCTGGATCCTCGACGGCGTCGCCGGCGCGCGCGAGCGGGCCGAGGCCGGCGAGCTGGCCTTCGGGACGATGGACAGCTGGGTGCTGTGGAACCTCACGGGCGGGCACGACGGCGGCGTGCACGCGACCGACGTCACGAACGCCAGCCGCACGATGCTCATGGACCTGCGCACGCTCGACTGGCACGACCCGAGCCTCGAGCTGATGGGCATCCCCCGCTGCATGCTCCCGGAGATCCGCACCTCGAGCGAGGTGTACGGCGAGGTGAGGGGCACGGAGCTGGCCGGCCGGCCGGTGGCCGGGATCCTCGGCGACCAGCAGGCGGCGCTGTTCGGCCAGACCTGCTTCGAGGCGGGCGAGGCCAAGAACACCTACGGCACGGGATCCTTCCTGCTGGTCAACACCGGAGCGGAGATCGTGCGCTCGGAGCGATTGCTGACGAGCGTGGCCGCGAAGATCGGCGACGCGCCGACGAGCTACGTCCTCGAGGGCTCGATCGCGGTCACCGGCGCGGCCGTGCAGTGGCTCCGCGATCAGCTCGGCCTGATCAGCACGGCGTCCGAGGTGGAGGAGCTCGCCCTCAGCGTCGAGGACAACGGCGGCGTGTACATCGTGCCCGCGTTCTCGGGACTGTTCGCCCCCCACTGGCGTGACGACGCCCGCGGCGTGATCGTCGGACTGACGGCCTACGCGCGCGCCGGCCACATCGCGCGTGCCGTCCTGGAGGCGACGGCGTGGCAGACGAGGGAGGTGGTCGACGAGGCGGCCGCCGCCACCGGCAGGCCGTTCGGCGAGCTGAAGGTCGACGGCGGCATGACCGCCAACGAGCTGCTCATGCAGTTCCAGGCCGACGTGCTCGGCGTGCCGGTGGTCCGTCCCGTGGTCACCGAGACGACCGCGCTCGGCGCGGCGTTCGCGGCGGGGCTAGCCGTCGGCTTCTGGAAGGACCAGGCGGAGCTGCGCGAGCGCTGGTCGGAGGGCCGGCGCTGGGAGCCCGCCATGGACGAGCGGCTGCGCGAGCGCGAGTACGGCCAATGGAAGAAGGCGGTGACGCGCTCGCTCGGCTGGGCCGGCTAGGCGCGTCAGGGGGTCAGGACGATCTTCAGCGCCTCACGCCTGTCATACACGGCGTAGGCCTCCGGCGCCTCGTCGAGCGTCATGTGGTGTGTGACCAGCGGCGAGGGGTCGAGCACGCCGGAGGACATCATCGCGAGCACGCGATCGACGTGTCCGAGGACGTTTGCCTGCCCGCCGCGCAGCGTCAGCGACTTGAGCCACATCAGCCCGAGATGCACGTCGGCGCGCTCGGCGTAGACGCCGATGCACTGGATGCTGCCGCAGGCCCGCGTCAGGCGTATCGCGCTCTCGAGAACCTGTGGATCGCCGACCGCGTCGATCGATACGTCAACCCCGCGGTTCTCCGTGGCGGCCCGCACGGCCGCACGGACGTCCTGCTCGCCGAGGTGCAGCGGCTCGGCGCCGAACGCCGCGGCCACCTCGAGGCGCTCGGGCACGGTGTCGATCGCGAACACATGCGCCGCCCCGGCGGCCCTCGCGACCTGGACCGCGCACAGCCCGACGGGACCGAGGCCGAGAACCGCGGCGACGTCCCCCGGACGCAGCCCGCTGGCGTCGACCGCATGGAACCCGGTGCCCATCACGTCGCCGGCGAACAGCGCCGTGTCGCTGCTCATTCCCTCCGGCACACGGCGCAGCACGAGGTTGGCGCGCGGCACGAGCGCCATCTCGGCCTGGGTTCCCTGCAGCGAGCCGAGCGTCGCGCCGTGTCCGAAGGTCCGCGATTCAAGGCAGCGGTGATAGTCGCCGCGCCGGCAGAAGAAGCAGCCGCCGCAGGCCGTCTGGAAGCAGCCGAGCACGCGGTCGCCGACGGCCACGCGCGTGACGCCGTCGCCCGTGGCGACGACCGTGCCGACGTACTCGTGACCGATCGTGAAGCCGGGCTCGATCTGCACGCGCCCATGGAAGATGTGCAGGTCCGAGCCGCACACGCCGGTCGCCTCAATGCGGACGACGGCGTCTTCGGGGTCGATCGGCTCGGGCTCTGGGCGGTCCTCGACGCTGACCACGCCGGGCGCCTGGAAGGTGACGGCTCGCATGCGCAGTTGAAGCGTATACACACGCGGCGGCAGCCTGCCGGCGGCCTGCGTCGGCGGCTCGGCGATCCCACAAATGTGCGACCCGTTCGATATGTTATGCCCCGAACTGATCAGACGATCAGGGGGAGGGCTACACGTGTCGACGTCGCCGGCCGAAAGGACGAGCCACCCGGGGAGTGCGGCGCAGCCGATCGCGCGCAACCTTCGTCGTTGGAGGACCGCACGCGGATTGACGCTGTCTGCACTGGCCGAGCAGGCGGGCATCGCGAAGTCCACGGTCTCGCTGATCGAGAGCGGGCAGGGAAATCCCTCGATCGACACGGTGTGGGCGCTCGCCTCGGCCCTCGGCGTCCCGTTTGCCAGCCTGTTGCACGACGAGTCGCCGAACGAGGACGTCGTCGTCGTGCGCGAGGACGCGGACTCGGTGATCGGGCTCGACGAGGCCGACCTGCGGGCGGGTGGCCTCGTCCTGCGGCACATGCTCACGCGCACCGGTGGGGCGCTCATCGAGATCTTCGCGGCGGTGCTCGACGAAGGGGCGGTTCGACACGCAAACGCCCACGTGAGCGGTCTCTTCGAGCACATCCTGGTGGCAGAGGGGGCCGTTGAGTTCTCCAGCGAGTCGTTCTGCGAGGTCGTGCGGCAGGGGGACCTGATCAGCTTCCGCGCAGACCGCCCGCACAGCTACCGCGTGATCGACGGACCCGTGCGGCTGTTCTCCATCCACGAATACCCCACGCTCGCCTGACCCCACCCCGACCGGGGCGGCGCGGCCCCTAGCTCTCGGCCTCGACCTCCCGCAGGCCTCCCGTCTCAGGGTTGAAGACGAACCCGCGGATCTGCCCGCGAGCCGGCAGCTCGCGGCTCGAGCGCAGGCGCGCGAGGCTGTGGCCGAGTGTCTGCTCGACGTCGTCGAAGGCTCCGAGGCGCCAGGTGGGCAGAACCCCGTCGGCGGCCAGCCCCTCCGCGAACTCGTCCTCGGACGCCCCGTGCAACCCGCATCCGTCGTGCATCACGACGACCACCTCGGTCGTGCCGAGCAGCCGCTGAGAGACGCTCAGCGAGCGGATCGCATCGTCGGTCGCGAGGCCGCCGGCGTTGCGGATGATGTGCGCGTCGCCGCGCGCGAGACCCAACATCGGGAACAGATCGATGCGCGTGTCCATGCAGGCCAGGACCGCGATCCTCAGGCGGGGTCGCGGGCTCAGGCCGGGCGCCGCCAGCTCGGCGGCACGGCCTTCGGCTCCCTCGAGCATCTGATCGGCCATCGGCATCGACGCGTCCGATCGTAGGCGCTGCTCTCCTCCCGCACCCGCCTCCTCCTCGCGCATCACGGGCGAGGGGCGGCTTCGGCCGCGGCGATCGCCGGCCCCCACTCGGGGCTGCGGCGCAGGACGCCGCCCGTGTGGTAGACCGACCACGCCAGCAGCGCGATCAGGAAAGGCGCATCGCTCAGGGCGGCGACGAGCACGTAGCTGTCGGTGCTCAGCGTCAGCAGCGCGGTGAGGCGCACGAGGGCTCGGCTCAGAAAGTAGATGCCCCACACCCATGTGATCGTGCGCATCGCCCCGGCCAGCGTGTCGGACTCCCGGATCTCCTGCGGAAGCGGGTAGATCTCGGCCGTGAACCACGACGCGAACGGCCGCGCGGTCCGCAGCGAGGCGAGCACCACGCAGCCGAGCACGGTGTCGATGCCGATCTCCTGGGCGAGGTAGGCGGTGGCGCTACCCGAGGTGAGCCCGACGGTGGCCCGTATCGCGACCAGCACCAGCGCCAGGCGCACCACCACCCCGGGCTCGCCGCGGCGGCGCTCGTGCAGGAACACCGTCAGGCCGAACAGGGCGGCCATCCCGATACCTGCGCCGAGCCCGAAGAGCTTCCAGCCGGCGAAGAACACGGCGAGCGGCCCGAAGCCGTCGCGCAGCAACCGCGGCCCGGCGCGGCGCACGATCTTCCCGGTCGACGGCGACTCGGTCAGAACGGTCTCGCTGAGCGTGGTGGCCACCACGCCGTAATCTAGCCGCTGCACGTCGATGATCATCCGTCGTCGAGGCGTTTAGAACGGCGAGTCTCGGGAATCGGCTCTTGGATGACTGTTGACACGGTAATCCCCGACCTGCAGGTGTCGCTGACGCTGGATCCCTTCGCTCCCCGGGCCGCGCGCTACTACGTGGCGCAGCTCGACAGGCCCTCGCCGGACCTGCGAGACGCGGTGGTGCTGCTCACGAGCGAGCTGGTCTCGCGCGCGGTGGAGCAGTGCGAGCACTGCTCCGGAGAAGCGGTCGAGCTGCTCGCCTGGATGCCCTCCGACGTGGTGAGGGTCGAGCTGCGGGCCCCACGCGAGGTTCTCGACCTTCCGGCCCACGCCCATCGCACCCACTACGACATGCTGCTGCTCGACCAGGTCGCTGACCGCTGGTCGATCGAAACCACCCAGGCCGAGGCGAGTGAGCCGTGTGCCTGCATGTGGTTCGAGATCGACAGACACTCCGCCGAAGCGCTGCACGCAAGCTGACCGGCGCGGGTGCTGCGGAGGCCGGCGTCTACCTGGTCGCTGCGGGCGCGCTGAGCGGCGCGGCGGTGCGGCGGCGGCCGGTGATGCGGGTGCGAGCCGGCGCGGGCGAGGCCAGCGAGAGCAGATCGTCCATTCCCCGCTCGATGCCGGCGGTCAGCACGTCGATGTCCGGAGCGCCGTCATAGTCGCCGGTCACGCCGAAGTAGAGGCCTCCGTCGTAGGAGAAGATCGCCACGACGATCCTGATCGAGCCGACCACAGGCACGAACGGGTAGGAGGAGAGCATCCGGCGCCCGAGTGTCTGAACGGGCTGCTGGGGGCCCGGGACATTGGTCGTCGCGGTGTGCATGTTCAGGCGCGGGGAGAGCGTCACCAGGCGGCTCCCCAGCGCGAGCAGCAGCGGTGGCGCGAACCCCGACAGCGAGGTCAGCACGTCTCCGGCGACGGCCTGCTTGGACTGCTTGACCCCGTCCATCTCGGCGCGGATCACGTCCAGGCGGGCAGCCGGATCGGCGACCCCGACGGGCAGACCCGCGAAGACGGCGGAGACGCGATTGTTGTAAACGCCGCGCTCGCCCCGGCGGCGCACCGACACGGGCACCATCGTGCGGATCACACGATCCTCGGTGACCTGCTCGCCACGGCCCTCGAGCAGCTCGCGGAAGCCGTTGGTGATGATCGCCAGAACCACGTCGTTCACCGTGCCGCCGAGTGCGCTGCGCACCGTCTTCACGTCTGTGAGGCGCACGTCGGCCCAGCTCCAACGGCGATGCGGGCCGATCGGACCGGTCAGCGAGGATGCCGCGACAGGGCGCATGCTCGGGCTGGCGGCGGCCGTCGCGCGGGCGATCTCGAGAAACGAGCGAAGCGTCTGGCGCGGCGTCGCCAGCGCTCGGCGCACAGCGTCGATCTGCCCAGCGGGGGTGGCACGCCGCACGACGGTGCGTAGCAACACCTCGAGGTTGGACGGCTCCGGAGCGGCCGACCACGGCGCGGACGCCGAGCCGCTCGTCGCGTCGGAGAACATCACAGACATCAGATCGGTTGCCGCCACGCCGTCGACCATGCAGTGGTGGACCTTCGAGAGCAGCGCCCAGCGTCCCCCCTCGAGACCCTCGACGACCCACAGCTCCCACAGCGGCTTGTTCCTGTCCAGGTGCTGCGAGAACACGCGGGAGGCCATCTGGCGCAGCTGCTCCTCGCTGCCCGGCGCCGGTATCGCCGTGTGGCGCAGGTGGTAGGCGAGGCTGAAGTGGGGATCGTCCACCCATACCGGCGGCCCGGCGGACAGCGGGACGAAGCGCACCTTCTGCCGGTAGCGAGGCACGAGATCGAGCTTGCCGGCCACCATCGCGCGCAGGTCCTCGAACGGGGGCGGCGGCCCGGCGAAGATGCTGACGCCGCCGATGTGCATCGGGGTGGTGTCGTTCTCGACGTGCAGGAAGGAGGAGTCGATCGCGCTCATCGGCTCCATGCGGGTTCCTCGGACTGGCTCAGCATCTGCTCGAGGGCGCGATAGACGGCCGGGTGCACTGACATCCCGCAGTGGCTCGAGTCGACCTCGATCGCCTCCGCGTGGGGGTCGAGGCAGGCTCGCCAGTCGACTATCCCGTCGGTGCGCGAGTGCACGGCGAGCGCGTGCAGGCCCGGCGCCAGCGGAGCCGACAGGTCCGCCCGGAAGGCGGCGCAGCAGTCACCGTCGCGGCAGCTGCTCGAGAACATGCCGGGCATGCCGAGATCGCCGAGCCTCGCGACCAGGCGCACCGTGCGCAGGACCCGCGCGGAGACGGCGAGGGAGTCGCGCACCGGCGAGCCAAGCATGACCAGGCCCGACACGATCCCGGGCTCGCGCACCGCCACGGCGCGCGCCAGCGCTCCCCCACGGCTCTGCCCGATGAGGGTCACCGGCCGGCCGCAGTCCGCGGCGAACGCTCTCAGCTGTTCCTGCAGGCGGCTGACGCTGCGCTCGGCGCAGTCGACGTTGGCGCGCATTCCGCTCACGGCCACGCGATGTCCGCGGCGCCGCAGCCAATACCTCAGCATCGCCAGGGAGCCGTCGCCCGCCATGAAGCCCGGAATCAGGAGCACCGGCTGCGCGTCGCTGCGACGGCGCGGCGCACGCAGCTCGCCGTCCGCCAGCAGCCGTATCAGCTCGCCGCCGTAGCGCAGCTCCCCCCACAGGGGCGCCACCGGCGACGCCGCGACGTTGGGCTCCGCGCTCATGCGTCCCATAGAGTACGCCCGATGGAGGTCTCCGGCCGGCATATCGTCGTCACAGGGGGCGCCGGCGGGATCGGGCGGGCGCTGATCCGGCGGCTTTCAGAGGAGGGAGCGCGGGCCCTCGTCGTCGCCGACCGCGACCTCGCGGGAGCGCAGGCGATGGCCGGCGAGGTGGGCGGCCTGGCGGTGGAGCTCGACGCCGGGCGCGAGAGCAGCGTGCGCGCGCTGATCGACGAGGCGACCGCCGCGCACGGGCCGATCGACGTCTTCATCTCCAACGCCGGGGTCCCCGGAGCGCTGGGCGGCCCCGAGGCGGCCGACGAGGCGTGGGATGAAGCCTGGCGGGTCAACGTCATGGCGCACGTGTGGGCTGCCCGGGCGCTGCTGCCGCAGATGCTCGAGCGCGGCGAGGGCTACCTGATCAACACCGCATCCGCCGCCGGCCTGCTGACACAGGTCTCCTCGCTCGTCTACAGCGTCACCAAGCACGCGGCCGTGTCGCTCGCCGAGTGGCTGTCGATCGAATACGCGGACAGCGGGGTGCGCGTGTCGTGCATCTGCCCGCAGGGCGTTCGCACGCCGATGCTCGAACTGGCGATGGAGGAGCCCGTGGGCGCCGCGGCGCTCGCGTCCGGCGGGCTGATCGAACCGGAGGACGTCGCGGATTCGCTGATCGAGGGCATGCGCGATGAGCGCATGCTGATCCTGCCGCACGAGAACGTGGCGGGCTTCATGGCCTTCAAGGGGTCCGACCCCGAGCGCTGGCTGAAGGGCATGCGGCGCCTCGTGCGCAACGCGCGAGCCGCAGACTCCAACTCCGCTTGACTCGCTGCCTCCTTGCGGCCGTGCGGCCCCGCGTACGCTGAGCGCCGGGCGTCCCGCTCAGCGCTCGGCGCCGGCGACCGCCGCTGCAGCAGCGCTCTCCGCCGGCGGGGCTGTCTGCCCGCCACCGCGGATGAGGTCCGCGGCCCGCTCGGCCACGGCGATGGTCGGCGCGTTCGTGTTGCCGCGCGGAACCGTCGGGATCACGGATGCGTCTACGACGCGTAGCCCCTCGGTGCCGTTGACGCGCAACTGATCGTCGACGACCGCGCCCGCATCCTCTCCCATCCGGCATGTGCCGACGGGGTGGTAGACGGCGTAGGTGGTGGTGGCGATGTGCGCGCGAAGCGCCTCGTCGCTGCTGCCGTCGGGCGTGGTGAAGGGCTCGGCGCAGTACGGGCGCAGGGCGGGTTGGGCGCAGATGTCCATCGTCAGCCGCATGCCGGCGATCATCCGCTGCATGTCGTCGCCCTGCGAGTAGAAGGCGTTGTGCACGATCGGCTTGGCCGTCGGATCGCTCGAGGCGAGGCGCACCGTGCCCCTGCTGTTGGGGGTGAGCAGGCACGGCGAGACCCAGATGCCGTGGGCCTGCGGGTCGCTCATCCCCTCGTCGACGATGTGCACCGGCGCGACGTGGAACTGGACGTCCGGCGCGGGAGCCTCGGCGCCGACACGCGCGAAGCCGCCCGCCTCCGCGAGGTTGGACGTGAACGGTCCGGTCTGGCTCGTTTCGAACTCCTCGAGCGCCTCCGGCTCGAGCGCGAGCAGCAGGCTCTGTGGCTCGGGCGTCGTCCACACCGCGTAGGCGGCCGCGTGGTCGGACAGGTTCTCGCCGACGGCCGGCTGGTCGAGCAGCACCTCGATTTCGCGCATCGTCAGATGCTCGGCGGGACCGATCCCGGAGAGCATCAGCAGCTGAGGCGAGTTGTAGGAGCCGCCGCACAGGATGACCTCGCGCTCGGCATTGAAGTCCTGCTCCTGCCCCAGCTGGCTCGCCCGCACGCCGATCGCCCGCGTGCCGTCCATGAGGACTCGCTGCACGTGCATGTACGGCAGCACCGTGAGGTTGGGGCGCTCCATCGCCGGGTGCAGGTAGGCGACTGCGGCGCTCGCACGCATGCCGCCGCGCTGGGTCACCTGGTACATCCCTACGCCGTCCTGTTGGTCGCCGTTGAAGTCGTCGTTGCGAGCGAGGCCCGCCTGCTCCCCGGCATCCACGAACGCGCGGGCGATCAGGTTCTGG
The DNA here is from genome assembly GCA_025963935.1 of Solirubrobacterales bacterium. Taxonomy (GTDB): domain Bacteria; phylum Actinomycetota; class Thermoleophilia; order Solirubrobacterales; family Solirubrobacteraceae; genus Palsa-744. The sequence continues at coordinate 16,232 of JAOPZV010000119.1, forward strand.
GAGCGTCCCTCGCTGACCGGCAGCGGCCCGCCCGCGCCGTGCCACTCGGAGGCGCCGCGCTCGTTGTCCTCGGCCTTCAGGAAGTAGGGCATGAGGTCGGCCCAGGACCAGCCGGCCACGCCCCATTCGTCGTAGTCGCGCCGGTTGCCGCGGATGTAGACCATCGCGTTGATCGAGGAGGATCCTCCGAGCACCTTGCCCCTCGGCAGCGGTATGCGCCGTCCCCCGCACTCGGGCTCCGGCGCGGAGTTGTAGTCCCAGTCGACCTCCGTGCGCGCGAGCTGCAGATATCCGAGCGGGACGTGGATGTTCTCGAGCGTGTCCGGCGGCCCGGCCTCGAGCAGCAGCACCCTCACGTCGGGGTCCTCGCTGAGACGGTTGGCCAGTACGCAGCCCGCTGATCCTGCCCCCACAATCACGTAGTCGAACACGATCTCGCTCCCCTCTCGGCGGCTTTTCCTCTCCCGCGGTTCACGATACCGGACGCCCGGGGGCGCGGTGAACCCCCCCGGCCTAGGGCTGGGCGAGGAGCGATGCCACGCCGGGGACCGTGCCGAGCGACCGCAGGCGGCGCAGCGCGGCGGGGCTGTCCTTCAGGTAGCCGTCGAGGAACGCGATGGCCACCCGCTCGACGATTCCCAGCTGCGGCTGCTGTTCGGTGTACGGCGGCAGGTGCCCGGCACCCGGCAGGCGGAGCAGGTACTTCGGGCGGCGGGCGCTGTCGAAGAATTCGGCGGTGAGCGCCGGAGGGTTGACCGTGTCGGAGGTGCCCTGCGTGGCGAGGAGCGGTGGGCTCCCGCGCGGGAAGGTGAACCCGCCGACCCCGGGGATCTTCGCGCCGGAGAGGATCAGCGCAGCGCCGACCCGCGGGTCGCGGAACTGGCTGTCGTAGGCGACGGCGAGCGCCGTCTCGCCGCCGTCGGACTGACCGCTGGCGGCGATCCGCCGTGGGTCGAGCAAGCCGGAGAGCGGGTCCGAGCCGGCCGCGGCAGCGGCAAGCAGTCGCGTGATCACGAAGCTCATGTCCGCCGGCTGGTTGACCAGGTCGGACTCGTCCGGCCCGCCCGGCGCGTTGGCGTTCTCCAGCGGGAACACGGGCGCCGCGACGACATAGCCGGCGCTCGCCCAGCTGTCCAGCAGCCGCCGATACGGACCGGGCGTGACCGCGAAGCCATGCCCGAACACGACGAGCGGGAACGGGCCGTCGGCGCGGGCCGGGAGCGCGTTCGCCAGCTCACCGCCGCCCGGGCTTCCGAGCGCTGGGTAGCGGACGTAGGTGAGGAGCGTCCGCGGTCGAGAGGCGCCGCCGACCCGGATCGTGCGGCTCGTGTCCACCAGCCGCAGGGTTCGCAGTCCGACAGCGAAGCTGCCCGGCCCGCGCTTCGCGGCGTTTCGCGACGCGGCGCTCGAGTGACGGTCCGAGGCCGCGGGACGCGCGGGCGCCGCTCGGGACGCGGGGCGGCCGGGCGCGGGTCCGCCACCCGAG
>JAOPZV010000128.1 GCA_025963935.1 Solirubrobacterales bacterium
CGCACCCACGACGGCCTGCGCGTGGCCCTGCGCGCCGGTGCGCCGGCGACCTCGCGTGCTGCGGAGCGCTGCGCGAGTCGCCGGCCCGCGACGCCCGTGAGCGCGCCGGCGAGCTGGACGATGAAGAACGCGGAGAGCAGGCAGAGGATCGGCAGGATCGGCATGAGCCAGCGTCCGAAGTAGCGGCCCTGCAGGCCCATGAAGGCGAGGAAGGCGATCGGCGCCGGCATGAGCAGCCATCCGAGGCGGGCCTCCGATCGCCAGATGCTGAGCGCGCCGCCGAGCGCGGCGAGCGCCGGCAGCCACCCGAGGCCCCACGTCAGCGACCAGAGGTAGTAGGCGATGCCGCCGTGTTTCGGCGACCCCAGCTTGCCCTGGGATTCGGCCGACAGCGTCGACTGGTGCACGAGTTCGCGGTGGAAGCTCTGGTAGTCGATGATCGCGTAGGGGTTGGCGAGCAGGAACGCGGCTACGCCGGCTGCCGAGGCGAGCAGCACCCCGGTGAGCACCCGTGCTCGCTGCGCCGGCTCGGCGTCGAGATATCGCGACGCGAGCGCCGCCGCGAGCGGGAGAACGGCGATCCCGGCCGTGTACTTGCTCGCGCAGCCGAGCCCGAGGCCGATCCCGGCGATCAGGTAGTCGCGCCCGCGTCCCCTGCGAAGCACGCCGGCCGAGCCGAGCAGCGACAGCGTCAGCGGCAGGAGAGTGGGGACGTCGTTCAGCGCCAGGTGCGAGTAGAAGACGGGCAGGAAGGCGACCGCCTCGATCGCCGCCGCCAGCAGCCCGACGCCCCGGGCGAACAGCCGTGCGCCGGTGGCGTACAGCAACCACAGCGCGCCCGTGCCGAGCACCGCCGCGGCGACGCGCGCCAGCGTGAACACCTCGGCGGGGTGAAGTGCGAAGGCCTGCCGCGCACCCGCGCTGCCGCCGTACCAGGCCGCGAACAGGAAGTGCAGGAGGTAGGTGAAGGCCGGCGGGTTCGCGAAGTAATGCGGGTTGAGGCTCCCTTCTCCGAACATCGCGACGGCGTGGCGTACGAAGTGGTCCGCCTCGTCGGTGTTGTACGCGTAGGGCAGGCCCTGCTTCACCCCCCACAGGCGAAGGGCGAGCCCACCGAGCAGGACCAAGGCGAGGGCGGACCAGGCCCACATGCGCGAGCGCTGCGGCACGTTCACCGACGGCCGCTCAGCAGTTCGCATAGACCGCGTAGTAGCGGCTCGTGTAGATGCGTTTGAAGCCTGCGAGCGGGACCTGGTCGCGCGCATCGTCGCCGACGTCGACGATCGCCTCGACGAACACCGCGCTGCCGAGCGGGTAGACGGCGACGCTCCCGCGGCGGATGCGATTCGCGAGCGCGTGCGAGCCCTTGCCGACGTCGGCCCGCGCCTGGCTGCGAGCGACGATGTCGTGCTGGCCGGAGGTGTGGAGTATCCAGCGGGCGTCCGGGATCAGCTTGTTGTTCGGCAGCGACAGCAGGGGACAGCGGTGCAGCTGCGCCTTGACGCCGGGGTTCGCGAGCGCCGCGGCAAGGCCCTTGTGGAAGTCCTCGTGGTAGGCGAGCGTCGTGCGCAGGCTGGAAAGGCTCACGGTGCTCGCCGCGGTGACGGCTCCGTAGGCCAGCAGCACAGTCGCGCCGAGGATCCAAACCCGGCGCAGCTTGGAGCCTGGCCGCAGCATCGCCCAACCGCCGAGCGAGACCGCGCAGAAGGGCAGCGCCGCCACGGCGGCGCCGAGCAGGTAGCGATCGACGACGGATGCCCCGACGGCTCCCTCTGCGACGTACACGCCGATCAGCAGCGCGAGCGCGGACAACGGCACCAGCACCCGTCTGGGCGCCATCCAGATCGCCAGCGGCACCCCCACTATCGCGCCGAGCAGCACCGGGAGCTTGTCGATCCGCACGCCGTAGCTCCACAGGGACGTGAGCACGCTGGAGAAGCCTTGCGTTCGTTCGAGTTCCTGTGCAAGGCCGGCGGTGGCGGTCAGCGAGTAGAGCGGATTGCCGGTCACGATGGCATCAACGCCGGCCCACACGACCGGCGCAATGGCCACCAGCGCGAGGTAGCCCAGCCGTCGCCGGCTATCCGCGCGCCACGCGCACCACAGCCAGTAGACCCCGCTCAGCACCCACGCATCCGGGCGCAGCAGCCCCGCGGCCGCCAGCAGCACGAAGACGGGTGTGCCGCGGCGCGGGCGTTCCACCTCGAGCACGACGGCCCACACGATCAGCCCGATGTAGGCGATGTCGAGATAGCCCTGTGCGGCGAGGTTCTCCACGAAGAAGCGGCTCAGCACCAGAAGCGCTGCGATCCAGCCGACTACGGGGCCGAAGCAAAGCCTGCCGAGCCGGTAGACGCCCGCCACGACGGCCACGAACGACGCGATCGAGCCGAACACCATGAGCCGCGCGCCGCCCTCGCCGAAGATCGAGCAGATCGTTCCGAAGGCGATCGCCAGGGGATGCTCGGTCGGCCCCCGGTAGACCCTGAAGTCGGGCAGGTGCAGGTGCAGCACGTCGCGGCCCCACAGCAGCGCGTAGAAGGAGTCGTAGGTCGGGTATGTGGGGAAGGCGAAGTAGCCGATCACCGCCCCGACGCACATCGCGGCGAGCCCGATACGGGCCCACGTCCCCGATGGCACCGCACGCAGTCGCTCGAGCCGGGTCTGGCCCGGCGTGAGCCGGGTGAGCATCGCGCTTTCCATCTAGCCTGGGAGTATCTAGCCCACGGGGGCGGGTGGGCTCGATACATGGCGCCGGGTGGATGGGCTCAACACTTGGCGCCAAGACCGTGACCTGCGCTTTGGGATACTGCCGGAAGCCAAGTCTAGGCAATACAAGCCGATGACGCTCATCATCCAGATCCCCTGCTTCAACGAGGCAGAGCAGCTGCCACAGACCTTGGCGGACCTCCCGCGCGAGGTCGAGGGCTTCGACGTGGTCGAGTGGCTGGTGATCGACGACGGCTCGACCGATCGGACGGTCTCCGTGGCTCGCGAGCTCGGTGTGGACCATCTCGTGCGCCTGACCAACAACAAGGGCCTGGCGGCCGGGTTCCAGGCGGGGATCGACGCCGCGCTGAAGCTCGGTGCCGACGTGATCGTCAACACCGACGCCGACAACCAGTACTACGGCCCCGACGTCGCGCGCCTCGTGCGCCCGATCGTGGCCGGCGAGGCCGACATGGTGATCGGAGACCGCGAGGTCGGCGGCATCGAGCATTTCTCGCCGCTCAAGAAGGCCCTCCAGCAACTCGGCTCCTGGGTGGTGCGCCAGGCCTCCTCGACGTCGATTCCGGACACGACCTCCGGCTTCCGCGCCTACAACCGCGAGGCCGCGATCCAGATGCTCGTCGTCTCGAAGTTCACCTACACGCTCGAGACGATCATCCAGGCGGGGAAGCTGCTGGTCGCGATCGACCACGTCCCGATCCGCACCAATCCGCAGACCCGCGAGTCGCGCCTGTTCCCGTCGATGGGCGCCTACGTGCGGCGCAACGCCGTCTCGATCTTCCGCGTCTACGCCCAGTACGAGCCGCTGCGCGTCTTCTGGAGCCTCGCGCTGCTGATCGGGCTGGGCTCCGTGGGGGTGTGGATCCGCTTTGCGGTCGCGTATCTCGAAGGCAACGGCAAGGGTCACGTGCAGTCGCTGATCCTCGGCGCGGTCCTGTTCATCGCGGCCGTCGTGCTGTGGGCGCTGGGCGTCATCGGCGATCTTCTCGCCGCCCAGCGGGTGATGACCCAGAAGACCTTCGAGCAGGTGCGGCGCATCGAGCTGGAGCTCGGCGTCGGCCCCTCTCACTACGAACCGGGCGGGAAACAGCAGCCGCAAGCTCCGGGCCCGGCCAGCGCCGAGGCGGCGCCGGGCGCTGCGGGCGGCGCGGCCGGCCAGCCGGAGGAGCGACGTGGCGAGGCGGTTCGACTGTGAGCGGGGTGACTGTCTCCAAGGACGGCGTCGTCACGGGCAACACCTACGACAAGTACGGCTCGAGCAACCCTGTGGTGCGCCGGCTGATGAGCGGCTTCGAGCGCAGCCTCGACGAGCTGCTTGCGTCGGCGGCACCGAGCTCGCTGCTGGACGTCGGCTGCGGCGAGGGCGTGCTCGTGCACCGCTGGGCGGCCCGCCTGCCGCAGGCTCGCGTCGTCGGCATCGATCTGGAGGAGGAGTCGATCCAGGAGGGCTGGGCCGAGCGGCGCGCCCCGAACCTCGAGTACCGCGTGATGGAGGCCGCCAACCTTCCGTTCGCCGACGGCGAGTTCGAGCTGGCGAGCGCCATCGAGGTGCTCGAGCACCTGCCCGACCCTGAGCACACTGTCAGCGAGATGGCGCGCTGCGCGAGGAGGCACCTGCTCGTGTCGGTCCCTCGCGAGCCGCTGTGGCGGATGCTCAACATGGCGCGCGGCGCCTACTGGCCGGCGCTCGGCAACACCCCGGGGCACCTGAACCACTGGTCGCGGCGGTCCTTCGTCGAGCTCCTCTCGCGCCAAGGAGAGGTCGCCGAGGTGCGCTCGCCGTTCCCCTGGACGATGTTGCTTGTCCGCCTCTAGCGCTCCCTCCGGACGCGCGACGCGCTCATACGGCAGCGGCGCACGGGTCCTGTCGATCGGGATCGCCGCGACGGGCCTGCTGACGTTCGCCTACTTCTCGCTCGCCAGCCACGTCCTCAACCCATTCCAGGCCAAGCGGATCGACCTGCTGTGGACCGTCATGTTCGTGACGATCTCGGTGATCTACCGCCCGATCGAACAGCTGCTCTCACGCACGATCGCCGACCGCCGCGCGCGCGGCCACGTCCAGCACTCGTTGCGCGTGCCGATCGCGATCCAGGGCGGCTTCGCACTGACGTTCCTGATCCTCGCTATCGCGCTCAGAGGCGAGCTCGTCGACCATGTGTTCGACCGCTTCGGCGGGCTGTATGACGTTTTGGTCGTGGGCACCGTCGCCTATGCCGCGAGCTACTTCGCGCGCGGCTGGCTTGCCGGACATCAGTACTTCGCGCTGTACGGAGGACTCGTTCTGCTCGAGGCCTTCTCTCGCGTGTGCTTCGTCCTCGCCGTCGCGGTCGGCCTCGCCGAGGGCCAGCTGGCCGTCGCCCTCGGGATCGGCGCGGCGCCGCTGGTGTCGCTGATCATCGTGCCGTGGGCGTTCGCGCGCCGCAGGGGCGAGCGCCGCGACGCCCCGCAGGTCCCGCGCGGCGCCCCGGAGATCGAGGACGTCGACGCGGCGCTCGCTGGTCCGGGAGCGGAGGGCGTCCAGGAGGCGGTCGCCGCGGAGGAGCTCTCGATGCAGCGCGGCTCGCACTTCGCGCTGGTCGTGGCGAGCATCATGGTCGCCGAGCAGATCCTGCTCAACGCGGCGGTTCTGACGGTCGACGCCACCTCGGTCGATCGCGCGCTCGCCGGGGTCGTGTTCAACGTGCTGCTGATCGCCAGGGCGCCGCTGCAGCTCTTCCAGGCGATCCAGACCTCGCTGCTGCCCCATCTCACGGGCCTCGAGGCGACCGAGGGCCACGATGCGTTCGCTCGCGCGATCCGTGTCACGGTCCTCGCGATCGCGGGATTCGCGGCCACGGTGTCGCTGGGGCTGCTGGCGGTCGGCCCGGTCGTGATGCGCCACCTGTTCGGCCAGGCGTTCCACTACAACCGCTTCGGCCTCGCGGCGATCGGCATCGGCATGGGCTTCCATCTGGCCTCCGGCGCGCTCAACCAGTCAGCGCTCGCGCGCGACCAGGCGCGCGCCGCCGCGGTGTGCTGGCTGTTCGCAGCGCTGGCCTTCGTAGCGTGGATGATCAGCCCGATCGTGCACGGTCAGGTGCTCCGCGCCGAGCTCGGCTACGCCGGCGCGACGGCCGTGCTGGCGCTCACGCTCACGGCCCTGTATCGCCGCGGCGCCTACGCGCGCCTGCAGCCCGCCTGACTACTCCGCGTCGATCGAGCGGGCGATGGCGCGGTAGGCCTCGCCGGGGTCATCGGCGCCGAAGATCGCCGAGCCGGCCACGAACAGGCTCGCTCCGGCCGCGCGGCAGGACGGCGCCGTCTGCGCGTCGATGCCGCCGTCCACCTCGACCGCCACCTCGTCGCCGACGATCGCCCGTACACGCGGCAGCTTCTCGAGCGAGTGGGCGATGAACGCCTGTCCGCCCCAACCCGGGTTGACGGTCATGCACAGCGCCACGTCGATCGCCCCGGCCACCTCCGCGAGCGCGCCGACAGGGGTCGCCGGGTTGATCGCCAGGCCGACACCGGCGCCGCTCTCGCGGATCAGGTTCGCGGCGTAGGCGATGTGCGGGGTGGCCTCGGCGTGGAAGGTGATCGAGTCGGCTCCCGCCTTGACGAACTCGCCGACGTGCCGCTCCGGGCGCTCGATCATGAGGTGCGCCTCGATCATCGCCCCGGCGTCGTGGACGCTGTCCGCGAGCGCCGCCACGATCAGCGGCCCGACGGTGATCGGGGGGACGAAGTGCCCGTCCATCACGTCGACGTGGATCAGACGCGCGCCGGCGGCCAGGACCTCGTCGACCTGCTCGCGCAGGCGGCCGAAGTCGGCGGAGAGGATCGACGGGGCGACGCGCGCGCCATGCAGGAGCTCTCGCGCCCGGGCGCCCGGCGTCATACGGCCTGCAGCATCGAGTCGCCGCAGTTGTTGCACTTGAGGATCGCCGTCGAGGACATCCTCACGATCGTCGAGTGCTCACCGCAGTTCGGGCACACCGAGGTGAGCTCGAAGCGATGCAGGCAGTAGACGCAGCGATAGCGTCCCGGCAGGTTGGTCGGCCGCAGCCATGGCTCGCCGCAGTTGGGGCACTGCGGGCCGAGGTCGACCGCCGCCTTGGCCTGTCCCTCGCGTTCCTCCATCGCTCAGCTCCGGCGCAGCCGTGCGATGAAGAAGCCGGCGGTGTGGTCGCGGTGGGGCAGCGTCATGAGGGCGCCGGAGCCGGCTCCCGGCCGGTTGGGTGCAGGATCGGAGGGCGCCAGGCGCAGGCCGGGGAGCTCGGCGGTGAGGTCGTCGAGCGTGAAATCGCGATGGGAGTCGAGGAAAGCCTCAATAAGGCGCTCATTCTCAATCGGGGAGATAGTGCAGGTAGAGTAGACAAGCACGCCTCCCGGACGGAGAGCGCCCGCTCCGGCGGCCAGAATGCCGGCCTGGGCGCTGGCCATCTCGGTGATCGCATCGGGCGTCACCCGCCAGCGCAGGTCGGCCCTCGCCTGCAGCGTTCCGAGCCCCGAGCACGGCGGATCGACGAGCACCCGGTCGAAGTCGGGGCCCGCCGTTCCGGCCGATGCGGGCCACACCGCGGCATCGCCGACCTCGACCTTCACGTTGGCTGCATGCAGCCGCTGCGCGGTGCGGACCAGGGCGCCTGCCCGCCGCGGGTTGCGCTCGACCGCGATGACCTGTCCGTCGCCCTCCATGAGCGCCGCGATGTGGGTGGTCTTGCCTCCTGGAGCCGCGCACAGGTCAAGCACGCGCTCGCCGGGCAGCGGGCCCAGCGCGCGCGCTACGAGCATCGCCGCGCGCGACTGCGCCAGGAAGGCGCCCTGCTGCCAAAGCGGCGAGGCATGTGCGTCGAACGGCTCATCGAGGACCAGCGCCTCGGGGATCAGCGGGTCACGGTGGGTCCGCACGGGCAGCCGCTCGGCCAGCGTGGGGGCGTCGCCGAGCAGGGTGTTGGCGCGCAGCGCCGTCTCGCCGGGCTCGTTGTCGTATGCCATCAGCGCGCGCGCCTGCTCCGCGCCGAGCACCTGCCACCACAGGCGTGCGATCCACTCCGGATGGGAGTGCTTGACCGCCGCCTGCGAGGGCGTCTCGTCGCTCAGGGGCCCGAGAAGCGCGTCCGCTCCCTCGCGCGCGGCGCGGCGCATGACGGCGTTGACGAGGCCATGGCCGGCTCGCCCCTCCGCCTTGGCGAGCTCGACGGCGTCTGCCACGACCGCGTAGTCGGGCGAGCCCCGCAGGTAGAGCAACTCGTACATCCCGAGCCGCAGCGCGGCCCGCACCGGCGGGTCGAGCTTGCTCACCGGCCGATCGGCGAGCCCCTCGATGAGATGGTCGATGGTGCCCTTGCGCTGCACTGCGCCGAAGGCGAGACGCATCGCGAGCGCGCGGTCGCGCGGATCGAGCTCGCGCGCCTCGGCGTGGAGCGCCTGGTCGGCGTACGCGCCGCGCTCGAAGACCCGGCGCACGACGGCGTAGGCGCAGGCGCGCGCGGGGGCGACGTCAGCGGCGGGCTGCTTGGCCATCCGAGCCATCATGGCTACCCGCTGCGGCTGAAGCCGGCGGGTGCGAGGACCTCGGCGATATCGCCGGCCAGCAGCACTGCCTCGTCGGCTGCGAGGGTTGCGGTGGTCACACGGACACCCGGAGAGCTGCCTGCCAGGCGGTAGGGGTCCCCCGGCGCCACGACCCAGCCGCGCTGGGTGAGCGCGCCGACGGTGCCCGCTTCGTCTTTGACCGGTACCCACACGTTCAGCCCCGAGGCGCCATGCGCGTCCACTCCCTCGCGGGCGAGACAGGCCAGGAACAGCTCACGCCGCGCCGAGTATGTCGCCGCCGCGTGGGAGATCTGCGCCTGCACTTCGGGATCGCTCTTGAGGCTGAGCACGATCGTCTGCAGGATGTGGCTGACCCACCCGGGCCCGCACTGCTGGCGCCCCTGCACCCGCGCGA
>JAOPZV010000060.1 GCA_025963935.1 Solirubrobacterales bacterium
TCGCCGCAGCGCGCGAGTCGAGGCATCGGCCTGCGGCGCGCCGGGCGCCCGGCGCGGTGCGCGGGGGCTCACCGGCGGCGACACGGCGGGCACGCCGACCATCGTGGCGTCTTCGTTCTCGTGCCCTGCGCCCGCGTGCACCTCCTCGAGGCGAATCAGGACGACGGTGATGTTGTCGCGGCCGCCCGCCTCGTTGGCCGCGGCGATCAGCGCCTCGCCGGCGTCCCGCAGTGGGGGATTGGCGAGGAGCAGCTCCTGGATCTGCGCCTCGGCGAGCATCGTGGTGAGGCCGTCGCTGCACAGCAGGTAGACGTCGCCCGGGCGGGCGCGATAGGAGCGCGTGTCGACCTCCACGGTCCCCTCCGGACCCAGCGCGCGCGTGATCACCGAGCGCTGGGGATGCTCGACCGCCTCCTCCGGCGTGAGCCGTCCCTGGCGCAGCAGCTCGTCCACCAGCGAGTGGTCGTCGGTGAGGCGCAGCAGCTCGCCGTCGCGCAGGCAGTAGGCACGGCTGTCGCCCACGTGAGCGATCGCCACCTCGTCCTCGCCGACATAGACGGCCGTGAGCGTGGTGCCCATTCCCGCCTGCTCGGCGTTCGAGTGCGAGAGCTCATGGATGCGGGCGTTGGCGGCACGGGCGAGCTCGGCGAGCTCGGCCTCCGCCTGGGAGCCATCCTCGAGCCCCTGCTGGAAGGAGTCGACGGCTATCTGCGAGGCCACCTCGCCGGCCTGTGCTCCGCCCATCCCGTCGGCGACGACGAACAGCGGTGAGCGCGCGAGCAGCGAGTCCTCGTTGGCGCGCCGCTGGCGTCCGGTGTCCGTTACCGCGTATTGCTCGGCGACTCGCAGCACGTCAGTCGACCTCGAACGCGAATTCACTGTCGCCGATGCGCAGGCGATCTCCGGGATGCAGCGGCCTGGGCGTCTCGAGCAGCTCCTCGTTGAGATATGTGCCGTTCGTGGAGCCGAGGTCCTCGACGACGAATATGTTGCCCTGCTCGTAGATGCGCGCGTGCTTGGAGGAGGCGAACGGATCCTCGAGCCTGATCTCCGCGTGATCTCCGCGCCCCAGCACGAGCTCACCGTCGAGGTCGTAGATCATGCCCGAGTCGTGACCGGGTGCACGCTCGACGACCAGCCGCGGAGACCGCTGGGAGAGGTCGGCGCTACCGAGGGTGGAGGCCGAGTGCATGCCGGTCGCGTCGGCTGGGATGCCCTCGGCCGCGTAACGGTGGCCTTCGACCGGGCCTCCTGCCCGAAGATCCCTGCGGGCGCTGCGGGTGACCCACAGCAGGAACAGGTAGAGGACGACCAGGAAGCCGAACTTCAGAGCGACAGATACGGGTTCGAGCGTGGTCATCCAAGTTCGAAGACGATCTCCGTCGAGCCGAGCTCGACGCGATCCCCCGGCTGCAGTGCCTGCGCCCCTCGGATCTCCCGGCCATTGACGATTACGCCGTTGGTCGAGCCGAGGTCCTCGATCGTCCAGCCGCCGCGGCTGGGACGGACCTCGGCGTGCCGCCGGGAGATCCCCACGTCGTCGAGCACGATCTCGCAGTCGCGGCTGCGTCCCACCGTGCCGCCTCCGGGCGGGACGAGCAGGCGCCGGCCGCCGACGGCGAGCAGGACGCGCGGCGCGCGCCGGGCATGGGCCTCCTCGACGGGCCCTCCTACGCGGGCCGATGTGCTGTAGATCATCGTCTTGCCGTGTTCTTCCTGCTCGAGCGGCGGTGGGGGCGGGTGGACGCCCTCACTCTGATCCTCGGGCCGGACCAACTGCGCCTGAATCCCGAACTCGCCGAGCGTGAGCTGCTCGTCGGTGTGGAAGACGATGACCGGCGTGGAGGCGAGGATCAGGTCCTCACGGCGCGCATGCTCGAGCAGGTAGGCGGACAGCTCCTCGATGACCTCGTGCTCGACGCCCTCGTAGCGCGCGCGATCCTCCGGGGACAGCCACACGGAGTACTCGTTCGGCACGTACACACGGGACACGGACACGGTTCGATGGGCGTCCATCTCGCGGGCGAGCTTGCGGGCGAGCTCCATCGGTCGCACCTCCGAGCGGAACACGCGGCCGAAGGCGCCTTCGACGAGGCTGGCGATCGTTGTCTCGACGCTCTTGAGCAGGTTCATTTGCTGAGGGCACGGCCGAGCGCGGGCGGATCGACCGATAGCCGGAAGCCATGCTACGCACCCTTGGTCAGACGGGGCCCCGCAGCGCTCGCGCCGCCACCGCGATCATCGCTCCGAGAACGGCGCCAAGAACCGCCCCGCGGGGCCCGGGATGCACGGCGTGGCCGGACAGGCCGGCGGCGAGGATCGGGGCGGCTGTCACGACCGCGGCCGACCACATCACGACGCCGACCAGGTCGAGGGCGGCGCTGCGCCCTCGCAGCACCCAGGGGAGCATGACCGCGGCGGCCGCCCACAGCGCCGCACCGAACAGCACGCCGAGGTTCAGCATCGGGCCGATGACATGCGTCGCGCTGGACTGAAGCGAGCCCTCCCAGACGGTCCTTGCGGGCGTACCGGCCGGCGCTCCCAACCACAGCCGCCCGGCGGGCGATGAGGAGCCGATCAGCGGCTCAGCCAGCGTGAGCCACCAGTAGCCGAGCGCGCCGAGCGCCGCTCGCTCGCGCCATCGGCCGGCCTGCCCGGCGATCGCAGGGTATGCGGCGGCGAGCCCGGCGAGCCCCAGCACGGGCGCGAGGGCGGCGGACAGCCAGGACGGGCCCGCGCGACGCGGCAGCGCGAACAGCGGCAGGGAGGCGGCGAGCACCAGCAGGGCCACGCCGGGACTTCCGGACGCCGCCTGCCAGACGGCGAGCGCGAGCGCACAGCCGATCCACAGGCCCCGCGGCAGCGTGCCGCGGCGGGGGCGTGCCGGCGGCGCCAGTCCGTCCAGCGGCTCGGGGCCCTCGCGCTGCGCGAACGCGTCGAGCGGGTGCGCTTCCTCGCGCTGTGCGGGGCGATCGGCAGTGGGCCAGGGCGACGGCGGCGCGTCGGGTGTGGCAAGGGGTGGGCGGGTGAGCTCCTTGGGCGGACGCATGCCGGCCACCTGGCGCGAGTCGCTGCGCCGCGGGTCGCCTCTGCGTCGCGCCCGCCCGAGGCCTCTCTCGAGCGTTTCCTCCAGGGACTCCCGCAGCAGATCGAGCGTCTCACGGTCCTCCGGCGAGGGCGCCACGGCGGTGTCGAGCGCACGGGTCAGCTCGCGAGGGAGGTCGCGGCGCCGGCGCTCGAGCGGCTCGAGCTCGGTACCGATCCGCCGTGCGGTGGCGGCCGGCGTAGGGCCGCGCACGGGGTTGACGCCGCTCAGCGCCTCGTACAGCACGAGCGCGAGCGCGTAGAGGTCCGCCTCGACACCGACCTCTCTGCCTTCGCTCTGCTCGGGCGCCATGTAGGCGAGCGTGCCGAGCACGTCTCCGGTTCGCGTGAGGGCATCCTCGCCGACGAGGCTCGCGCCGCCGAAGTCGGTCAGCTTGGCCGCGCCGCCCGTGCCTTCGGGACGGTGCGGGACCAGCACGTTCTGCGGCTTGATGTCGCGATGTATGACCCCGCGGGCATGCGCGTGCGACAGCGCGCCTGCGAGCGCGACGCCGATCTCGAGCACCTCGAGGTCCTCGAGGACCGCGGCGCCGATCAGCTGGGCGAGCGTCTGGCCGTCGACGAGCTCGCTGATCAGGTAGAAGGCGTGATCGACGGCGCACGCCTCGTACAGCGCGACGATCGCGGGGTGCGAGAGGCGGGCTGCGGCGAGCGCCTCGCGCGTGGCGCGCTCGCTGTCTCCGTCCGGCCCCAGCACGATCCGCTTGAGCGCCACCTCGCGGTGCAGCAGCTCGTCGCGCGCGCGCCAGACCTCACCGAAGCCGCCGCTGCCGAGCCGTTCGAGCAGGCTGTAGCGGTCGAGCACGAGTCGCCCGGCGGGCGCTCGCTGCGCTGCCCCGGGCGCCGGCTTGGCGCGCGCGACGCGCGTGCGGGTAGCCTCCTCCGTCGCCGAGGGCTCCCACCGGGGCGGCGCGTGTAGAAGGGTGCGGAGGGAGTCCACCGGATCGTGCATTCGCCGTCCGTAGGCCCGGTCCCTGCCTGCTCCGGCCACAGGCGACGGGCTGACCGAGAACTTGCAGGACCGCAAGGAAGGTGGCCGCCAGTCATACTTCGGCCCTTCCGGAATCCCTGCAAGGAGCGAGCTTTTGTCGTTCTTCGACGACGGCGAAGACACAGCGCCTCGGACGTCAACCCGCGCAACCCAACCCAGGCCGTCTGCCGGTGGCGCGCCTCGCCGCCCGCTTCCCCGCCGCCCCCAGCACGCGGGAGGCCCCGGCGGCCTCGACCACCACACGTTGATGGTCCGCCGCCGCATCGCGGCCGGCGTCGCGGTGGTCGTGGTGATCGTGATCGTCCTGCTCATCAACGGCTGCCTGAAAAGTCAGCAGCAGCAGTCGCTGAAGGACTACAACCGGAACGTCAGCCAGCTGGCCCAGGACTCCGACACGCAGGTGGGCCGTCCGCTGTTCGCGGCGCTGGCCGGCGCAGGCGGCAAGTCGGCGCTCGACGTGGAGGTGCAGATCGACCAGCTGCGCATCCAGGCGCAGACGCTCGCCTCGCGGGCCAAGAACCTCAGCGTCCCCGGCGACATGGTCCCCGCGCAGCGCAACCTCGTGCTCGCGATGAACCTGCGCGTCGAAGGGATGACGAAGATCGCGGCGCTCGTACCGACCGCGCTGGGAGGCCAGGGGCAGCAGGCCAGCACGAAGATCGCGGGCGACAACGAGATCTTCCTCGCCTCGGACGTGCTCTTCTCGCAGCGGATCGTCCCGTTGATCCAGCAAACCCTGACGTCGAAGGGGATACGCGGGCTGAGCACCGCCTCGAGTCGCTTCCTGCCGAACATCGGCTGGCTGGACCCGGCCACGACGCTCGCGCGCATCACCGGCAAAGGGACGAGCGCTACGCAGAACGCCGCGGTCACGGGCAATCACGGCAGCGCGCTGAAGGGCGTGAGCGTGGGCACCAACACGCTCGCACCGGAACCGACCCTCAACCACATCACCGGCGGGAGCAGCCCGACGTTCACCGTGATGGTTGAAAACTCCGGCGAAGCCCCGGAGACGAACGTCAAGGTGGACATCACTGTCACGGCCGCGGGCAAACAGTTCAACGCGTCCCACGTGATCAACAAAACGGAACCGGGCAAGACGGTCAACGTGGAAATCCCGGTGAGCGGGGTCCCGCTGGGAGTGGCGTCGAAGATCCAGGTGAACATCGAGGGCGTTCCCGGCGAGAACGACCTGGAAAACAACAAGAACACCTACCTGGCGATCTTCGGCCAGTAGGCCGGGCCGGGCCGGACGCCTGGGAGCTGCACCGGGCGCAGCGGCGTACCGCCCTGTGAAGCGGCTAACTTGTGCCGATGCTCGCGTCGATCACGAACACCCAGGGGATCATCGCCATCGCCGCGGCGGCCGCTGCGTGCGCGGCGCTGCTGGGCTGTGTCGCTCTGGCCGTCTCCCTGCGGCGCCTGCGGCGAGCGCAGCGCCTGGTGCTGGGCAGCGGGCAGGAGGGCGACGTGGTCGCCCATTCCGCCGCCATGCAGGATGCCTTCGAAGCGCTGCGGGAGTACGTCGACGAAACGGCCGTCCGGCTCGACGCCCGGCTCGCCGGCGTGGAGACGGCGCTGCGCCGGACGATCGCCCACCGGGCGCTCGTCCGCTACGACGCCTACAACGAGCTGTCCGGCCAGCAGTCGATGTCGATCGCGCTGCTCGACGAGGAGCAGTCGGGCATCGTGCTGTCCTGCATCCACCACCGCGACCAGGCGCGTGTCTACGGCAAGCAGGTGCGCGGCGGACGCGGAGAGCTCGAGCTCTCGCCCGAGGAGGCCGAGGCAGTGCGGCGTGCCCTGGCTCGCGACGCCGAGCGCGACGGCGTGCCGGGGGATGCCGCCGAGCCTCCCGCCTGAGATGGCGGGTGAGCGCCCGCGAGTCGGCTATCTCGGACCGGAGGGCACCTTCAGCGAGGAGGCCCTGCTGGCGAGCGCCGTCCCGGATGCGATCGAGCCGTGGCCGCTCCCGAGCATCCCCGGAGCCGTCGCTGCGCTGCGCGCGGAAGAGGTGGCGTGGGCGATCGCGCCGATCGAGAACTCGCTCGAGGGGTCGATCAACGTAACGCTCGACCTGCTCGCCGGTGAGCCCGGCGGCCTGGAGATCGTGGGCGACGTCCTGCTCCGGGTCAGGCACGCGCTGATCGGCCCGCAGGCGGTGGGACTGGAGGACATCGAGACGGTCATCACCCATCCCCAGGTGCCGGGGCAGTGCACGCGCTTCCTGCACGGCGAGCTCGCGCACGCAGAGGTCCTTCCGGCGAGCTCGACGGCCGAGGCCGTGCGAATCGTGGCGAGCGCGGGAAGGCGGGAGCAGGCGGCCATCGGAACGCGGCTCGCGGCCGCCATCTACGGCGCGAGCGTCCTGCGCGAGGGCGTGGAGGACCGTGACGACAACTCGACCCGGTTCGTTTGGCTCTCACGCGTCGGCGAGAAGCGAGCGCCGCCGCTGCTGGCGAGCGCCGCCGGGCAGTGGAAGGTGTCGCTCGTGTTCTGGGGGCCCGGCGCGGAAAGTCCGGGTTGGCTCGTGCGCTGCCTGGACGAGTTCGCCCGCCGCAGCATCAACCTGACGAAGATCGAGTCACGGCCGCGCCGGCGGGAGCTCGGCAGCTACATGGTCTTCGCCGACCTGGCCGGGCGCATCGGGGAAGCACCCGTCGACGAGGCGGTCGCTGGGCTGGGCGCGATGTGCGATGAGGTGCGAGTCCTCGGCTCCTACCTGTCCGCCACCGCAGCCGGGGAGCCTACGGCCCAGTAAACCGGCGGTTTGCGCGCCGCGTTGCCACGTCCCCCGCTACACTCCGGCGCTGAAGATGGAGAGCACTGTCCCACCAGAGCCGGTGGGGTCCGTGTCGCCTTCAAGGCACCAGCGGCGCGGACCTGAGACATCGCCCACAAAGGCGATGAGCGGTCGGGTGCTGGTCTTGAATGCGACGTTTGAGCCGATCAACGTGTGCACGGTGCGACGCGTGGTCGTGCTCCTCCTGAAGGAAAAGGCAGAGCTGCTCGAGCGCGGGCTGTGGGAACTTCACTCGGAGAGCTCGACCCTCGCTCGGCCGGTGGTCATCCGGCTGGTCAGCTTCGTCAAGGTCCCGCGTGACGCCCACCGGCGGAAGATCACCCGCCGTGCGGTGTTCGCCAGGGACAGCTGGACGTGCCAGTACTGCGGCTCGCGCTCCAACCTGACCGTCGACCATGTGATCCCGCGCTCCAAGGGCGGCTCCTCGAGCTGGGAGAACATCGTGGCGTCCTGCGCACCGTGCAACCGGCGCAAGGGCGACCGGCTTCCCCGGCAGGCCGGCATGCATCCGCGTCGTGCCCCGCGCACCCCGCGTGCGGAGATCTTCATCCAGGTCGCGAGCCCCACGATTCCGACCGCCTGGCTGCAGTACCTGCCCCAGGCAGCCTGACTTTCCCTAAGCGCAGGCCAGCCAAGTTCCAGAGTGCGGGCCGCGACCTGCCGAGGCCCGCCTGTGGGCAACCCCCGGGAAAAGAGCGAAGGGCGCCTGCACTACGACGCCCTTCGCGATACAGCGATGACTGGAATACCGAGACGGCGAAAAAGGCAGCCGGAGGGACCAGAGCCGGCGGTCGTCTCGGGGTGTCCCGGGTTGGATTCCGCTAAGCGGTCCAGCCTGTCCGACCTAGCGGCCGGTCACCTCCAGGGTCCCGCAAGAACTATCACTTAACGTTAGGACCACCTCCTTTCTCTGGTCTCGCCAGAGTAGCGAACGCAGACGACGTGTGTGGCCGTCTGAGGAGAGGTGGCTCAGTGGACGATGACGCCGAACTCCTGGGCGTAGGTTGCCCCCGGCGCGCCGTTGCCGAGCGAGGCGGGAACCTGGGGGGTCACGCCGATTCCGGTTTCGCTGTACTGGCTTTCGAGGATGTTCGCGAGGTGGCCCGGCGAGGCGATCCAGGCCGAGACGATCGACGCCGGGGTCGCCAGGCCGTACGTCCCCCAGGCGAGGTTCTCGCCGATCACGTAGCCGGCCGAGGGGCCGGGGATGTAGCCGGTTTCGCGGACGCGGTCCACCGGCGTCTTGCCGCCGGGCGAGACGTGGGCGAAGTAATCGGCGGAGACCAGTTCGTGGCTGTGGCCTTCTGCAGCCTCTTCGAGGCGCGCGCTGAGCCGCAGCGGGCTCTCGCCGTTCTGGGCGCGAACCTTGTTGATCAGGCACAGGACCGCCGCGCGTATCAGTCCGAGGTTGCCCGCTTCAGGCGTCAGCTGGGTGTTCTCGCAGCCGGTCGCGAGCACGCCGGCGATCTGCGCGGCGCGGACCTTCGCACCGGCGGTTTCCAGCGGCGGCACGCCGACTGATTTGACGTCGTCGGGAGTCGACGGCGTGCGGCGGTGGGAGCGCGTGGTGCGATGCGGGCTCTTGGCGCTCGCCTGGCAGACCTCGCGCGGTCTGAGACGGCAGCCGGCGACGGCAG
>JAOPZV010000152.1 GCA_025963935.1 Solirubrobacterales bacterium
ACGCCGTGCTGCCAGGCGCGCCGCGGGGAAAACGGCGCCGGCCGCGCCGCCGCCGGCGCTCCACACGACCCCGAGCCTGCTCATCGCGAAGGTTGGCCGGGGCGGGATCGCGACGCTCTCGCGGCCCCTGCCCGCGGCGCTGCCGGCCGGCCCGCACAGCGGGACGACGCTTCTCTACGCGCCATTCGGCCCCCGCACGCTGCCCAGCGGCGCGCCCAATCCCGCCTTCAGGGAGACGCTGCTCGGCTGGCTGCGCTACGTCGCGACGGTCGCGGCGGAGGCCCGGAGAGTGTTCGGGGCCGGCGGCTATGACCTGGAGGTCTGGAACGAGCTGACCTCCGCGTCGGCTTTCCTCGCCGCCGCCAACTACTCCTCCCCGCCTGGCGATCCGGCGGCCGTCAAAGCGGTACTCAGCGAAAGGAGGAGCGTCACCAAATCGACGGTGAAAGCGATCCTGAACAGCACCGTCGCCTATGTGCGAAACCCGGCGAACGGCATCTCGCCGCGAGTCGGCGTGAGCGACGGGTTCGCAAGCCAGACGCCGTTTGCCGGTGGGGCGTTCGCGCCGCGCGGTCTCACTGCAATCAGCAAGCACCCCTACATGACCGCCGTCAGCTATCCCCTGCAGTACAGCGAAGGGAGGATCCGTCCGATAAACGCACTGGGAGCTTCCGATACGGCGTCCCGCAGCAGCTATGACCCGCTGTTCATCCCGAGGTTCCAGGCGCTGCTTCCCGAGTACACGCTGACGGGTCTCTCGGCCACAACACTGGTACACGACATCGCACCCATCCCAACAACGATCGCGAGGGCGCCCCACGGCCGCGACGTCGGGCCGCCGGGCGCGCCGCCGGTGGCGAAGTGGATCACCGAGTACAACCTCGGGACGGGCAACTCGACGGTCATGCGGGCCGACGGGGCGACGCCGCAGACAGGCCGCGCCGCAACCCTCAGCGCCTCCGATCGTGAGCACTTCCACGCCAAGGCCCTGCTCCGCAGCCTCGTCGCGATGGTCAGCAAGGGCGTCAGCCGCGAGTACTTCTCAACCGCCGCCCACGGGCCACTGAGCCTGATAGGTGAAAGGTTCTACGCGGCGCTCGAAGCCGACCCCCAAGGCAATCCCGGGGAGCGCCTAGCCGGTGAGGTCGTGACCGGACTCCGTCATATGCTCTCGCGCTTTGAGGGGCCCGGCCCCGGTGGCGCACCCCGGCAGCTCAAGCTACTCTCGATCGTGCAGGACGGAAACCACGCACAGTTCACCGGCGACGGCACTGCGGCGCACCCGAGCCTCTACGACCGCGAGGTGCTCGCCGTGTTCCCCTTTCAGGCCTCCCCGACGCGCTATGAGATCCCCGTCTACGTGATGACAAGCAACCTTCTCACCCTCTATGCACCGCTCGCGGCGTCCACCGACGTGCGTCGCTTCGACTTGCCGGGCGAGACCTTCCGCATCACGCTCGGAAATCTCCCCGCGAGCCCCCGCCCACCGATAGTGAGCGCCTACGACCCGCTGCGCGACCGGCGGACGCAGGCGCGGGTCGTCTCCCGAAGGGCCGACACCGCTGTCTTCGAGCTCGCGGCCACCGACTATCCGCGCGTGCTGCACATTGAATACCGTGAATGACCGGAAGCTGATCTCCCTCACGGTTGCGCTGCTGCTGGCGGCGGGCAGCGTGGCCGGCTGCGGCAGCGTCAGCGGCTCGACGAGCCGTGCCACCCCTGCTCCGGAACAGGGTGAAGAAGCGGGAGAACACGCCGAAGAAGCGTCTAAGAAACGCGAAGAATCCGCGGAAACCGCAAGAGACCGCGAACTGCTCTCCGAGCTCGAAGCCAAGAAGAAAGAAGAATCCGCCGAAGCGAAGGCGAAGAGGCGCGAACGCGCCGCCGAAGCAAACGTGAAGAAGCGCGAACAGACCTCCAAGGACGAAGCCAAGAAAAAGGAAGAAGCGGCCGAAGCGAGCGCCAAAACGCGTGAACAGGCGGCGAAGGCGCAGGCGAAAGCGCAAGCGAAGAAGCGAGAAGAAGCGGCGAACGCGGACGCGCAGAAGAAACGCGAAGCGCAGCAGCGCCAGCAGGAAGCATCGCGCAAGGCGCACCAGCAGGAAAGCGCGGAAGTACCCCCCTCGTGAGCCTGGCTGCTACGCATCGGCCCGAGGGGCAACCGTAGACTTGGGCTGGTGCCCCGCCGGCTAACACGCATCAGCCGCCCCCTGCGACCTGGCCTCGTGTGCGTCGTGCTGATCGCTCTTGCGCTCGCCTCGGCCGGCTGCGGCAGCAGCGGCGCCTCGAAAGCTTCAAACGAATCCGGCGAACTGACATCGCACCCCGCGACGAGCACCGCGGGCGGCGGCGAATCGGCCGAAGAAGCCGAAGTCCAAAAGCAGGCCTCGGAACTCAACCAGCGCGAAGCCGCCTCCGAAGCCCAGTCGAAGTCCAGGCAGCAGGCGCTGAAGAAGAGTGAAGAAGCGGAAGGCGCGGAAAAGCCCCGCAAAGGCGCCGGTGCGGGCAAGCGCGCTGCGGCGCGTGGCAAAACGAGGGCCGCGCGACCGAGAAAGACGGCGCGGCGCGCGCCGGCGAAACGTAAAGCGCCCGCCGGCACTACGACGGAAACGCCCGCGGAACAGAAGGCGCGCAGGCAGTTCGCGCGCGAAGAAGCAGCGGAAGTGGCCGCTGCCAAGAAGCGCGCAACCGAAGAAGCCGCCGGGACCCGGCGCTGAGCCCCGAGATCCGGTCTCGCCGTCTGCGGCTCCGGTGCCGGGAGCTTCTAGGAAGCGGGCGCGCGGGCAGGCTCGCGCAGCAGGGTTCGGACGGCGGCGGTCGTTCGCGACAGCGCCATCTCATGCTCGTAGAACGAGCGGCCGCGCCTGCCCAGCGCCTCGCGCGCGTCCTCCTGCGCGAGAAGCGGCGCAAGGGCATCGACAAGCGCCGCGGCGGTCGGCTCGACAATGCGCGCGCCTCCCGACTCGAGGAGCTCGGACCAGGTCTGGGGGCCGTCGAGCGCGACGAGGGGCCTGCCGGACGCCAGCGAGCCGGCCAGTGTTCCCTTCCGCGAAGTGGGGCCGGCTTTGTCCACGAACAGCAGCACGTGACAGGCGGCCAGCGCATCGGAAAGCTCCTGAGCGGGAAGGGCGCCCGAGAAGGACACGAGGTCCCCGAGTCCGCGCTCCTCTGCGGCTCCCGACCAGGCGGCACCGGCGGCCGAGGAGCGCCCGGGGGCCCCGAGCAGGCGCAGCTTCACGCCGGTGTCTCGCGACCGCAGCTCGCGCAGCGCGTCGAGGATCACGGACAGCGAGGCGCCTTGGTAGGAGTAGCCGAACAATCCGATCACCGGCTCGCCGTGGGGAGTCGGGACGGTCGGAGCCGGCAGGTTCGAGAACACCGGAGCAAGCAGCACTCGCCGCTGCGGCAGCCACCGCCTCGAGGCAAGCCACGTGACGCGCGCCTCGCCGGTTGTCACCGCGGCGCGGGCGGCACGCATCACGGAGATCAGCGCGGCACGCTGGGTCAGTGCCCACACGTTGCCGCGCGGGTCCCCGTATCTCCAGGGATAGGCGTACTCGTGCAGGATCGCGATGAGCGGAGCGTCCGATCCCCGCAGCGCTGCCAGGGTCGGCCGCACGAACAGCGGGATGCCGCGGTGGGAGTAGGAGAACACCGAGTAGTGCAGGAGCACGGCATCGGGCGGATGCTCGGCTAGCGTCGCCCGGAGATCTCGAGCCCAGCGGTGGATCTCCGCGCTGGACCCTCGCAGCGACGCCTCCGAGCGCAGCAGCCAGTGGAACGTGCACGACGTGTCTTCGCGCTCGAGGTCCTGGGCGAGCAGGCCGGCGTGGTCGCGCACGCCGCAGGTCTCGCTGACGGACATCCCTACGACGGCGATCTCCATCAGGCTCAGCTCGCGGGGAGGGCGCGGCCGAGCGCTCCGCGCGGGCGCGGAGCGACGATGCTCATCGCCCGATCAGCCTGCGACGGCGGGGCTGGATGGGCGCGAAGGAGAAGCCATAGCTCTCGATGTCCCTGCGCGGCACGCAGTTGACGACCGCCCCGAGCAATGGTGCGCTCGCGGTGCCCGCGAGGAGCTGTGCGAGTCGCTGAGCGGACACCTCGCGCGTGTGTCCTATGCGTGCGACGAGCACGATTCCGTCCACCAGCGCGAGCAGTGGCATGGCGTCGCTGACTTCCGGTGGCGGCGGGGCATCGATCAGCACATAGTCGAAGTCCTCAGCCAGGCTTCGCAGCAGCTCGGCCATGCGCTCCCCCGCGAGTAGTGCCGGCGGGTTCGCGACCGTGCCTCCGCCGACGAGTGCCGACAGTGACCCGATGCTCCTGGACTCGACGACCGTCGAGACGCCCCCGGCCGGGGCCGACCCGTCGACGCCGGGGCTAACCGGGGACTCGGCCTTGGCTACCTGGATCGCCTGCTCGGTGGCGATGTTGCCGCCGAGCACGTCGGCCAGCCCGTACTGACCGTCGAGCCCAAGCAGCCGCGACTGCGCCGGGCGGCGGAAATCGGCCTCGACGACAGCCACCCGCGCTCCGGCCTCGCTCTGCACACGGGCGAGGTTGGCGACGAGCGTCGAGCGGCCGTCGCCGGCGTCGGGGCTGAGGAACAGGATCATGCGCGGCGCGCGCATGCGGCCACCCGACTCGAGCGGGTCGCGCATCTGAAGCGTCGTGTGCAGGCGGCGCAGCGGCTCGAGCAGCGATTTGGGCGGCGCCCGCTTTCCATCCGGGCGCACGACCGGTGCTTTGACGGTCGGGATCGCAGCGAGGATCTCGGTGTGGAAGATCGACTCGACGTCCGCGAGCCTGCGCACCCGGCGATCGAAGCGGCTCAGGACGTACGCCGCGATCGAGGCCAGGATGAGGCCCAGCACGAATCCGAAGATCGCATTTTTTTTCGGTGACGCAGACCCCGACAGCGCCTGTGCCCTGGCCGGGCTGACCTGCTGCACGCCCGAGAAGGTGGACAGCGCGGTTTCGAGCTGGCTTATCTTGCTGGCAAGGTTCGCTGCCTGCAGCGTCGAGGTGTTGCTGGGCGCTGCTTTTGCGCCCGCTTTGCCGGTCACCGGCGGCAGTTCGATCCTGCGCAGCTGCGCGCGGGCGGTCGCGATCTGCGCCCTCAGTCCGGAGGTGTAATCGCGCCTTTGACGTTTTATGTAGGTCTGCGCATAGGCGTCCGCCAGCTTCACCGCCGACCTTGCCCGCGGCGCTTCTGTTGTGATCGTGATGAAGTCGCTGGCCCCGGTCGCGGTCGCGATCTCCTTGGCGCGTGCCGCCGCCACGTCGTGTTCGGCGAGCAGTGATTCGCGAGCCGGCTTACCCACCACACTCGAGTTGATCAGCCCAACCTGGTCGGCGAGAGCCCGCCCGGAGAGCGTGGTTTTGCCCGAGCTGCCGCCCAGTGCCGCCGACTGTTCAGAGCCGCCGCCGAGGAACAGCTGCGTCGTCGCCTTGTAGTCGACCCGCCGATGCTTGTAGTACTCATAGCTGCCCGCGCCCACCAGGATCGCGACGGCGAGAATCAGCCACTTGCGCTTCCAGAGCGGGGCAAAGATGCTGGCTGAGTCGCTCCTCGTATCGTTCATTGCTTAGGATCCATCCGCGGCTTGTTGTCAGCCATCGCCAATTGCTCAGGGGTCCAAAGAGTACCGGCCCGGCGGCGATTACGGCGCAACTCGGGGTGCAGCGAGACGGCCGTTGCGGTGCTCATCGAACTCATTGGCGGCCGCCTGTTTCAGCGGCGATCCGGCGCCCCGGACCGACGAACCAGTACGCCGCGATGCCGGTGGCGAACCACACGAACGGGCCGGCCGCCGAGCTCGCAGAGATCGGCCCGGAGAGGCCCATGATCAGGAGCGCCGCGGGAACGGCGAAGACGGCGGCGAGGTCGATTCGCAGGTCGACGTCGGCGATCTTCCGCAACCGCCAGAGGGCGAGCCAGATCAGGTTGAGCACGATCCCGACCCACAGCAGCAAGCCCGGCAGCCCGAGTTCGTCCGCCATGAAGTTGAACTGGGTCTCTGCGCCGACGCTGTGACCTTCCAGTCGGTCGGTCACCGTCCCGCCGAAGCCCGTCGCCGCGCCTGCACTGGCCAGACCGACGCCGAGGGGTGCGACGGCGAGCTGATGCGGGAGCACGTTCAGTTCGCCCGTCTTTTTGTCTTTCGCCGAGGTGATCCTGCTCGGGGCGATTTCCGCGTAGCGATTGAAGGTTCCGGGTGCCTCGATCGACACGAGCACCGCTCCGAGGGGAAGCGCCAGCGCGAGGACGCCGACGAACGCCCCCAGTGGACGTGTGATTCGCCGCCCGGCGCTGGCCGACAGCACGCCGAAGGCGAGCAGCGCGAGCACCGCGCCGACGACCTGCAGGCGGCCCAGGCCGGTGACGACGCCCAGCAGCGCCCCGAGGCTCAGTAGGACGCCGGCCCATCGTCGCCGTCCCCGCCATGTCGCCAGCAGCGCCAGCGTGCAGGGGACTGCGATCAGCCCGACGCTCCCGCCGAAGCCGGCGTCCTTGCCGAGACCCGGTGGGCGGATCCTCGCCACGCCTTCACTGATGTAGAGACGTGCGCCAAAGCCGCCTTTCGCTCCAGGTTCACCGCCCCCTTTGACCAGTTCGCTGTAGCCGGGCCCCCAGCTGGCAAGCTGGCCCGGGCTGAGCTTCGTCTGGTAGGTGCTGACCAAGCCGTTTGCCAGCGCTACCACGCCGAGAATGATGAAGAACTTCCTGAAGCGCTCCTTCGAGCGCATGATCACGTATCCGAAGAAGAAGAAGGGCACGAACTCGAGCTGCTGTCTGAAGCCGCCGAGGGCCTTGACGATCCCGTGCGTGCGCGGATTGAACGCCTCGGCGAGCACCAGGGCGACGAACAGCACGACCCAGCCCGACATGGGCGGCATGCGTATGCGCTCCTTCTTCACCAGCAGCCGCAGGATCGCCCCGAGGCTCACCGCGAAGATCAGCACGTCGCGGAAGACCGATGCGACTTCGTGGCCGCCCGTCCCGAGCTTGACGAACCCATCGAGCAACCCCAGGTACAGGGCGAGGATCGCAACGGTCACCTCCAGGCGGCTGTTCGTCACGAGCACGACGACGCCCAGCGCCCCGAAAGCGATACCCACGGTGAGCGCCAGATTCGGATGCGGCACTGCCACGGCGATCGCCGATGCGACCGCCAGTGGAATCAGGCCGGCGCCGACACCGACGATCAGTGACTGGCGCAAACGTGAGCTGAGCACAGCGGGATGCATGCCCGCCGCCAGACCGGACGGTTGCGGATAGGGAGCGTTCATTGGCCGGGCAGGTAGCGGCGGCAGCGCGGCCGCGGATTCGTCACGGTTTGCATGATCGGCCCGGGCCTAGCAGGGCCGAGGGCCCTCGGCCCGCGCCGCGATGCAGATCGGCGAGCAAGGTTTTGATGTGTGTCGTGTCATTCATCGGCCCAGCCGCAGTCGGGCGCGCCCCCTGTCCCCGCAGCAGCCTCCAAGAGTACCGTTCCTTGCCCTGGTTTGGAGGCATTTCTGGCTTCACTGGCGACCGCTGCGCGCCGCCGATCAACTATCCTGGCGACAGTGACCGGAGGGGGCGTGGGCCTCCAGCGGCTTGGCCGAGAAGACCGAGAGGATGGGGCTTGCAAAGCGCTGAGACGACGCGGATCCTCTGCTTCACCACCCAGGGCCAGGATCACGTCACCGATCAGCGAATACGCCGCCTGCTGGAGCCGTGGCAGCCGGAGGTCTTCCAGTTCGATCACGGGCACAAGCTGCGGTCGGCAATCGGCCTGGTGCGCGCCGCCATCGCCAGCCGGCCACGGCTGATCGTGATGGAGGGCACCGGGATCGCCGGAGGCGTCGCGCTGCTGGCGATCGACACGATCCTGGGGATCCCGTTCGTGGTCTCGAGCGGCGACGCCGTCGGTCCCTACCTCGGCCTGCGCTCGCGCCTGCTCGAGCTGCCGGGTGGGCTCTACGAGCGCCTGCTGTGCCGCCGCTGCGCGGGCTACGTGGGCTGGACGCCCTATCTCGTCGGACGCGCGCTCACCTTCGGCGCGCCGCGCGGCATGACGGCGCCCGGCTGGACGCGGTCGCGCCCATCGCCTGGAGGCCGCGAGGAGGTCCGGCGGCGACTCGGCATCCCAGCTGAGACGCTCGTGGTTGGCTTGACAGGCGCCCTGCATCTGGTCGACCGCGTCGGCTATGTCTACGGAGCCGAGCTGATCGAAGCCGTACGCCGGCTGAAGCGCGGCGATGTCGTGGCGTGCATCGTCGGTGACGGCTCGGGTCTGGAGCGGCTGCGGGAGATGGCCGGGGATGATCTGGGAAGGCGAGTGCTGCTTCCCGGGCGGGTGGCGGCGGAGGACGTGCCCGATTACCTCGCGGCGTTCGACCTGGCGAGCCTGTCGCAGAGCGTCGATCACGTCGGATCGTTTCGCTACACGACGAAACTGAGCGAGTATCTCGCCGCCGAGCTCCCGATCATCAGCGCGGAGAACCCCGTCGCGTACGACCTCGACGCCGAATGCTTCTGGAGGCTCCCCGGGGCGGCGCCGTGGAGCTCCACCTACATCGACGCGCTTGTCGACCTGCTGGAGGGGCTCATGCCGGAGGAGCTCCAGCGGCGACGCGCCGCTGTCAGCGGCCGGCATGGGGACACATTCGACGAGTCGACCCAGCGGCGGCGCATGAGCGCCTTCATCGCGGATCTGCTCGAGAGCCGCGCCGCCGAGAGATCGAGCTGAGCCCGAGCGAACCTCTCAGCGGGCCGACGCCTGGGCGCCCGGCCGCTCTGACTCTGACACCTTGGCCGGCCGCGCCAGGATGTGAGCCCACCACGGCCCCTCCCGCGTGGGGCCGTCGTAGTCGATCGGCGCATGCTCGTAGCCAACGCTGTCGAGAACGTCGGCAACCTCCGTCTGGGTCGCATGCAGCTCGATGATCAGCGTCGGGCCCGCCGACCGGAGCGTGTCGCTCATTCCGCGCAGCACGCCCGCCTCCGCCCCCTCGACATCGATCTTCAACACGTTCGGCGGCCGCCGGCCGCTTGCGGCGATCCACGAGTCGAGCGACAGCACGGGCACGACGGAGGAGCTCGTCGGCCGCTGCAGCTGCCGCGCTCGCCGCTTGGCCTGCGCCTCGGAGTCGTCTTTGCGCAGGCGCCCCTGAAGGCTGCCCTGGTTGATGAACGTCGCCCATCCGTCCTCGTCGCTGACGGCAGCCGGTATCACCGTCACATTCACGAGCTTGTTGGTCGCGGCGTTTTCCTGCAGAATCGCCGCGTTGCGGACGGTTGGCTCGAAGGCGATCACCGCGCCGGCATCGCCGACGGCGCGCGCGGCGAGCAGGGTGTACCAGCCGATGTTCGCGCCAACGTCGTAGACCACGTCGCCGGGCTTCAGCAGCGCGAGGAACGCGTCCTCCACCGGCGCCTCCGCCCTCGCGACGGCGCGCGTGAGCGCCGACTCGTCGAATCGCACCCGCAGCCCGCGTCCAGCCCCGACGAGGATCGGCACCGCGTGACGCCTCGCGGGACGCGTAAGCCGTCTCTCGATCGTGCGCACGGTTGGATGTGTGCGGAGGAAGGCGTTCGTACGAGACATGATCGAGTCGGGCATGGCGCGGCAGTGTAACAGAGGGTCTGTGCCGCCCGATACCCTTGCTACCCCTCAACCGCATCGTCACCTTTTCACCGTGAACACACAAGCACCACACATCCCTTCGACGATTCATGGCCACGACCCGAGTGTGACCGTCGCGCACGATTACCTGCTCGTGATGCGCGGTGCGGAGCGCACGTTTGCAGCAATCGCCGAGCTCTATCCCAAGGCACCCATATTCACCTTGCTATACGACGAGCGAGGTACGGGCGGGCGCTTCGCGGGCCGCTCGATCACCACCTCGCCACTTCAGCGGCTGCGGGTGGGACAGGCCTCGTTCCGGCGGCTGCTCGTGTTGTACCCGTGGGCCGTCGGACGGCTTGAGCTGCCCGCATCGGACGTCGTCCTGAGCAGCAGCAGCGCATTTGCACACGGTGTCCGTGCACCGCAGGGCGCGATTCACATCTGTTACTGCCACGCGCCGTTCCGTTACGCCTGGTATGAGGAGGCACGAGCGCTCGCCGAGGCGCCCGCTCCGCTGCGCCCGCTGCTGCGGGTGCAGCTCGCGCGAATGCGCAAATGGGATCTCGCGGCCAGCGGGCGTGTCGACAGCTACGTCGCCAACTCACAGCTCACGCGTGAGCGGATCAAGCGCTATTACGGCCGCGACGCCACGATCATCCACCCGCCGGTCGAGACCCACCGCTTCGCTCCCGGCACGCCGGGTGACTCCCTGCTGGTCGTCTCGGAGATCGTGCGCCACAAGCGGCTGCACGTCGCGCTGGAGGCGGCGCGCCGCGCGCGCGTCCCCATCCGCGTGGTCGGCTCCGGCCCGGACCACGCCGCGCTCAGCTCGGCGTATCCCGAGGCCGAGTTCCTCGGTCGCGCCGGCGACGAGGACCTCGCCGAGCTGTACGCGAGCGCGCGCGCGTTGATCATGCCCAGCATGGAGGAGTTCGGCATCACGGCCGTCGAGGCTCAGGCGGCCGGTCGGCCGGTGATCGCGGCCGGCGCCGGTGGCGCGCTCGAGACGGTGATCGACGGGCAGACCGGCCTGCTCGCGGAGCTCGACGACGTCGACTCCTTCGTGCGCGCAATCGAGCGCATCGACCAGCTCGACTTCGATCCCGCCAAGGCGGTCGAGAACGCCGAGCGCTTCTCGGTGGAGACCTTTCGGCGCCGCCTCTCAGAGGAGGTTGATCGCGTCCGCCGTGCTCAGTCCAGCCGGTCGTAGTCCCACAGGCCGACGAGGTCGCGGTCGAGATACTCGCTGAGCGCCACCACCTCCGGCTTGAAGCGATGACGCAGCTCGTTCATCAGCTCCTCGTCGGGCGGCAGCGGCTCCGTGAAGACGAGCCGCTTTTGCGCGCCGAAGATCACCTTGCGCCGCAGTCGCCTCGGCGTCACCGCCTTGATCGACGCCTTCAGCCCCCGGGAGACGGGGCCGTGGCCGACGTACAGGGCGTGCACCAGCTCGTGCATCCGCTGCGAGCGCACGCGCACCGTCGGATTGGCTTCCGTCGTGTCAATCGGGACGTCCTGCTCCACGTCGAGGAAGTTGAGCACCCGCCGCAGCGTCGCCTCGTTGTCACGGCGGAAGTCGTCGTAGATCAACACAAGCACCTGCTCTGGAGGGAACATCGCGTGATAGCGGCGAAGCTGCTCGACGTAGCGCACGTATTCGGAGTACATGAGCAGCTGCGGCCAGTAGGAGTAGCGGCCGGTGTGCTTGCCTTCCCGTCTGGCGTCCTCGAGTGACAGGGCCTTGCGAAAGTCGGGCTCCGTCTCCACGTAGATCTGCACGAACTCGAGATGCAGCGAGCGCAGGAAGGCGGCGGGCTCACGCACGATCGCGATGATGCGGGCATCCGGTCGCTCACTCGCGATTCCCGCCGCTGCCGCCCGCGACCAGAGGTACAGCGACGTTGCCTCGCCGACCATCTGATCCGGTCTGGCTCCGGCGAACCACTGCCTGTACTCCTCGAGGCTCTGCGGCGTGCCACTCGGACGCGGAGGTGTGTTGACGAGCAGCTCGCTGGCGAAGAACCACGGCTCCTTGCCAGGCGGCATGTAGATCTGCGGGTGGTGCATCAACATCTCATAGAGCGCCGTGGTCCCACACTTTGGGTGGCCGACGACATAGAAGTCGGGCACTCGTCCCTGCGGCGTGCCCTTGGCGGCCCCCTGCACGGCCAGCCCGGACGCCTCACTCACGTCACTCATGGTGTGACTCATCCGCTAGGCGCGAGTAAAGGTCGTGGTGCCCGGCGACCATCTTCTCCCAGCCGAACTGCAATGCCGACTGGCGGGCCGCTCGCCCGAGCCGCTCTCGGAGTGACGGATCGCCCGCAAGCTCCCCAAGCCGCCCGGCGATCGTCGACGCCTCCGCTGTGATGAGAAAACCGCTCCGGCCATCCTCTATCAGCTCCCGAACACCGCTCACCGGGGTCGCCAGAATCGGCAGGCCGCTCGCCGCGGCCTCGAAGGTGACAAGCGAGAAGGTCTCATAACTCGAAGGCAGGACGAACGCGTCGGCCAGCTCGTAGACGACCTCGATGTCCTGCCTGACCCCGAGCCAGTGCACGGCGCCCTCGATGCCGAGCGACCGCGCGAGCTCACGAAGCCGCCCCGGGTTTCCCCGACCGGCGACGATGAGGTCCCAGTCTGGCGCGTGTGCGAGGGCCTCGATCGCCGGGCGAAGGCCCTTCTGCTCCCAGTTCCCACCGACGAACGCGGCGACGAGCCGGTCTGCGGGTATGTCCAGTTCCTTGCGAAGGGCGTGCGCCTCGCTCGTGCGGGTCCCGCCCGCGAACGCCTGGAGGTCCACTCCGTTGTGAATCGTGACCACACGGTCGGCCGCGTCCGGATAGTGGGCTCTCACCTCATCGGCTACCCCGTTGGACACGCACACGAGCGTCGCCGCGTCGTTGCGGCGAAAGCACAAGCGCTCGGAGATCCGCTTGACCAGTCGCGCAAGTCGCGCATACGAGCGGGCAAGCCTGGTCCGATTGCTCGGTGTCGCTCCGTACACCTGGTGGCAACAGTGAACTGCGATGCTGTCCACCCGGTTCACGACGACGGCCCCGGCCGTATGGACGATTCCGCGCCGCCTCCTCCACACCACCAGGGAGCCGGCGAGCATGAACCACAGGTAGGCGATGACGAACGGGCGTCTCGGGCCCCACACCCGATGGAAGCTCACCTCGGCGTCCGCCGGCAGCTCGCACGTGCGGGCGATCACCGTGACACGGTGACCGAGCCGTGACAGACCCGTCGCAAGCTCCGCCAGCTGGCGCTCCATCCCACCAACCGCTCCAACGTCGTTGGCGACGATCGTGATCTCACCGGGCGGAGGGCTCGCGAGATCGGCCTGCGCCTCTCGGGCGCCCGCCTGCCGCGCGGAGGAGTCCGTCTGGCGGGAGACCGCGGCCCGGCTCAGCAGCAGCTGCATCATCGCGGGCCCATCGTATCTGCCTGGACGTTCTCTCGATAAACCATCTCCAGGCTGTCGAAGAAGCGCTTTCGCATCGCCACGTCGGTGAACTCCCGCAGGAATCGCTCTCGGCCGGCCTCTGCCAGGCTACGCCGCAGCTCCGGTGAGGCCAGCACGGCGGCGAGGGTGTCGGCGATGTCCTCCGGGGCCCCCGAGCGGGCGAGCAGCCCGGTCTTGCCGTCCTCGATGATCTCGGTAGGCCCTCCGGCGTTGATCGCGACGACCGCGACGCCCCTGGCCATTCCCTCGAGGAGAACGATCCCAAACGGCTCGTCGTCGGACACGTTGACCAGGACGTCCATCCGATCGATGTGGGAGCCGGCGTCCGGCACCTGACCGGTCAGCGTCACGGCGTCGGTGAGACCAAGCTGGCCGATGAGCGAGGGCAGTGACTCCGCGTAATCGGTCGACAGGCCGTAGGCGTCTCCCCCCACGATCATCAGGTGCATCTCCTGACCGCGCTCACGCAGCAGGGCCTGCGCGGCGAGCAGCCTGTCCTGGCCCTTCCACGGCTGCAGGCGCCCGACGACGCCCACGACGGGAACCGCCGCCTCACGCTCAGGGGTTCCCTGCTCGGGACTCGCCGGTGGAACGGACGTCCCGGGCGCCACCACGAACGTCCGGCGTGAGGGAAACATGCGTGACTGCTCGCGGGCGGCCGCGCGCGAGGAGCACCCCACGGCAATTGCCGGTAGGAGCGTCGCGCAGCGATCCATCCAGTGGTGGGTCGGTATCCCGTGCTGCCACCAGAGCACCCTGCGCCGCATGCCGGCGAGAACCGCGGCCGGCGAGCCGTACAGCTGCGTCTTGGGCATCCAGTTGAGAATCAGGTCCGGTTCACGGCGACGGAGCAATCTCGCCAGCCGGATGACCGTCGCGATCAGCCGGTGGGGCTGGCGCAGGCGTCCGGCCGGAATCACCTCCACGCGAAACCCGGCGTCGGCGAGCTCATCGGGCCACGGCCCCGCCTCATGGAAGACGAGCTCGAACTCGTGCTCGGTGTCCTGCGCTCCGTCGAGCACCGTTTGCAGCATCGCCTCGGCGCCCCCGAGGCGTTCGCCCCAGGGGACGGTCACGAGTACGCGCACGACCCCTTCCAGCCCTCAGCTGGCTCGGACTGCCGGCGCTCGGCCACTCGCGAAGGCACACTTCATCGACACACAGGTTAACCGACAGTCGATCGCTTCACACATCGGATACCTGGTCCGCGGCGCTGCACGCTGCGTGCTGATGTGCGTTCGATAGGGTGGCCCGGATGCCAGCCAAGCCCCTGCGGATAGCCTGGGTCGGACCGGGCCCCGGTGAGGATGGGGGCGCCTCCGGTCTACTCACCGACCTCCTCGGTGGCCTCGCACGGCGCGGTCACCGCATCGACTGCTTCCTGCCAGGCCGCGAGCGTCCGCTGCCGCCGCGCATCGAGGGGACCGACAACCTCACCTTTGTCTGGGGTACGAGCAGCTGGCAGTGGGATAGGTGGTACAGCCGCACGAAGATCTCAGCATTTGCGAGTGGGATGGCTTCCCGCGTGCTCGCGTCGCTGCAACTTCGCCGCGTGATCGCTCGGCGCCACCGCGACGAGCCATATGACCTCATCTACCAGTACTCGACGATCGAGAACCTCGCGGTGCCATCGCGCCTCGCGCGTACGCTCCCGGTTGTCATTCACCCCGGCACCCACGTCGCGGGCGAGCTGCGGTCGCTTCTCGCCGAGCGTCGGCTGAGCTGGCAGAGCCAATCCCGTTACATGTTTTCCGTCGTGGCAGCGATCATGCTGGTTCGTGCGCTCGTGCAAAAGATGATGATTCGCCGCGCGAACCTGCTCATCTGCATCAGCAGCGTATTTCGCGATCACATAACCCGCGATTACGGGTTTCCCGCGGAGGACACGATCGTCGTGGCGAACCCCGTGCGTCTGGAGCGGTTCACCGCGGCGCCCAAAGCGCTCGGACAGCCGCCGGTCATCCTCGTGCTCGGGCGCATCGCGGTGCGCAAGGGGATCGAGGACGTCGTGGCGGTCGCCGAGGAGCTGCTGTCGCGGGACGTCGAGGTGCGCATCAGAATCGTCGGGGGGCCAAGCCTCGCCTCCGACTACACGAAGCTCCTGGAGCACCTGCCGAGCGAGAACGCCGAATATGCCGGTCCCGTCGATGCCTCGGAGGTTCCCGGCGAGCTCGCCCGCAGCGACGTGCTGCTTGCGCCCAGCAAGTATGAGCCGTTCGCCCTGACGGTCGCCGAGGCGCTCGCGGAGGGGGTCCCGGTGGTCGCCACCAGCGAGGTCGGAGCGATCGAGAACGTCGATCGCTCGGTTGCGGCGGAGGTCCCTCCGGGAGACGTGCCGGCGATGGCGACGGCGATCGCGGCGATGCTCGATCGAGTCAGAAGGGAACCTGAGGAGCTCAGATCGAAGGCTCGTGCAGAGGCGGAGCGGCTGTTCGCACCGGACATGATCTGCGAGCAGATCTCCAGGGCGCTCGAACGGCTCGTCGGTCGCCCCGTGGAGGACGCCGCCGTCCTCCAAAGCCGCTGAGACGCCTACCTCAGCTCATCGAGCCAGTCTTTGCCACCGCCGCGGATCCTCTCGTAGATGCTCCTCGAGAGCTCCATCCGGCGCTTCTGCGTCCGCTGCTCCCAGGACCTGATTCGCCGATGGTTGACGGCCTGCACCACCCTGGCCAGGCCCGGCAGACGAGGCGCCCGAAACGGCTTTGGCCCCTCCGCCTCACGGTGCGTCCCGCTCGGGCTGCCGCCGCGGAAGCCCGCGCCATGGTGATAGATGGTGTCTCCGTAGATCGCGAAGTACACGGGGTCGAGGTTCGTCCGGTTGGTCCGCAGCACGTCGACCCACGGGGTTTTCGTGAGCTCCAGGCGGCGCAGGAGATTTCCGCCGACGTCGCTCCGCCGCAAGCCCCGCGGACCCGCCCACGTGGGCCCTGACGACCAATCTCCAGGGAGCGTGCGCCAGGTCCCGACGGTGGTGACGCAGAAACACGGATGCGGCTGGGGCTCGTCCAGGTTCTCGGCGCGCCTGACCGCGATCAGCGGCGCCCGCGCGAGGCCATCTTCGATCAGCGGCATCGGGTCGGCGATCGGGAAGGCGTCGCCGTCGAGGAACATCAACAGGTCCTCGTCGGCGGCCTCCTCGGCGATCTCCATCGCGAGGTGGTTCAGCTTTCCGGCGTGGGGGCCGCGCTGCTCGATGATGCGATCGAAATGACGTGCGTAGGAGGGGTCGATTTCCTCCAGCGAGGACCAGGTCTCGAACGGCGTGGAGATCTGCTCGCGCAGATAGCGCGTCTGGATCTCTATCCAGCGCGGCGATCTGAAGTGCGCCGTGGCGATGTAGAGCATTAGCCGACCGAACCCGTTCGCGGAGAGGTGTGACTCGCTCGAGGCGAACCACCGAAGTCGTGGGACGTCCCGGCGGCCAAGCGGGTCGGGATGATACCCGAGGCTGTGAGGCCGACCTCCGGCTCTAGAGGCCGCGGCGTCCGAGGACGTGGGGCACTGTGCGAAGCAGGATCTTGACGTCGGTCCAGAGCGACCAGTTGGCGACGTAGAGATAGTCGATCGCCACCATCTCCCGAAGCGGCACGCGAGCCGGTCCGAGGATCTGCCACGGCCCGGTCATCCCCGGCATCAGCTCCAGGCGGCGGCGGTGCCAACCCTCGATGCGCTGGTCCTCCTCGATCACCAGCGGGCGGGGTCCGACGAGGCTCATCTCCCCTCTGACGATGTTCAGCAGCTGCGGCAGCTCGTCGAGGGCGCTTCTGCGCAGCAGGCGCCCGATGCGCGTGGCCCGCGGGTCCTGCGCGATCTTGAACAGCCCCTCCTTCGCCTCGTTGCGGTGAAGCAGGGCCTCCTTCATCGCCTCTGCCTCCGGGACCATCGTGCGGAACTTGAGCATCTGGAAGCGGTGCCCGTGCCGTCCGACGCGCAGCTGACGGAAGAAGACGGGGCCGGGGCTGTCGAGCTTGATCGCGATCGCGATGACGATCATCAGCGGCGAGATCGCCAGCAGTCCCAGGAGCGCGCCGAACAGGTCGAAGGCGCGCTTGAACGCCGCCGAGGAGCGCGTCAGGTCAAAGCGCCTGACGCCCATGACGGTCACCCCGTGCAGGTCGTCGAACTCCACCGAGGAGCCGACCACCTCGAGTAGCCGCGGCAGAACGCTGACCCGCACCCCGACCGCCTTCAGCGTCCGCACGAGGTTGAGCATCTCGCCCGCGTCGGCGCTGCGCGGAGCGATGATCGCGCGGTGCACGTCGAGCGTGCGGGCGAGGTCACGGATCTCGGCGAGCCTGGCCTCGGAGAAGGTGTCAGTCGACCAGGGCGCGACCTTGTCGAGATCCAGATGGGCCACGACCTTGGCCTTTACTCCGCCGTGACCGGACAGCTTGGAGCGGATCGTCTCGGCAGAGACCTCATCGCCGATGAACAGACATCGCTCCACCGGTGAGATGCGCAGTGAGATCGCGCGTGATCCGGCGCGCGCGAGGACCAGAAGCCCCGCGAGCGCCAGCCACAGGAACAGCGCCTCGTGGCGGTCGAGGTGGCCCTGCACGATGAGCCCACCTGCCAGCCAGGCCACCAGGGCCGCGAGCGTCGCCAGCTGGAAGAGCTTCGGCGCCTCGTCGAGCGTGGTCTTGCGCAGCAGCGTCTCATCCCGGTCATAGAGACCGGTCAGCTTCGCCCCCATGAGCAGCACCGGCACCGCCGCGATACCGACCCAGGTGAGCTGCACCGGGCGCCGCGCGAGCTCGACGGTGAGCACGAACGCGCCGACGATCGCGACGACGTCGGCCACGAGCAGCATCCGGCGAAACAGCGCATCCCGGCGCATGCAGGCCGCCGGTCCGCGAACCTCCGAGATGCCCGGCACAGCCACACGGCGCCGCGCGCCCAGCCCCAGAAATCCTCTCGACGCGGGCAGCGCTGACGACGTCGCCCACGGCACGCTCGCTGCCTCAGTCCCACTCCCCGTCTCGACACTCATAGCGCCTATGCCTCCTTGCTCGCCCCAACCTGGCTCCCCGAATGCTGAGCTCACATCCCCGAACAAATGTCGAGATTCCGTGACCTCCACTCCAGGGCTCGGATCATAAACACGGGGCGCACCTAAAGCAAGGCCTGCACATAACGCCTTGGGCGTCTCTCGCGGGTCAACCCCGCCCCTGGCTCGATGCTGCTGCTCTATCATGCCGCGCTTTGGGGAGGGATCGTCGGTCGCGCGGCCTTGGAGCCGAGACACGCTCGCGCCTTACCTGGCGACACCATGCACATCGACCCGTACATCGTCCTCGGCAGCGCGATCATCGGCTTCCTCGTCGGCATGACGGGGGCCGGCGGAGGTGCGCTGATGACGCCGATGCTGATCCTGCTGTTCGGCGTCCAGCCATCCTCGGCGATCTCCAGCGACCTCGTAGCTGCCGTGGTCATGCGGCCGTTCGGAGCCGCCGTGCATCTGCGTAAAGGGACCGTCAACAGGCGGCTGGTGGGTTGGATGGTGCTCGGCTCGGTGCCGATGGCCTTCGTCGGCTCCTATCTGCTGCACCTGATGGGAAACGACAAGTCGGCACAGCACAACATCCAGACCGCGCTGGGCGCGGCGCTCCTGCTCGGCGCCTTCGCGATGGTCCTGCGCTTCGTCCTCGACCGGCGCGGGGGTGAGCGCCGCACGGGCCGCATCCTCGACGTCGCCCCGAAGCCTGCGCGAACGGTGGCGATCGGCATGGTCGGTGGCATCGTGGTGGGCATCACGTCGGTGGGCTCCGGCTCGCTGATGATCATCTTCCTGCTGTTCCTGTACCCGATGCTCGGCGCCAACCAGCTGGTCGGCACCGACCTCACCCAGGCGGTGCCGCTGACTGTCGCGGCGGCGCTCGGGGCGCTCGCGTTCGGCCATGTCGAGTTCGGTGTCACGACGTCGCTGATCATCGGCAGCGTGCCCGCGGTCCTGATCGGCTCCCTGCTGTCCTCGAGCGCACCGGACCGCTATATCCGGCCGGCGATCACCTTCGTCGTGGGCGCCTCGGGCCTGAAGTACGTCGGCGTGGGCACAACCGCGCTCGGGTGGATCCTGTGCGGTGTCCTGCTCGTCGGCGCGGGCGCCTGGCTGGCTCGCAGCCGTCCATGGCGGCCCTCGAACGGACCGGCTGATCGCGACGCGATCGACCTCACGCCCGTCACGCCACAGCCCGAGGCCGATTAGGCCCCGAGTCGTTCCGCTGGCTGGACGTTTGGCGCAGCGGCGTTCCGATTGTTCAAGTGCCCTTCGTTCGCTGCCGAAGACAGGAGTTGACGCCTTCGGAGTCAACGCAAGCAGGCATGCTCCTGATCCTCATCCCCATCGGCTGGCTGGCGGTTGCCGCGATTCTCACGGCGGCCTGCCGTCTCGCGGCGCGCGCCGACGCGGGGATGGCCGTCCGCGGCGACGCAGCCCCTCTTGACGAGCGCGCTCCCGTGTTGGCCGTTCCGGGTCTCACGGTGTGGGACTGCGAGGACACGCCCAGGCTGCGCAGCGTTGCGAACGCCCTGACGGCGACGCGCGGCGACCTGCGCCCTGCGCTTCCTGCGCGGCGGCCACACGGCCGTCCGGTTCGCCGCTCGCAAACCCGCCTGGCGCGCGGCCACGCGATGCGCTCGACCACCCGGTCCTGAAGCGCTCGTTTAAACGCGACGATTCGAGGCAGCAAACAAACCAGGTGACAACCGGGCACGGGTTAAACCACGCTCTGCACCGACTGTAGATGTCGTCACGAGCTGTGTCGTGAATGAGGTAAACCGGACCGCCTCAAGAACACCGCCCAACGCAGCGCGTTTATTCCCCGGAGCTGATCCGGCGCCGGCGCCCGCGCTGCTTGAGCATTATCCCCTCGAGGACGTGCGCGACGGTCTCGCACGCGTCGACGGCCGCCTCGAGCGACTCGAAGATGTCCTTCCAGCGGATCACGACCATCGGGTCGATGCCACCGGCGAAAAGCGAAGCGACGCCGTCGCGCTGCAACCGGTCGCCGTCGTTCTCAAGACGGTGGATCTCGACCAGGTGGGGTGCCAGCTCGCTACCGGTGCGCAAGCCGCGCAGCGCCTGGGCGATCTGCTCGGCGGCACCGACAAGGACCTCGGCGAGGGCGACGGCCTTCTCCATCGGCGCCTCCACCCCGTATAGGACGAGCTGGGCGGCGACCTGCTCCGAGTGGTCGACGACATCGTCGAGCGCCGTCGCAAGCACGTAGCCGTCGCCCGCGTCGAACGGAGCCCGCACGCGCCCACCGGCTGCCAGCCTGTGGATGATGTCGTGGGTGATCCGGTCGCCTTCCTGCTCGCATAGCTTCAGGTCCTGCGCCAGCGCGGCATGCTCCGGGGGGTCCAGGATCAGGTCGCGCAGTAGGAGACCGCATCGCTGGACGTTCTGTCCAGACTCCTCTACCAGGGCCATCAGCGTGCTGTCGAGGGGCGGCCGCAGAAAGCTCATCCGGCGAGGATATTGCCACTCGCTCGGAGCTCAGGCTAACGACCGTGCCGCCGTGGCGGCTCATCCACCCTCGTGCGGATGCTGCGGGCGCTTTAGTTGCGTGCTTCACGAAATGTTCACACCGAGCCTGCCGGCGGCTGGGGAGACTGCCATCGACACGCGACCGGCGTGCGACTGGCGTGCTCGATGCGCTGTCACAGACACCACAGAGGAGACGTTGTGATCAAGAACAAGATTGGCGCACTCGCGGCTTGTGCGTTGCTTGCTTTCGGTGGGTCGGCCTGCGGCAGCTCGAGCAAATCGAGCAGCAGCGGTTCAGCCTCAACCGCGAGCAGTGGCGGATCGTCCACGCTCTCCGGGGCCGGATCGACGTTCGCCGCGCCCGTCTACCAGCAGTGGGCTTCGTCGCTGTCCGGCCTGACCGTCAACTACCAATCCGTGGGTTCCGGCGCGGGTATCACGGCGCTGGAGACCAAGACCGTCGACTTCGGGGCGAGCGACCCTCCGCTGAAGCCCGCGGACGAATCAGCGATCGCGAAGAACGGCAGCCCAGCCGTGCAGATCCCGATGTTCCTGGGCGCGATCACTGTCTCCTACAACCTCCCCGGCGTTGCGACGGGCATGAAGCTGGACGGCAAGACGATCAGCGACATCTACCTCGGCAAGGTGAAGACGTGGAACGACGCCGAGATCAAGGCGCTGAACCCCGGCATGAGCCTCCCCGGGACGGCGATCACCGTCATCCACCGCTCGGACTCCTCCGGCACGACCGCCGGCTTCACCGGCTTCCTCGCGGCGGTTGACCCTGAATTCAAGAGCAAGGTGGGCGAAGGCAAGGACGTTCCCTGGCCGACCGGCACGGGCGCCAAGGGCAACGCCGGCGTCGCTGGGGCCGTACAGCAGACGGTCGGTGCGGTCGGCTACGTAGAGCAGGCATACGCGCTCCTTCACAGCTTCACCTACGCCGCGGTCAAGAACGCGGCCGGGAGATTCGTTTCGCCGACCCTCGCCTCGACGACCGCAGCAGCCGAAGGCATCAAGGTGCCGGCAAACCTCGGTATCAAGATCAAGAACCCGAGCGGAGCCAGTGCCTATCCGATCACCTCGCAAACCTTCATCGTCGTGAACAAGGACCTCTGCAAGGCAGGGGTGCCCGGAGGCGAAGCCGCCGCCAAGGGCGTCGTCAAGTTCGTCGCCTACGGGCTCGGATCAGGGCAGTCAATCCTCTCCCAGGCCGACTACGCCGCGCTGCCCGCTCCTATCCTGGCGAAGTCGAAGGAAGCCGTCGCGGGCCTGCAGTGCAACGGAACGGCATTGGGCGGCTGAGCATTGCGACACGACCGGTCAATCGGATAGATAAGGGGTCGTGGAGGCAGCATCGATCTCCGGCGGCGAGCGCAGGGTCCTTCTGCGTTCGCCGCTCGCGCGTCTGCCCGATCAGGCGCTGAGGTATGGCCTCACAGCGCTGGCCGTCCTGATCCTCGCGCTGATCGTCTATTTCTTCATCCGGCTGGTGGGCGAGGCGGGCCCTGCGTTCGCCAAGTTCGGCGTGTTCGGCTTCGCGTTCGGGAATAACTGGAACGTCAGCGCCGAACACTTCGGCGCTCTGCCGCTGCTCGTAGGGACGCTGATCACCTCGGCGCTCGCGCTGCTGATCGGCGTGCCGGTCGCCGTCGCCACCGCGGTCTACGCGACCGAGCTCTGCCCGCGGCGCCTCCGGGGCCCGCTCACTGTTCTGGTCGAGCTGCTGGCCGCCGTGCCGTCGGTCGTGTACGGGCTGTGGGGCATCTTCTTCCTCGCCCCGAAGCTCCAGCCGGCCGAGCAGTGGCTCGCAGACCGGCTTTCGTTCATCCCGTTCATCGGCGGCGGGGTCGTGACGATCCCCAACTACTTCATAACCGGTCTCGTCCTGGCGATCATGATCCTGCCGATCGTCAGCGCCATCAGCCGCGAGGTGATGGCGACTGTGCCCTCTGACCAGAAGGAGGCTGCTCTGGGTCTCGGCGCTACTCGCTGGGAGATGATTCGGATGGCGGTACTGCCTTATTGCCGCTCGGGCATCGTCGGCGGGTCGATGCTTGGCCTCGGACGGGCCATCGGGGAGACGATCGCAGTGACGATCCTGATTGGCGACGCCCCGCAGCTCGGCTCCCACCTCTTCGGACAGGGCTACAGTCTCGCGGCGTCCATCGCCAACGAGTTCGGCGAGGCCCAGGGTCTGCACCGCTCGGCATTGTTCGCCGCCGGACTGGTCCTCTTCGTGCTGACGTTGCTCGTCAACGGGATCGCGCGGGCGCTGGTCCTTAGAGCTGCGCGCGCCGGGAGTGCCCAGGCTGACGCGGGCGCCGGTGGCGGTGGCGGTGGCGGGCAGCGCATCGCGGAGACGGTGGCCGGGGCATGAACGCCGGTCGGGCATCCGGCGACCGGCTGGAGCGCTTCGCCGTGACGCCCGCGCGCAAGCGCAGGGACAGCACAGCCCGTGCGGTGATGCTCGGCGCGACGATCATCGCGCTCATCCCGCTCGTGCTGATCGTCTACTACCTCCTGCGCAAGGGCCTCGGGTCATGGAGCAGTAGCTTCTTTACGACCGACCCCACAGGCAACACGTTCTTCAAGAGCTCGAGCATCGGCGGCATCAAGAGCGCGATCCTCGGCACGATCGAGATCGTCGCGCTGGCGTCGGCGATGGCTATCCCCGTGGGTCTAGGGGTCGCGGTGTGGCTCGTCGAGTACGGCAAGGACAGCCGCCTAGCGCAGGCGGTCCGTTTCTTCGTCGACGTCCTGACGGGCGTCCCCTCAATCCTGTTCGGTCTTTTCATATACATCGTGCTGATCGTCGGCACGGGCAGCTCCTACGCCGGCTACAAGGGCTCGCTGGCCCTCGCTCTGCTGATGCTGCCCGTCGTCACGCGTGCGACAGAGGTGATCCTGCAGCTCGTCCCCGGGGCGCTGCGCGAGGCCGCGCTCGCGCTGGGAGCACCACGCTGGCGCGTGATCCTCAGGGTCGTCCTGCCGACGGCACTCCCTGGGATGATCACCGGCGTTCTGCTTGCCGTCGCTCGAGCCGCCGGGGAGACCGCACCCCTTCTGTTCACGGCGGCCGCCACACTGAAGACGAACTTCAACCTGGGCCAGTTCATGAACTCGCTGCCTGTGCAAATCTACAGCGACGTCACGTCGCCGACCACTGCTGTCGTCAACCGCGCCTGGGGAGCCGCGCTCGCCCTGGTCGCAATGATCCTCCTGCTCAATGTCATCGCCCGTCTCATCTCGCGAAGGAGCCGCCTTGCATGAGATCTCCACGACCGAGCTCAGGCGTGGCTGACTTGGAGTCCGACAGCCGCTCAGACACCGACGAGCAGCGGCGTGAGAGGATTGCCCCCGGCGCGGGCGCCAGCTCGCCCACTGCGACCGCGACGGCGGCGGCGGCGGCGACGTCGGCCGCCGTCGAGCCGCAGGCGGGTCTAGGCGTGCGTCTGGAGCAGCTGCGTGCCTTCTACGGCGACTTGGAGGCGGTGAGCGGCATCGACCTCGACTTCCGCGCCAACGAGGTGACCGCGATCATCGGTCCATCCGGCTGCGGCAAGTCGACGCTGATCCGCTGCATCAACAGGATGCACGAGGAGATCCCCGGCGCACGGGCCCAGGGGCGCGTGATGCTTGACGACCTGGACGTCTACAGCCCATCCGTCGACGTCGTGGCCGTGCGCAGGGCGATCGGCATGGTCTTTCAGAAACCGAACCCGTTTCCCACCATGTCGATCTTCAACAATGTCGCCGCGGGCCTGCGCCTGAGCTCCGGCCGGCGCGGAGACCTGCGCCCCAAGGTGGAAGCGGCATTGCGCAGCGCGGGACTCTGGGACGAGGTCTCCGAGCGCCTCGATGAGCCGGGCGCCGGACTGTCGGGTGGCCAGCAGCAGCGGCTCTGTATCGCCCGCTCTCTGGCTGTCGACCCCGAGGTCATCCTGATGGATGAGCCCTGCTCCGCATTGGATCCGATCGCCACATTAAAGATCGAGGAGCTGATCGATCGGCTGAAGGCGAGGGTGACGATCGTCATCGTGACGCACAACATGCAACAGGCCGCGCGCGTCGCCGACCGCACGGCCTTCATGCTCGACGGCAGGCTCATCGAGGTCGGCCCGACGCACGAGATCTTCACCAGGCCGGCGGACCCCCGAACCGAGGAATATGTCACCGGAAAGTTCGGCTGAGCGCGAGGGCGCCGGCGAGCAGCCGCCGAGTGCGGGTGCTGGCGCGCCAGGGCCTGGCCATGAGGACGGAGGCGGTCTTCGGGGTCGTGCCCATTTTCAGCAGCAGCTCCGCGAGCTCGAAGCGCACGCGCTCGGCGGGCTCGACCTGGTCGTCGAGCAGCTCGACCGCGTGCTGGAGGCGCTCGATCATCAGGACGTAGAGCTCGCCCAGATGGTGATCGCCGACGACGACCGCGTGGACGGACGCTATCTCGAGGTGCACCAGGGCATCCTCTCGCTGCTTGCCCTGCAGGCGCCGGTGGCCGGTGACCTACGGCTCGTCGCAGCGCTGCTTCACACGATCAAGCACATCGAGCGGATGGGCGATCAGTGCGTGAACATCGCCAAGATGATCCCCCTCTCCGGCCACGAGCCTCCCGTCAGCAGGGATCTGCTTGGCGCACTCGCCAAGATGGGCGCGTTCGCGCGCTCGGAGGTCGTCCAGTCGAAGGCCGCATTCGGCGGACGGGATGTCGGCTTGGCCGAGGACCTCGTTCGCCAGGATCGCGAGATCAACCGCCTCAACCGCGAGATCTTTCGCTCGGCAATCGAGATAGGCGACGACGCGGACACCCGTGAGTGGGCCATGCACATGACGCTCGTCGCAAGAGCACTCGAGCGAATCGGCGACAACGCCGTGGACATCGGCGAGCAGGTTGCCTTTGTCGTGACAGGGCTATTCCGAGAGTTCTCCGACTCGTCGCATGCGGCCAGCGACCGCACAGATGCGGCGGCCGACGTCCCGCGGGATTGATCGGCCCTCATCTTCGGATTGCTCGCAAATAGCGTGCTGTGCCTGTGAACAAGCTGTGATGTTCCTCCTGGACGGCGTTGGGGCGTCCCGTTGATCGCCTACACTCGCCGCGATGACGGAAAGCGCGCGGGCCGGTGAGCAGGGCCTCTCGTCACCAACACCTGATGAGGTGCGTTCCGTCGGTGGCTCCTTGCGGATAGCTGTCCTCGATCGCGACAGCGGCTTCATACAGGTGCTAAGCAACCGACTGGACCGGCTCGGCTGGGAGCACCGCGTGCTCGCGAGCCCCATACCGCCGGAGGCTGTCGTCTCGATGCGGCTGAGCGCGCTCGTCGTCGACCTGGCCGTGCTCGGGCCGCAGGCGTGGGCGTGGCTGGAGCGGCTGTGTGCCGCGCTGCCGGAGCTCGGGATCGTCGTCTGCACCGGACCTTCCACGGTCGCACAGCGGGTACGGGGCCTGCGCCTCGGGGCCGACGACTGGATCACCAAGCCGTGTCACCCGGAGGAAGTCATCGCTCGCGT
Source organism: Solirubrobacterales bacterium (assembly GCA_025963935.1). Taxonomy (GTDB): domain Bacteria; phylum Actinomycetota; class Thermoleophilia; order Solirubrobacterales; family Solirubrobacteraceae; genus Palsa-744. The sequence goes on from JAOPZV010000152.1 coordinate 26,090, forward strand.
GCAGAGCGTCGTGCGCCGCAGGCGCCGCAGCGTGAGCGGGACCGAGGCCAAGCCGGTCGAGGCGGGCGAGGTGATCATTCGCTCGGATCGCTTCCAGGCCTTCGTCGGCGAGCAGAGCATCGATCTGACCAGGCGCGAGTTCGAGCTCATCGAGCTGCTTGCCGCGGCAGAGGGCCGCGTGCTCGAGCGCGAGGAGATCTACTCCCGTCTGTGGGGCTACGCGATGGTCCGCGGCGACCGCTCGGTGGACGTGTTCGTGCGCAAGCTCCGCCAGAAGCTCGAGAAGGCCTCGCCGGAGTGGCGCTACATCCACACCCATTTCGGGATCGGTTACCGCTTCGCCGCCGAATCGCTCGAGGTCGTCGACCCGAACGACGTGCCCTCTTCAGTTCCCGCCGCCTGGGACCCCGGCGATGAGCGCAAGCTCACGGGGCCGCATGAGGATGACGAGCTCGCCGCTCGTGCCTCCCTCTAGCCGGACAGCCGCCAGCCCCCCCTTCTTCAGGTCGATCATGCCACCGGTGATCTCGGCGACCACGCGCGACAGGTCGGGCTCATGTCCGACGAGCAGCACCCGTCCGTCCGGGCCGACCTCCGAGAGCGCGTCGAGGGCTTGGCCGGCGTCGAAGCCCCCGGCCAGGGGTGTGTGCACGCGCAGCCGCTGCCGAGCCTCCTCGCTCCAGCTCTCGGCGGCCAGCTCGGCTGTCTGACGCGACCGCGCCTTGGGGCTGAAGAGGACCAGGTCGAAGGTCGCCTCGAGCTTCATCAGGGCGATCCCGGCAGCGCGCGCCTGCTGTTCGCCGCGCGCCGTCAGACGCCGTTCGGAGTCGGGCCGAGCGCCGTGCGGCTCGGCCTCGGCGTGACGTAATAGCCAGAGCTGACGAGCCATCTGCTGTCGGCCTGCACGTTAGCGCGCCTGATACCCTCCGCCGCCTTGTAGGCGGAAGCTAGGGGCGTCTTGGGAACCATCGCGAGGACTGGCCGGGTTGCGTTCTATCTGCGGCAGTCTCGCCGCTTGAGTCGCCTGCGGGCCGGCATCAGGCGCAGGCTCGAGCGACGCCGGCTCCTATCCCGGTTGCCGAGGGACGCCGAGTGCGCAGAGATCGGCACGTGGCGGGGCGACTTCGCCCAGGCGATCCTGAGGAGCAGGCGCCCGCGCATCCTGCACCTCATCGACCCGTGGCAGTACCGCGACGAGGACGAGTACAAGGGGGCGATGTTCGGCGGCCGCACGCAGGAGGGCCAACGCGACATGGACGCGATCTACCAGAGCGTCCTCGACCGCTTCCACCCGAGGATCGAGCGTGGACAGGTGGACGTCAGGCGCTCGCGCTCCGTCGAGGCGGCGAGCGCGTTCGCCGACGACGCCCTGGACTGGGTCTACATCGACGGGGACCACACCTACGAGGCGGTGAAGGCAGACCTCGAGGCCTACTACCGCACGGTCAAGCCGGGCGGCTACCTCGCCGGCGACGACTACGGGCTGGCGGGCTGGTGGGGCGACGGCGTGACGCGGGCCGTCGACGAGTTCGCCGCGAACGCGCAGCTGACGATCATCGGCACGCAGTTTCTGCTCCAGAAGCCGGGCTAGCCGTCGCCTTCCAGGGTGTACCTTGGAAGGCACATGAATGGCGACCCTCAACCGGCTGACCGTCAGCCCCCGGCCGGCCGGGAGTGGACTGGCGACGGCCCTGGAAGCGACCCTGCGCTGAACGGCGCGGCGAGCGACCCGGCGCTGTATCTGAACCGCGAGGTCTCCTGGCTGGACTTCAACGACCGGGTCCTGCAGCTCGCCGAGGACGAGCGCTTGGCGCTGCTCGAGCGGCTGAAGTTCTGCGCGATCTACACGACCAACCTCGACGAGTACTACATGGTCCGGGTAGCCGGGCTCCACGACCAGATCGATGCGGGCGTCGAGAAGCCAAGCCAGGACGGCCTGCTCCCCTCCCAGACGATCGCCCTGATCCGCGATCGCGTGCTCGAGCAGAGCCGGCGCCTGGCGGACTGCTTCGAAAGGCGGTTGCGCCCGCAGCTCGCCGACCACGACATCCCCGTCGTTGGCGTGGACGATCTCGATGAGAATCGGCGCGCTGAGCTCGCCAGGCATTTCCAGAAGGCGATCTTCCCAGCTCTCACGCCGCTGGCCGTCGCCCCCGGGCGTCCCTTCCCCTACATCTCGAACCTGTCGCTGAGCCTCGCCGTGCTCGTCCGCGACCCAATCAGCGACCAGACGGTCTTCGCCCGCGTGAAGGTGCCGACCGAGATCCTCCCGCGGTTCGTGACCCTCAAGCAGGACGACGGCGCGCCGGACCTGCTGGTGCCGCTGGAGGACGTCATCGCCCATCATCTCGATGCGCTCTTCCCGGGCATGGAGATCGCGGACTACGACGTCTTCCGTGTCACACGGGACGCGGACCTCGAGGTCTCCGACGACGCGGCGGACCTGCTGCAGGCGGTCGAGGACGAGCTCCGCCGCCGCCGCTTCGGCGAGGTCGTGCGTGTGGAGATCGGCGCGAGCTGCTCAGAGCAGCTACGCGAGGAGCTCGCCGGGCTGCTTGGCGTGGAGGACGACGAGGTCTACCCCGTCGAAGGACTGCTGGACATGGGCGCCCTGTGGCAGGTCGTGAAGCTCCCCGGCCACGCCGAGCTCCGCGAAGAGCTGCCGCTGGGCGTCACCCACCCGCGGCTGCTGCGCCACGAGGGCGAGCGCCCGGACGTGCTCGGCGCGATGCGCGAAGGCGACCTGCTGGTCCACCATCCCTACATCTCCTTCGCCACGTCCGTCGAGCGCTTCGTCGAGCAGGCGGTCGCGGACCCGAACGTGCTGGCGATCAAGCAGACCGTGTACCGCACGAGCGACGACTCGCCGCTCGTCCCGGCGCTGATCGACGCGACCGAACGGGGCAAGCAGGCGGTCGCCCTGGTCGAGCTGCAGGCGCGCTTCGACGAGCGGATGAACATCCACTGGGCGAAGGCGCTGGAGGAGGCCGGCGTGCACGTCGTCTACGGCCAGCCCGCGCTCAAGACTCACGCGAAGTGCGTGCTCGTCGTGCGGCGCGAGGGTGACGGTGTGCGCAACTACGTGCACATCGGCACCGGTAACTACCACTCGGCGACAGCACGGCTCTACACCGACTTCGGCCTGTTCACCTGCGACGAGCAGATCGGCGCCGACGTGGCCGACATGTTCAACTACCTCACCGGCTTCGGACGCCCCCTGCACTACCGCAAGGTGCTGATGGCCCCGGACCACCTGCGCGAGGGGATCATCGAGCAGATCGAGCGGACGATCGCCGCCCACTCCGAGGAGGCGCCCGCGCGAATCACCATGAAGATGAACGCGCTCGTCGACGGCCGCTGCATACGCGCGCTCTACAGGGCCTCCCAGGCCGGGGTGAAAGTGGACCTGAACGTGCGCGGCATCTGCTGCCTGCGCCCGGGCCTGCCGGGCATCTCCGAGAACATCCGCGTCGTCTCGATCGTCGGGCCGCTGCTCGAGCATTCACGGGTGTATGCCTTCCAGCGTGACGGCGAGAGCGCCTTCTACATCGCCTCCGCCGACCTGATGCCGCGCAACCTGGACCATCGCGTCGAGCTGGCCGTGCCGATCGAGTCCGAGGAACTGCGGGCCGAGCTCCTCGACACGCTGGAACGCGCCTTCGCGGACAACCGGAACTCGTGGGAGCTCGCCAGCGACGGCGCATGGCATCGGCGCTCGCTAAAGCCGGGCGAACGCTCGCGCAGCCTCCAGCTCGAGCTCGCCGAGCTCTACTCGGCGCGCGCCGGCGCTGAGCGCAGCCCGTCCGAGCGCGAGGTCTCGCCCGTCGGCGCCGCTCAGGGACCGGCCGTTGCCGGCAGCCCGGCCAGCGCCGCCCTCAGCTCGTCCACCGACTGGTAGTCGAGCCCGAGGAGGTGATCGTGGCGGTGACGGACGATTCCGTCCTCGTCGATGATCACGACCGCCCGCTTGACGCCGAGACGCGGTGAGAAGGCGTCATAGGCGCGGGCCACCTGCTTCTCGACGTCCGCGAGCAGCGGGACGTTGAGCGAATGCTTGGCGGCGAAGGCCTCGTGGGAGGCGAGATCCTGCGAGGAGATCCCGACGACCGTGGCACCGAGGCTGCTGAAGTCCTCTGCTCGGTCGCGGTAGGAGCAGAACTGCTTGGTGCAGACCATCGTGTTGTCGCCCGGGTAGAAGAGGAGCACGACCCGCTCGCCGCGATGCTCGGACAGCCGGAACGGGCCGTCGGTGCCGGGTAACTCGAAGTCCGGCGCCTGCTCGCCGACCTGCGGGGTCTTCGCCATGTCCCTCACCCTCCTCGTCGTGTTGCCGACCGCCATGCGGCGCCCCGAGCATAACGCCCATCTGCGGAAACCCCGTCGATTCCGGCGCGCCACGGCGAGGAGATGCGCTAGAACCTGACGCCATGCGCGCCCGCCACCTCCTGCGCCCCGCGCTCGCGACGACCGGATGCCTGCTGCTGGTCGCCTGCGGGAGCAGCGCGCCTGCCGTGGTCTCGACTCCGACAGCCGCCAGCGCCGCGATCCCCTCGCCGGCCGCCTCGCCCGCCGCGCGGCTGCTCGACTGGCCGGAGTTCGGACTCGATCCGCAGCGCAGCTCCGTCAGCGAACGGTCCACCGGCATCACGGGCGCGAACGTCGGCCACCTGCGCCAGCGGACCGTGACGCTGGGGGGCACCGTGGACTCCTCACCCATCTATCTGCACGGCGTGTCCGTCGCAGGATCGGCCCACAACGTGGTCGTCGTGACGACCACGTACGGCAGGACGATCGCGGTGGACGCGGACAGCGGGAGGACGCTTTGGACCTTCACGCCGCCGGGCTACGCCGCCTGGGCCGGCAGCTCACAGATCACCACGACGAGCCCGCTGGCCGACCCCGGGCGCCAGTTCGTCTACGCCGCCTCACCGAACGGCCTCATCCACAAGCTGTCACTCGCGACCGGCGGCGAGGCCGGCGGCGGAAGCTGGCCGGCGACGATCACGCGCGACGCTCGCCACGAGAAGCTCGCCGCGGCCCTGAACATCGAGGGCGCCGACGTGATCGCCACGACGGGTGGCTACTTCGGCGACGCCCCGCCCTACCAGGGACATGTCGTGCTGATCGATCGCACCAGCGGTCGGCTGCGGCGCGTGTTCAACACGCTCTGCGCCAACCGCCGCGAACTGCTCGTGCCCAGCAGTTGCCGCGCGAGCGACTCGGCGATCCTCTCGCGAGGCGGGGCCGTCGTCGAGCCGGGAGGCAAGCGGATCCTGATCGACACCGGCAACGGCCCGTGGAACGGCACGACGAACTTCGGCGACAGCGTCCTCGAGCTCACGTTCCCTGACCTGGGCCTGCGCCAGTCGTTCACGCCCACCAACCAGAGCCAGCTGAGCAGCAGCGACACCGATCTCGGCTCGAGCGCTCCCGTGCTGCTCGGTGGCGACCGGATCGCGCTCGCCGGCAAGGACGGTGTGATGCGCGTGCTGATGCTCTCGCGCCTCGACGGGCATCCGCCCTCCGGCGCGCGGCCGCACCCGCTCGGGGGAGAAGTGCAGCGCCTCGGGATCCCGGGCGGCGGTCAGCTGTTCTCCGCGCCGGCCGTCTGGCGGCACGGGGCGCGCACCACGATGTTCGTCGCCGACGGAAACGGCACTGCGGCGTACGTGCTGCGCGCCGGGCGTCTGTATCGCGTGTGGGAAAACGGCAACCCGGGCACCAGCCCGGTGATGGCCGGCGGCCTGCTCTACGTCTACGACCTCTCTCGTGGCGGGGTCTACGTCTACCGCCCGGGCTCCGCGCAGGCGATCGCGCGACTCCCTGGCAGCTCCGGACACTGGAACAGCCCGATCGTCGTGGACGGACACGTCGTTGAGCCGGAGGGCAACGGCAACGACCACTCCCTGACCGGCCAGATGGAGATCTTCTCCGCCGGCTAGAGGCCGTAGGCTTCGAGCAGCTTCAGCCACACCTCGCTGCGGGTCGGAAAGCTCGGAACGGCCTGCCACAGCCGTTCGAGCGGAACCTGGCCGACAATCGCGATGGTCGCCGCATGCAGCGACTCGGCGACCTCCACGCCGGTGAAGGTCGCCCCCACGAGCACCCGCCGATCCTCATCCACCACGAGGCGCACGATGCCCGGCGCGCCGTGGCCGACGAAGCTGCCACCGGCGTTGGCGCCGACCGTTGCGTCGATCGCGCGGACGTTCATGCCGGCCTCCCTCGCGCTCTGGAGGGTGTGCCCGGCCGCGGCGACCTGGGGCTCGGTGAAGATCACGCGCGGCACCACCGCATGTTGCGGCGTGGGCTGACGCCCGAGGATGTCATCGGCCGCGATGCGGGCCTGGTACTTGCCCATGTGGGTGAGGAGCGCCCGTCCGTTGGCATCGCCGATCACATACAGCCAGGGGTGGCCCGGCACCCGCATGAGCTCGTCCACCTCCACGTAGCCGCCGGGCTCGAGGCCGACGGACTCCAGCCCGACGGCATCGGTGTGCGGCCGCCTGCCGACCGCCACCAGGAGCTCCTCGGCGCTCAGCACACGGCCATCCTCCAGCTCGAGCGTGACGGGCCCTGCGGAGGGCTCGCGCCGCACGGCGCTCGCCTGCGTGCCGAGGATCACCACGACTCCCAGCCGCTCGAGGGATTCACGTACGAGCTCCGATGCGAACTCCTCCTCGGACGCGATCAGCCGAGGTGCAGCCTCGACGATCGTCACCTCTGCGCCGAGCGAGGCGTACGCCTGAGCCATCTCGACGCCGACCACCCCGCCGCCGAGCACGAGCAGCGAGGCGGGCACCGCCCGGGCGGTGGTCGCCTCCCGGTTGGTCCACGGCGAGGCCTCGCGCAGCCCCGGTATCGGCGGTATCTTCGCGCCGCTGCCCGAGGCGAGGACGACTGCGCGGCGCGCGCGCAGCGCGTGATCTCCGACGGCCACCTCGAGCTCTCCGATGAGCGTTCCAGTCCCGCGCTCGAGCGCGATCGAGCGCTTTTCCAGCCAGGGCAGCTGGGAAGCGTCGTCGAGGTCGTGGATCACCTCGTCACGGCGCCGCAGGACGGCGCCGACGTCGAGCTCTCCGGTGGCTGCCTCGGCGCTCCCCGGCACGCGGCGCGCCTCCCCGAGCGCCTGCCCCGGGCGAAGCAGGGCCTTCGATGGCATGCAGGCGTAGTAGGAGCATTCGCCGCCGATCAGCTCGCGCTCGAGGAGCGCTACCGACAGCCCGCCGTCCGCCACGCGCCCCGCGCAGACCTCGCCTGCCGGCCCGGCGCCGAGCACGATCACATCGAACTCCCGGATGTCAGCCACGCATGTCCTTTCGTCGCTTGCATGAAAAGGCGGCGGGCACCTCACTTGGACGCCACGCCGCCGAGCGCTAGCCTCGGATGATGGCGAAATCGCTTGCCGGTCAGCTGCTGCTGGCCTCGCCGTCACTGCGCGATCCGAACTTCGTGAGGACCGTCGTGCTGATCGGGGTTCACACCGAGGAGGGTGCGATGGGCGTGGTCCTCAACCGCCCCTCGACGGTCACTGTGCGCGAGGCCGTGCCGCAACTCGAGCCGGCGGTCGACGAGCTCGAGCCGGTCTACGTGGGAGGTCCCGTGCAGCCCACCTCGGTCGTCTGCCTCGCTGAGTTCATCGACCCGTCTCTTGCGGAGCTGCTGGTACTCGGGCGGATCGGATTTCCGGCCCCCGACACGGGCATCGAGGAGCTCGCCGACGCGACCGGCCGTCGACGGGTGTTCGCTGGCTACGCCGGCTGGAGCGACGGGCAGCTCGACGCCGAGGTCGAGGAGGGAGACTGGATCGCTGACCTGGCGCTGCCGGAGGACGTTTTCAGCGAGACGCCCGAAGAGCTCTGGAGCAGCGTGCTAACACGCAAGGGCGGCAGCTACGCGCTGATCGCCCGCATGCCGCCGGACCCAAGCGTCAACTGACCTCGCCCGGCGTGCGGGTCTCTGAGCCTGCCTCAGCGCCCACGACGGAACCGGTCTCCGCGGCGGCTAGCTTGGAGTCCCGAAGCGGGACGTGCAGTGCGGTTCGCAGGATCCGCTCGAGAGCGCCCACTTCGCGCAGCGCCCGAACGAGGTGGTGATTGCCGCGGCCGAAGCGATAGAGACGTAGGCCGTCGAGGCCGAGCAGCCGCTCGGCGTGCAGCAGGTCGACGTGGAGCGTCTCGTCCACGTAGACCTGATAGCGGGTGTCGGCATGGCGTGCCGGCTGCAGCGCGCTGCCGAGATCCACCCAGCGCGGATCGACCGCATCCGCTTCGACGAGCGGCGTGAGCCGGCCGTCCCAGCGGTGGTCCCCCATCTCGGCGAGCACGGTCAGGTCGAGGATCGTCTGCGGCGCGAAGCACAGCACGCTCTCGGCACCGAGCAGCGTGCCGAACAGCAGCGCGGCGTAGCCGCCCGCGGAGTTGCCGGCCGTGACAAGACGCTCCACATCGTGGCTGGCGATCAGGCTCGCGAGCGACTCCCTCACCTCTTCGATAGTCGTGCCGTGTTCCGGCATCCCGCGGTGGTACCAGGACTGACGCAGGTCGCGCACGAACAGCCGTTTGACGGGAATCTCCCCGGTGAGCCGCAGGAACTCGAAGGGGGGCATCCCGATGCGCCCTTCCATGCCTCCGAACGCGAGCAGCAGCGTGCGCGAGTCGCTCGCCATGTCGAGGCTCACCGAGATGGGATCGCGCGCGCCGGCGGACTCTCGTCGCCTGTGGCGTCGCGTGAGATACCGCGCTCGCCGCATCAATGCAGTGATCACTTGGCGGTCACTCCTGTGGCCTTCGCGGGGCGAAGCCAGTCCGTGTCGTCTACCGCGGGACGCGAGCGAAGCGAGCCGTGGTTGGGCGCCCGGAGACTAGCAAACCACTCCGGGCCTCCTGGCCAGCGTTCGCCGGCCGCGGCGGCCGTATGCCGCGTCGTACTACCCTTCTGCGAGGCGCCCTGGGCGCCGCCTCTGCCCGCCGCCTAGACGCTCGAGGGACCCATGGTGAAGCTCGCCAACCGGACGATCACCGACCGCAGCCATCCAGTCGCTATCGAGGGAGCGGAGGGCTGAGCCGATCGTGGCGGG
>JAOPZV010000154.1 GCA_025963935.1 Solirubrobacterales bacterium
CGGGTCGAACCTGGACGCACACCACGATCGAATCTCGATCGTAGATGCGCATGCTGTTGAGTTTTCAAAGACCGCCAAGCCTCGCCGAAAGTGCTTCCTTCAGAGGAGCTAGTCCGACCCGGCGCCCGGGGGCGCCTGCGGGCCGACCGGAGAGTATAGCGCGAACCCAGCGGGCCGTCCGCCCTGCGGTCGGCGCTCCGCTCACGAGAACGGACAGCCGCAGCCGCCCGCTGAGGCCCACTATAGCGGGGCTTCGGGCGCCTTCCTAGGCGCCGCGGAGCCGCCGAAACCGCCGGCGGCCGACCTTCAGGACCTGCCCGTCGGCCCGCTCCGGCGCGACGTCGTGCTCCCCGGGTGAGAGCTGCGCCTCGCCGAGCGTCACGCCGCCCTGGTCGATGAGTCGGCGGGCCTCCGAGCGCGAGATCCCGAACTCCTCGGCGATCAGGCCAGGCAGGTGGAGCATGCCCTCGTCGCTGCTGAACAGCGCCTCGGCGATGTCCTCGGGCGCCTCGCGTTCGACGTGCACGCGGTCGAAGAGCCGCTCGGCCTCCTGGGCGTCCTGCGGAGAGTGCAGCCACGACACGAGACCTCGCGCGAGCTCGCGCTTGGCGTCGCGCGGGGAGCGCGCCGGCTGCCCGCCGTCGGGCGGCTGGCGGTCGAGCAGCAGCCGCTCATACTCCCCGATCGCCTCGTCCGGGATCGCCATCGTCTTTCCGTAGATGTCCGGCGGCTCGTCCGTGAGGCCGATCTGGTTGCCGAGCGACTTGGACATCTTGCGACGCCCGTCGGTGCCTACGAGGATCGGCATCGTCAGCACGGCCTGCTCCGGCTGGCCGTAGGCACGCTGTATGTCGCGTCCCAGCAGCAGGTTGAACTTCTGATCGGTGCCCCCCAGCTCGACGTCCGCGCGCACGGCCACCGAGTCATAGCCCTGCAGCAGCGGATAGAGCAGCTCGAGCATCGAGATGGGCTCGTTCGCCGACCAGCGTTTCGCGAAGTCGTCGCGCTCCAGCAGCTGAGCGGCGGTCGTCGTGCGCACGAGACCGAGGAGCTCCGCCATGCGCATGTCGAGCCATTCGCTGTTGCGGCGCACCTCCAAGCGCTGCGGGTCACGGTCGAGGATCTTGCCGGCCTGCTCCTGGAAGGTGGCGGCGTTCGCGTCGATCTCCGCCTCGGAGAGCATCGGTCGCAGGGTCGTGCGTCCCGAGGGGTCCCCCACCCGCGCGGTGTAGTCACCCACGATCAGCACCACCAGGTGGCCCGCGTCCTGGAACTCGCGCAGCTTGCGCAGCACGACGGCGTGCCCGACGTGGATATCCGGCGCGGTGGGATCGATACCGAGCTTCACGCGCAGGGGCCGGCCCTCGGCGCGCGCGAGGCGCAGCTTGTCGGCCAGACCCCCTCGCGGCAGGCTGTCGACGGCGTTGCGGCTGAGCCGTGCAGCGTCCTCTGCGGCCGCGTCGGTGGCGTTCGGCATGGGGCGCCAATGCTAGACTCTCGCCGCAGCCGGGGGGTCGCAGCGCCCGTCGCATCACCGGCTCTGCCATCGGGTCCGCACCTCCCGCGCTGACCGGACGGGGGCCGGCAGCGCCCCCACCCATGAGCGCGACGATCGCCCCCGACATATCGCCACCACAGTCGCCAGGACGCAAGCCGCGCCTGAAGCGCCTGAGGCTGGTGGCGATCGTCTTCTCACTGCTGCTGCTGGGGCTGGTCTCCTTCGTGTTCGGGATCTTCATCTCGATCGCCGCGGACCTACCGTCGCTGACGAGGTTCTCCCAGCTGAAGGACGCGCAGAGCTCCGTGCTGCTCGATGACTTCGGTCATCAGATCGGGCTGCTGAGCCAGCAGAACCGGGTGATCGTGGCGCCTGGTCGGATCCCGCAGATCGTCAAGGAGGCGGTCATCTCGATCGAGGACAAGCGCTTCGCGTCGAACAGCGGGATCGACATCCGCGGCATCGCGCGGGCGTTCGTCTCCGACATCCGCCACAAAGGCAACGTCCAGGGCGCCTCGACGATCGAGCAGCAGTTCATCAAGAACGCGCTCCAGGCCCAGTCGCACAGGACGATCCTCGAGAAGCTCCGCGAGGCGGCCCTCGCCTACCAGCTCTCGCACAAGTGGTCGAAGGAAAAGATCATCACGGCGTACCTCAATACGATCTACTTCGGCAACGGCGCCTATGGCATCGAGTCGGCCGCCGAGACCTACTTCGGCCACGACGTCAACCACGTCGGCTGTGGCACGCCGAACCACCAGCTGTGCGTCGAACAGCTGCAGCCGTGGGAGGCCGCGCTGCTGGCCGGCGTGATCCAGTCGCCCAGCGCCTACAACCCGGTGACCAACCCGATGGACGCCCGCAAACGGCGGGACGTGGTGCTGCGGCAGATGCTCGACCAGGGGTATCTCAACCCGTCCGTCTACCAGGAAAGCACCAGGCAGGCGCTGCCGGCTCCCAAAGAGGTGCAGGCGGCGCGCGAGCAGACGATCGAAGGTGTCCAGGCGGGCTACTTCACGAGCTGGGTGCAGCAGCAGGTGATCGAACGCTACGGCGCGCCGCGCGCCTTCGACGGCGGCCTGCGGATCAAGACGACCCTCGACCTGGAACTCCAGCGCTCCGCAGAACAGGCGGTCAACAACTACCTCGCCTACAGCGGCGGGCCGACCGCTTCGCTGGTGGCGATCGAAAACTCGACCGGCGAGGTGCGCGCGATGGTAGGCGGGCGCAACTACAACGAAAGCGCGTTCAACCTCGCCACCAACGGCGAGCGCCAGCCCGGATCCTCCTTCAAGGCGTTCGACCTCGCGGCGGCGCTGGAGAGCGGCATCTCACCCGAATCGGTGTGGAGCTCCAAGCAGAAGGTGTTCTACGTGCCCGGCACGAACGGCAAGGAAAAGTTCGTCGTGCACAACGACGAAGGCGCCTACTCGGGGTCCAACACGCTGATCGGCGCGACCGCCTTCTCCGACAACTCGATCTTCGCGGAAGTGGGGCTGAAGGTCGGGACGCACAAGATCGCCCTGCTCGCCCACCGCAGGGGCATCACAACGCCGCTGTCGACCAACCCCGCCATGACGATCGGCGGCCTGACCGTCGGCGTCACGCCGATCGACATGGCCCACGCGTACGTGACGCTCGCCCATGGAGGAGAACGGGTCAGCGGTACGCTCGCCGAAGCGGGCGCGCCCGTCGGCATCCAGGAGGTCGAATCCGGCAACGGCCGGCCACTCCCAGATGGCTCGCAGCGCGACGTGAACCACGTGCGAACCCAGCGGGTCCTGCCGCGCAGCGTCGCCACGACCGAGACCTCGATGCTCGAAACCGTGCTGCAGTACGGCACCGGGAGGGCCGCCGCGATCGGGCAGTTCGCGGCCGGCAAGACGGGGACGACCTCCAACTACGGCGACGCGTGGTTCGTCGGCTGGAACTCCAAGTACACGGTCGCCGTATGGGTCGGCTACCCCTCGAAGCTCGTGCCGATGACGACCGAGTTCAACGGCCAGCCGGTCCTCGGCGGCACCTTCCCCGCGCTGATCTGGCACGACTTCATGACGGCCGCCCTGCAGATCGACAAGACGCGGGCTGAAAACGCGGCCAGCAAGAAGAGCGGCGGGGCCGAATCCGGCGAAGGGACATCGACCGGTCCAGAAGGCGGCGCCGCGTCGACCACGCCGGCGACACCCGGCAAGGGCGCGAGCCCGTCCCCCGCGCCGAAGGCCAACCGCACCGCCCCGGCCACCGGCGGCGGCGAAGGCGCGGGCACGCCCGAAACGAAGCACGCCGAACCTGTGCCCACCCC
>JAOPZV010000196.1 GCA_025963935.1 Solirubrobacterales bacterium
AATCGGGGTTCGAATCCCTGCCCCCCAATTCCGATGCGCCGGCGCGCGCAGCCAATAGCATCTGTTCTGTGAGCGCCCCCTTGGTCCTGATCCTCGCAGCGGGCCAGGGCACGCGCATGCGCTCGAAAACCCCGAAGATGCTCCACGAGCTGTGTGGCAGGCCGATGGTGCTGTGGCCCGTGCTGGCCGCGCAGCAGGCCGGCGCCTCGACGGTCGTGGTGGTCGACTCCAGTCAGCGGCCCCTGGCGGAGGCGCTGCCCGACGACGTGGAGCTCGCCGTGCAGGAGAGCGCGGACGGCACCGGCGGGGCGGTGGCCGCGGGGCTGGCCAAGCTCGAATCAGGACCGTCGCCGGGCCTCGATGCGGCAGCGCCCGTCGTCGTGCTCAGCGGCGACGTTCCTCTGATCGGCGCCGAGGCGATCGACGACCTGGTCCAGGCTCACCGCCGGTCCGGCGCGGCGGCGACGATGGCGACGACGGTCCTCGATGACCCGAGTGGGTACGGGCGCGTGGTGCGCGACTCAGGCGGCGCCGTCGAACGGGTCGTGGAGACCAAGGAGCCCGGCGACTCCACGCAGGCCGAGCGGGAGATCAACGAGGTGAACACGGGGATCTTCGTATTCGCCGCCCACGCCCTCCGGCAGGCGCTGCCACGCCTGAGCTCCGACAACGCCCAGGGAGAGCTCTACCTTCCACAGGTCATCGACCTGCTGAGGGCCGACGGCGCGACGGTCGCCGCCCACGTCGTCGAGGACCCGAGCCTCGTGCTGGGCGTCAACGACCGCGCATCGCTCGCGCGGGTGAGGAGGATCGCGCAGGACGCGATCCACGAGCGGCACATGCGCTCGGGCGTGACGATCGTCGATCCCGCCGCCACGGTCATCGATGTCGATGTTGAGATCGGCCCAGACACGGTCATCGAGCCGTTCACCACCATCCGCGGCGCCACGCGGATCGGCGGCGGCTGCACCGTGCGCCACTCCTACCTGGTGGACTGCCTGCTCGAGGACGGCGTCAGCGTCGGGCCGTTCGGCTACCTGCGCCCCGGCACCGTGCTGCGCAACGGGTCGAAGGTGGGGAGCTTCGTGGAGGTAAAGAACTCGGACGTCGGGCCGGGAGCGAAAATTCCGCATCTGTCCTATATCGGCGATGCCGACATCGGCGAGGCGACGAATCTCGGCGCGGCGACGATCACCGCCAACTACGACGGTCGCGAGAAGCACCGCACGACTGTCGGGCGACGAGTGCGCACCGGCGTCGATACGACGCTCGTCGCGCCGGTCAGCGTCGGCGACGACGCCTACACGGGCGCGGGGTCGGTCATCACCGAGGATGTCCCCGAGGGCGCGCTGGGCATCGCCCGCGAGCGTCAGAGGAACGTCGAGGGCTACAACAAGGGGAGCTCCCGTTGAGCTCCAGCGCCCCCGACGTTTACACTGGTGCTGAGATGAGCGCGATCGACACGCGCACAGAGTCGCGGGCCAGCCTGCCGATCGACTACAACAAGCGGCTCATGCTCTTCAGCGGGCGCGCCAACCCGCACCTGGCGAGCGACATCGCGGAGAAGCTGGGCGTCGATCTCGGCCCGGTCACGTTGAAGACCTTCTCCAACGGCGAGGTCTACTGCCGCTATGAGGAGTCGATCCGCGGGGCGGACGTGTTCATCGTGCAGTCGACGTGCGGCAACCCGCAAACCGGCGTCACGGCGAACGACTCGCTGATGGAGCTGCTGTTCATGATCGATGCGGCCGTCGGCGCCTCCGCACACAGGGTCATTGCCGTCACGCCATGGTTCGGATACTCGCGCCAGGACAAGAAGTCCGCGCCCCGCGAGCCGATCTCGGCGAGGCTAGTCGCGCGCATGCTGGAGGCCGCCGGCGCTGACCGCGTGCTCACCATGGACCTCCACGCCGGGCAGATCCAGGGCTTCTTCCAGAAGCCGGTCGACCACATGACGGCGCTGTTCATGCTTACCCAGTACTTCTCCGATCTCGCTTTGCCGGATTTGGTCGTCGTCGCGCCGGACGCCGGCAGGGTGAAGCTGAACAAGAAGTTCGCCTCGAAGGTCGGCGCCGAGCTCGCGATCCTCGACAAGGAGCGGCCCGCCCAGCAGGTGGCGGAGATCGGCTACGTGATCGGCGACGTGCGTGGCAAGACCGCGGTGATCGTCGACGACATGATCGACACGGCCGGCACGTTGAAGGCCGCGGCGAAGACCGTCAAGGAGGAGGGTGCGGCCAAGGTCTACGCGGCCGCTACGCACGCCGTGTTCTCGGGCAACGCCTTTGAGAACCTGCGGACCTCGGATCTCGAGCAGATCGTCGTCACAGACACGATCCCGGTACGCCCCGGGGGCCCGGAGAACGTCCGCGTGCTGCCCTGTGCCGATCTCCTGACCGACTCGATCAGGCGCATATTCGTCGATGACTCGGTCAGCGAGGTCTTCGGCGGCGAGAACCAGCTGTTCTAGGCGGGCCGGCCGGCTGCGCACTGCGCGGGGGCGACGCTCAAGGACGGCATGCCCCCGCGTGCATGCGATCAGGTGGCGGAGATGGTCGGCCGCGCGGTCGTCGAGTGAAGCTGCCGGTGACGGCCGACGGTCAGCCTGGCTCCCAGGCCCGTAAGGGTGAGTGCGACGACGGCACCGGCGCCGATCCCCGCGTCGCCCCAGTCGAACCCGCTCGACTGTGCGGTAACCGTCTGAGGCGTCGGGGTCAGGAGCTGCTGGTCGGATGCCGGCTGTAGCGGTGGCTCGCTCAGGTTCATGCGTGCCGACGCGGCGGGCGCCGCCACCGCTCCTGTCACGAGAACGAGTGCCAAAGGTCTGATTAGCGGGCGGTGTGTGAGGCTCATGGCTTGTCTCCTTCTCCAGTGCCCTGCAGATGAATCGTGCGTCTCACTTCTACCACCGGCCTCATGCCCGGACAGTGATTCTCGTCACAGCCTCCGGCAGGGCGCCTCTCAGACGACGACGTGCTCGAGCGAGGCAGCGCCGTCCTTCAGGAAGGCGACCAGAAGCATCGGAGTCGCAACCGAGCATAAGCTTCTACCCGTAAGCGGTGCAGCGCCACCGTGTGGCGGGGCTCGTGGGCCGACGGGCTAGCATGCGCCATCGCGATGCCTCAGCTCGCCCGCACAATCGCCAGCAGATCCGGACGCCCCGCGAGGGAGCCGAACGGGGCAGCGCGGACGGAAGACAACAAGCCGTTCTGAAACGCATCCTCGTCATCTCAGCCGGCGTGCTGCTGTTTCTCGCCGTCAGTGGCCTGATCGGTCGCTTCCTGTCGGTCGAGAACGTCGAACGTGACGACGACCTCGCGTTGATCCAGGCACAGGCCCGGGGCGACGTCGGGGGAATGCTCGCGCGGCTCAGCGGCTGTCGCCGGAGGCCTTCATGCGTAGCGTCCGTAAGAGCGAACGCGAGCAATCCGCGGCTTCGCCGCGCCGGGGCCGTGAAGATCCTCTCGCTGAAATCTTCCACCGCCTACTCGCCGACGGGCGCGACAGGTAACACCCGACTGGCGTGGACGGTGATCGGCAAGCTGCCCGTCGTCCAGTGCATCCGGGTGCGGCGGAGCGGCAACTTCGTCAACGGCGTCAGCGTCACCCTGCTGTCGCTGAGCGCCCCCATCCCGAATGAAGCCGATTGCTAGAGTCTCACCGTTCCGATGGCCACGACCACCACCAAGCTGAATGTCAACACCCGCACCGCCGAGGGCTCTCGCGCGGCGCGACGCCTGCGGCGCAGCGGACGCGTGCCCGGCGTGGTCTACGGCGGCGGGGCGGACTCGGTCGGCTTCGACGCCGACGCCCGAGAGCTTCGCCTGGCGCTCGCCGGAGTGGGTGCTGTGCTCGACCTGAGCGTTGACGGGCAGCGGGCTACGCCCGTCGTGCTCAAGGACGCCCAGCGCGACCCCGTGCGCGGCGAGACGATCCACGTCGATCTTCTCAGGGTGCGACTGGACGAGGCCATTCACGCCGTCGTGCCACTGGAGCTCACAGGCGTTGATGAGGCGCCGGGCGTCAAGGAAGGCGGCGTGCTCGAGCAGATCACGCGCGAGCTCAACGTCGAGGCGCTGCCGACTGCGATCCCCGAGTCGATTTCGCATCCGGTGGGCGAGATGGTGATCGGCGACACGATCCTGCTGACAGCGATCGCGGTCCCCGATGGGGTGACGCTGCTCGACGCGGTCGAGGAGACCGTCGTTGCCACGCTGTCTCCGCCGCGCCTGCAGGCCGAAGCCGAAGCTGAAGACGAGATAGAGGCCGAGACCGAGCTCGTCGGCGAGGACGCCGAGGAGGGCGAGGCGGCCGAGGGCGCCGGCTCGGAGGACTCCGCCGGCGAGGAGTAGCGGCCCCTGCGACGCCCCTTTGGCCGTGGCGGCGGGGGTGCCATCGATTGGTTGGTAGTCGGACTGGGTAACCCCGGTCGCGAGCACGCTGGCACACGGCACAACGTTGGGTTCATGGTGGCTGAGGCGCTGATCGAGCGTTGGGATCTGGGACGAGCCAAGGATCGCTTCCGCGGGCGCATCGCCGAGGGTCGCGCGAGGACCGAGGCGCCCGGTGCGCAGACGTCGCCGGCGCCGCGCGTCGCCGTTCTCTGTCCGCAGACCTACATGAACGACGCCGGGCGCTCCGTCGGGCCGGCGCGCGGCTCGTTGAAGCTACCGCTGGACCGCGTGCTCGTGGTCCACGACGAGATCGACCTCCCGTTCGGGGAGGTGCGAACACGCAAGGGCGGCGGGCTCGCCGGCCACAACGGCCTGAAGTCGATCAAGCGCGAGCTCGGGAGCGCCGAGTTCATGCGCGTGCGAGTCGGCGTGGGGCGGCCGGACTCCACCGACCCGGAGATCGTCTCCGCGCACGTGCTCGGGCGCTTCCGCGAGGGCGATGCACAGGTGGCGGAGCTGATCGAGCGCGCATGCGAGCACGTCGAGCGTGTCGTGCTCGGCCAGGCGGAGCCGACCGCCGAGCAGGAGACCTAGATGGCCGCTGATGCGCCGGCGCTGCGCACGTTGCTTGGGCTGGTCGCACAGGACGAGTCGGCGCTCGCGCTGGCGCGCGACGGCGGGCATGCCTTCGTCTCCTCTTCGCTACGCCCGTTCGTGATCGCGTCGCTCGCGGAGATCGACGACGCAGCTCGCGGACGCCCGACGCTCGTGGTCGTCGGCGACGATCGCGCTGCCCGCGACCTCGCGGCCGACCTGCGCGCTTGGCTTGCCCCGCGGCGGGTGCGCTACTACCCCTCGCGCGGCGTCGCCTACGAGTCGCATCTGGCCCCTCCCGCACACCTCGTCGGCCTGCGCGTGGCCGCGCTCGATGCGCTGCTCGGCGCGGACGCCGACCGCGACGCCGAGAACGGGCAGCCGGTCGTCGTCGTCAGCGCCGTCGCGCTTTCGGAGAAGGTCCCCGACCCGGCGCTGAGGCCGCATTCCTTCACGCTACGGGTCGGCGAGCTGCTCGATCTCGAGGAGTGCGCGACCGAGCTCGTGCGCGCGGGCTACGAGCGGACCGACCAGGTCGAGGAGCGGGGTCAGTTCGCCATGCGCGGTGGTCTGCTCGACATCTTCCCTGCCACCGAGGACCGCGCGGTGCGCGTCGACATGTTCGACGTGGAGATCGAATCGCTGCGCTGGTTCTCGACGTTCACCCAGCGCTCGCTGGGCGAGGTTGACGAGGTCGAGATCGCGCCCGCGGCTGAGCTGGCGGCCGAGCACCGGGAGCTGGCCGAGCTCGCGGCGGAGCAGATGCCGCCCGCCAGCGTCGGCGCGGACGGCGCGGGGGAGGGCGAGCGGCCGGACATCGCCGAGCTGCTTCCCGTCGAGCGCTTCGGAGCACTGCTGGACTTGCTGGGCGGGGATGCCGAGCTGATCGTGGCTGCCGAGGAGGAGCTGGCTCCGGCGCTGAGCGACCATTGGACGGACGTGTGCGCCGCGTTCGGAGACGAGGACGCGCACCACCTGTATGTCAGCCCGGAGAGTGTCCAGGCCACGCTGCAGGAGCGCACCCGCATCTGGCTCTCCGCGCACGCGGCCGGTCAGGACATCGAGCTGAGGGCCCAGTCCGCCGACACCACGGCGCGCACACTGGCGGAGGCCGAGCCGGAGCTCGAGAAGCTCGTGCGCTCCGGCTACAGGACGGTCGTGGCTTTTCCCCGGCGAGGTGAGGGCGAGCGGGCCGCCTACAACCTGGGGAGGCTGAAAGCGACCTGGCTGGCGGAGGACGTGGACGTCGGTCGGCAGGTGATGGAGCCGTCGTTGCGCTTCGCCGCTGCGTCCCTGCGGGAGGGGTTCGTGGCTCCCCAGCTGAAGCTCGCGGTCTACCCCGAGCACCGGCTGCTGCGCCGGCGCCGTCCCGACCGCCCGGGCGTCGACGGCGCCGGACGGCGTGGCCCCGGCGGGGCGCGGCGCGGAGCGCTGCGCTCGTTCACCGAGTTGGCGACCGGCGACATAGTCGTGCACGAGGACCATGGGGTGGCGCGCTTCGCCGGCTTTGAGACGCGCACGGTGGCGGACGTCACACGCGACTACCTGTATCTCGAATACCAGGGAGACGACCGGGTCTTCGTTCCCACCGATCAGCTTGCGAAGATCTCGCGCTACGTCGGCGCGGGCGGCGATCACCCGACCCTCAGCAAGCTCGGCGGGACGCGCTGGGAGACGATGAAGGCGCGCGCGCGCCGGGCCGCACAGGAGCTGGCTGGCGAGCTGATCACGCTGTACGCCGAGCGGCGGCGACGCTCCGGCCACGCATTCGCGCCCGACTCCGACTGGCAGCGGGAGTTCGAGGAGCGCTTCCCGTTCACCGAGACGCCCGACCAGCGCGACGCGATCGAGCTGGTCAAGGCGGACATGGAGTCCCCCCGGCCGATGGACAGGCTGGTTTGCGGGGACGTCGGCTACGGCAAGACGGAGGTCGCGCTGCGCGCGGCCTTCAAGGCGGCCGGCGAGGGCAAGCAGGTGATGATGCTCGTCCCCACCACGATCCTCGCCCAGCAGCACTACGGCACGTTCACCGAGCGGCTGGCCGACTACCCGTTCACCCTCGCGCACGTCTCGCGATTTCGCACAGCGGCCGAGCAGAAGGCGGCGATCCGCGACTTCTCGGAGGGTCGCGTGGACATCCTGATCGGCACCCACCGGCTTCTCTCGCGCGACGTCCGTGCCAAGGACCTCGGCCTGCTGATCGTCGACGAGGAGCAGCGCTTCGGCGTCAGGCAGAAGGAGCTGCTGCGCCAGCTGAAGCTCAAGATGGACGTCATCTCGATGTCCGCCACGCCGATCCCGCGCACGCTGCAGATGTCGCTGGCCGGTCTGCGCGACATCTCGGTGATCGAGACCCCGCCCGAGGGCCGCCGTCCGGTGAAGACGTACGTCGGCGAGTACGAGGAGGAGCTCGTCCGGCAGGCGATCATGCGCGAGCACGAGCGGGGCGGGCAGGCGTTCTTCCTGCACAACCGCGTCGAGTCGATCGACGAGACGGCCGAGCGCCTGCGCGCGCTGTGTCCCGGCGTCCGCTTCGCCGTCGCGCACGGGCAGATGGCCGAGGGCGAACTGGAGGCCGTGATGATGGATTACCTGCGGGGGGGCGCCGAGGTGCTGGTCTGCACGTCGATCATCGAGTCGGGGCTGGACATCCCGCAGGCAAACACGCTGATCGTCGAGCACGCCGACACGTTCGGCCTGGCGCAGCTCTACCAGATACGCGGGCGAGTCGGGCGAAGCCGTGAGCGCGCCTACGCATACCTGCTCTATGACTCCGCGGCCGCGCTGACGGCCGAGGCCGCCCAGCGCCTCTCGGCGCTCAGCGACTACACCGAGCTCGGCGCCGGGTTCAAGGTCGCGATGCGCGATCTCGAGATACGTGGCGCCGGCAACCTGCTCGGCGACGAGCAGTCGGGACACGTCGCAGCGCTCGGCTTCGAGCTCTACATGCAGATGCTCGATGAGGCAGTGAGGGCGGCCGAGCCGGCCGCCGAGGACGAGCAGCTGACCGAGCCGGTGCGGCTCGACGTGAACGTCGACGCGTACGTCCCCGCCGACTACATTCCCTACGAGCAGGCCAAGATCGACGTGCACCGCCGGGTGGCTGAGGCGCGCGAGGTGGCAGACGTCGAGCGCCTGCGCGAGGAGCTGGAGGACCGCTTCGGGCCGGTGCCCGAGCCACTCGAGAACCTCCTTTCGCTGCAGCGCGCGCGGATCAAGTTCGGCGAGGCCGGAGCGCGGACCGTCAGCTTCCGCGGAGACCGCCTGGCCGTGGTGCCGATCGAGTTGGACTCCGCGCGGGCGCGGCGGCTGCGCGAGGAGCTGCCCGACGCGCTCTACGAATCCGGGCGCTCGCAGGTCTCGGTTCGCGTTCCAAAGGACGGGATCGAACGGTTCCCGAGCGTTGTCAGGGCCGCGGACGCCCTGCTCGCCGTGATGCGCGAGGCCGCTTAGCAACTCGTTAGAAACTCGTTAAGGACAACGAAGGAGCTTTCCGCTAGAGTGCCCGCGTCGTGAGAAAGAAGGTTCGCCTCATCCCGGCGCGAGGCGCCGTTTTATTTGCCCTGGTTGGCCTGGCGGCCTGCGGTGGCAGCGGCGGCATACCTGCGAACGCGGTCGTGTCGGTCGGTGGAACGCCGATCACCAAACCGGCGTTCAAACACTGGATGCAGATCGCCGCCGTATCGGGCGCGAGCGGGGTCTTCGCGAAAAACCCAGTCGCGCCTGACCCGCCCGCGTACACGGCGTGCATCGCCCACTTCAAAGAAATCTCGGAAAACAAAAAACTCACGGCCGAACAGCTCAAGCGGCAGTGCGAATCGCAGTACAAAAGCCTGCTCCAACAGGTGCTCGGCTTCCTGATCTCCTCGCAGTGGGTGATCGGGGAAGCGAACTCGCTCGGCGTCAAGGTGAGCGACAAGGAAGTCAAGAAGCAGTTCGAAACGATCAAGGCCCAGCAGTTCCCCAAGGCGGCGGAATTCGAAAAATTCCTCACCACCTCCGGCCAGAGCGTCTCCGACCTGCTGCTGCGCGTGAAGCTGAACCTGCTGTCGACGAAAATCCAGCAGAAGATCCTGAAGGAAAAGACGAAAGTCTCGCAGGCGCAGATCGACAAGTACTACAACGAAAACAAGTCGCGCTACAACTCGCCGGAAAAGCGCAACGTTCTGATCATCCAGGTCAAAACCGAAGCGCAGGCCAAGGCCGCCAAGAAGGAAATCGAATCGGGCAAGACGTTCGCGAGCGTTGCCAAGCGCGTGTCGATCGACCCCGCCAGCAAGGTCGCCGGCGGCGCGCTGAACGAAGTTCAGAAAGGGCAGGAGCCGGCTGGCCTCGACCAGGCGCTCTTCGCAGCCGCCGCGAACAAGCTGAGCGGCCCGGTGAAAACCGCGTTCGGCTACTACATCTACGAAGTCAAGACCGTCACGCCGGCAACCCAGCAGAGTCTCGCCCAGGCGCAGCAGTCGATCAAAGCGCAGCTCAACGCAACGCAGCAGCGCGCCGTGCTGGCCAAGTTCGTCAAAGAATTCAAAGACAGGTGGAAAGCCAAAACGGACTGCCGCTCGGCCTTTGTTGTCGCGAACTGCAAGCAGTACAAAGCCCCGAAAACGGGCACGACGTCCACCGCAGCGCCCTAGGCCGGGTGTCAGCGGGCATCGCGCGGCGCTCGCTCACCGCGACGAACTGGAAGCCGGGCCTCGCCCGCGGGTGCAGGCCAGTGACAGGGAGGGCTGCCGTATGAGCCAGATCGAGCGAGTCCACGCCCGGCAGATCCTCGACAGCCGTGGCAACCCCACCGTGGAGGTCGAGGTCGGATT